>JAIMAI010000026.1 GCA_023512015.1 Acidothermus sp. | reverse complement strand
CTCTTCATCGCGGCGGTCGCCCAGTTCTTCTGCGGCATGTGCTCGGTGACGGCGAATTCCCGGATGTCGTTCGCGTTCAGTCGCGACAACGCCCTTCCCGGCTCCCGGTTGTGGTCGAAGGTGAATCCGCGTACCGGTACGCCGACGAATTCCATCTGGCTGTGCGTCACCTGCTCGGCGATCCTAGCTGCCCCCGCCGTGGTGAGCACCACCGCCTACCTGGCGTGTACGTCGATAGCCGTCATCGGCTTGTACATCGCTTACGTCACCCCGGTGCTGCTGCGGCGTCTCAACCCGGAATTCCGTCAGGGTGAGTGGAGCCTCGGCAAGTGGAGTGCGTTGGTGGGCTGGATCGCGGTCGGCTGGGTCGCGTTCATCGTCGTCCTCTTCATGCTCCCTCCGCTGAAGCCGATTACGGTCAACACCTTCAATTACGCGCCGGTCGCGGTGGCCATCGTCGCCCTCTTCGCGTGGCTATCGTGGATCACCAAGGGGCGCAAGCACTTCATGCGCGGCACGAGCGAACACGTGACGAAGCGGGCCGAGGAGATTCTGGAGGCCGAGGAGCCGGTCTGAGCCGGCCCAGGCCGGTGTCCGGAGCCGTGGAGAGGGGACGGGAGTCGAGTGGCGGGACGACGCGCGACGGCGGACGGCGCAGCGGAGCTTTCCCTCGCGGACGTGGTATTGCGGCCGGTTCGGGACCGCAACACCTTCGAATCGACCGTGGAACAGCTCGCCAACGCCCTTCGCCTCGGCGTGTACGCGACGGGGGAGCGGTTACCCTCTGAGCGCGAGCTCGCCGCCCGGCTCCGGGTCAGCCGCGCCACCCTCCGCGAAGCGATCGGAGCTCTACGTGACGCCGGAATGGTCGAGGTGCGTCGCGGCCGCGGAGGCGGCACCGTGGTGACCTACGCGGGGGCGCCGGCAGGGCGGGGTGGCGCACAATCGCTCCGTCGCCGCGGCCCGGAGCTCCGTGACGCCTTGGATTTCCGAGCGGTCGTCGAACCGGGGGCGGCGTGGCTGGCGGCCCGCCGGGACCTCAGCGCCGAACAGCGGGCGGCGCTGACCGCGGCACGACAGGCCGTGGAGAACGCTCCGGATGCGGCAAGCCATCGCATGGCGGATTCGCGGTTGCACCTGACCATCGCCACGCTCTCCGGTTCGCGCATGCTCGTCGACGCGGTGACCCAGGCGCAAATACTGCTGCACGAGATGCTCACCTCCATTCCGGTGCTGCAGCGGAACATCGCCCACTCGCATGCCCAACACGCGCGGATCGTCGCGGCGATTCTCGCCGGTGACGCGGCCACCGCACGCCAGGTGATGGAAGAGCATTGCGAAGCCACCTCGGCTTTGCTCCGCGGATTGTTAGGGTGAAGAGGAGAAGATGATGCGGCTCGACGAACTCGCGGACCTGGTCGAGCGGGGCGACATCGACACGGTGCTGGTCGTTTTCACCGACATGCAGGGCAGACTCCAGGGTAAGCGGGTTTTCGCACGCTATTTCCTCGACGAGGTCGCCCACCACGGAACCGAGGGATGCAACTACCTGCTGGCCGTGGACGTCGAGATGAATACCGTCCCCGGATACACCATCAGCTCCTGGGACCGCGGGTACGGAGACATGCTGCTCCAGCCCGATCTCGATACCCTGCGGCTCGTCCCCTGGATGCCGGCGACCGCGATGGTGCAATGCGACCTCGCCTGGTTGGACGGCTCCCCGTTGCGGCAGTCGCCGCGCCAAATTCTGCGGACCCAGGTGGAGGCCGCCCGTGACCGTGGTTTCGTCGCTCTGGCGGGAACCGAACTCGAATTCATGGTGTTCGCCGACGACTACGTGACGGCGTGGCACAAGGGGTACCGGGATCTGGTGCCGGCAAATCGGTACAACGTCGACTACTCGATCCTCGGAACGGGCGAAGTGGAGACCCTGCTCCGTGCGATCCGGAACGGTATGGCCGGAGCCGGGATGCAGGTGGAAAGCGCCAAGGGGGAGTGCAACTTCGGCCAGCATGAGATCGCTTTTCGCTACGCCGATGTCTTGAGGACGGCGGACAACCACGTCGTCTACAAGACCGGAGCCAAGGAGATCGCCGCCACCCACGGAAAGTCGATCACCTTCATGGCGAAGTTCAACGAACGTGAAGGCAATTCCTGTCACATCCACATGAGCCTGCGGGGAACCGACGGGAGCGTCGTCTTCGCCGACGGTCCCCACGGGCGGAGCTCGATATTCGAGCACTTCGTCGCCGGGGTTCTCGATACGCTCGCGGAGTTCACCCTCTGGTACGCACCGAACATCAACTCCTACAAGCGTTATCAGCCGGGTTCCTTCGCTCCCACCACCATCGCTTGGGGCTTGGACAATCGGACCTGCGCTCTGCGCGTCGTCGGTCATGGACCGAGCCTGCGGGTGGAGAATCGGGTACCCGGCGGGGATGTGAATCCCTACCTTGCTCTGGCCGCCATGCTCGCCGGCGGTCTGTACGGAATCGAGCATCAGCTTCCCTTGGAGCCGCCGTACGAAGGGAACGCCTACGCCGCGAACAAGCCGCACGTCCCCACCACCCTGCGCGATGCTCGGAACGCATTCGCCGCCTCCGAACGGGCCCGGAAGATTTTCGGCGACGACGTGGTCGACCACTACGTCCACGCCGCCGACACCGAGTTGGCCGCCTTCGATGCAGCGGTCACCGATTGGGAGCGCTTCCGCGGATTCGAACGACTCTGAGGAGTCCGGGAGTTCGCGCGCATCGCCGGGACCAGTCCGACAGCAGGAGCGATCGAGGGAGGTAGCGTGCCGTCGTTACAGGTCGTAAACCCTGCGACCGAAGAGGTCATTGCCACGCTCGATGCGGTCGACGAATCCGGTGTCGATGCGGCGGTACGCCGTGCCCACCGGGCATTCGAAGCTTGGCGCACTATCACCCCGGCCGATCGAGCCCGTTTGCTGCGCCGCTTCGCGGAGGTCGTCGACGCGCATCTGGAAGAGCTGGCGTCCTTGGAGGTACGCAACTCCGGCCACACCATTCGCAACGCCCGCGGCGAGGCAGCGAACGTACGCGACGTCCTGTTGTACTACGCCGGTGCGCCGGAACGGTTCTGCGGCGAACAAATCCCCGTCGTCGGCGGCATCGACGTGACGTTTCGCGAACCGCTCGGAGTCGTCGGGGTCATCGTGCCGTGGAACTTTCCCATGCCGATCGCCGCATGGGGTTTCGCACCGGCGCTCGCCGCGGGGAACACCGTCGTGCTCAAACCGGCGGAATTGACGCCGCTCACCGCCGTGCGTCTCGGCGAACTCGCCCTCGACGCCGGCCTTCCCGAGGGTGTGCTCACCGTCATACCCGGCCGCGGCTCGGTCGCTGGCGAAGCCTTGGTGCGCCATCCGTTGGTGCGAAAGATTTGTTTCACCGGCTCGACGGAGGTAGGTAAACGCATCATGCGTCTTGCCGCAGATGGCGTGAAACGCATCACCCTCGAACTGGGCGGCAAGAGCGCCAATATCGTTTTCGCGGATGCCGACCTCGATGCTGCGGCCGCGGCCGCCCCTTACGCGGTCTTCGACAACGCCGGACAAGACTGTTGCGCCCGCAGTCGGATTCTGGTCGAGCGCTCGGTGTACGAGGAATTCTTGAGCCGTTTCGAGAAGGCGGTCCGCTCGGTCGTCGTCGGCGCCCCTGAGGACGAGCGCAGTGAGATGGGACCGCTGATCAGCGCCGCGCAGCGTGAGCGGGTTGCCGGCTACGTCGTCCCCGACCAGGTGATCTGCCGAGGTTCTGCGCCGTCCGGCAAGGGTTTCTGGTATCCGCCGACCGTGGTCTGTCCGAGCGGGACCGGCGACCCGGTATGGCGGGAGGAGGTCTTCGGACCCGTGGTCGCCGTGTTGCCGTTCGACGACGAAGCTGAAGCGGTGGCGATGGCGAACGACACCGAATACGGCCTGTCGGGTTCGATCTGGACCCGCGACGTCGGGCGTGCCCTTCGCGTCGCGCGGGGCGTCGAATCGGGCAACTTGTCGGTCAACTCGAACACCTCGGTGCGTTACAACACGCCGTTCGGCGGATTCAAACAATCCGGGCTCGGCCGAGAGCTCGGACCGCACGCCCTGGAGGCATTCACCGAGGTGAAGAACGTTTTCATAGCAACCTCCTGATGTCGAGCGACGGGTTTGGATGAGAAACGACGACGAGGAGTCATCGATGGCAGGGAGAGTCAGCGGCAAAACCGCGGTGGTCACCGGAGGGTGCAGCGGGATCGGCCTCGCCAGTGCCCGCGTGCTGGCCCGGGAAGGTGCGCACGTGGTCATCGCCGATGTCGACGACGACCGCGGCAAGGAGCTGGCCGAAGCATTGAGCGGCAGCTACGTTCATTGCGACGTGGCGAATCCGGATGATGTCGAGAACCTCTTCCGCACTGCCCACGACACCACCGGACGCATCGACATCGCGTTCAACAACGCCGGCATCTCGCCCCCTGAGGACGATTCGATCCTCTCGACCGATCTCGACACCTGGCGACGGGTGCAAGAGGTGAATCTCACCAGCGTGTACCTGTGCTGCAAGGCCGTGCTGCCGTACATGCGGGAGCAAAAATCGGGGTCCATCATCAACACCGCCTCGTTCGTAGCAGTGCTCGGCTCGGCGACGTCGCAGATTTCCTACACCGCGAGCAAAGGGGGAGTCCTCGCGCTTTCCCGGGAACTTGGGGTGCAATTCGCCCGCGAAGGAATCCGGGTCAATGCGCTCTGCCCGGGGCCGGTCAATACCCCCCTGCTTCGTGAACTGTTCGCCAAGGACCCGGAGCGGGCCGCCCGCCGGCTGGTGCACGTGCCGATCGGGCGGTTCGCCGAACCCGAAGAAATCGCCAACGCGGTACTCTTTCTTGCCAGCGATGAGTCGAGCTTCATCACCGCCTCGACTTTCCTCGTGGACGGCGGAATCACCGCCGCGTACGTGACTCCGCTGTGAGGTGCCCGGTGTCCTCTCGCCCGCTCGTTGCCGTGACCTGCTATCTCGACCGAGCTTCCTGGCGGGCGTGGAACGATGTCCCGGCGCTCGTCTTGCACCAGAGCTACGTCGACCGACTGCGGGCCGCGGGCGCCGACGTGGTCGTCGTCCCTCCCGGACCGGTCCCCGATCGGCTCCTCGACGTCATCGACGGCCTCGTGCTTACCGGAGGACCCGATGTCGACCCAAGTCGCTACGGGCAACCCAAGCACCCGACGACCGATCCCGCGGATCCGCTGCGCGACGAAACCGAAATCTCCCTCGTTCGTGCCGCATTGGAAGCCCGGCGGCCCGTGCTCGGGATTTGCCGCGGCATGCAGGTGATGGCAGTGGCCACCGGCGGAACACTGATCCAACATCTTCCCGAACGGGTGGGTCACGACGAACACGCAGCGGCTCCCGGCCGATTCGGGCGTCACCCGGTGAGGATCGTCCCGGGGAGTCGGTTGCAGGAGATCCTCGGCGACGAAATCGACGTGCCGACCCTCCACCATCAAGGGGTCGTCACCCACCCGGGATTTCGCGTTGCAGCCCAGGCGGAGGACGGCACCGTCGAAGCCATCGAGAAACCCGACCACCCGTTCTGCATCGGCGTGCAGTGGCATCCGGAAGCCGATACCGACCTTCGACTTTTCACGGCGTTCGTCGCGGCGACGCGTACCGCAGGCGTCAGCCGTGACGTCACGACAACTTCACAGCCGACGACAACTTCATAGCCGTCGATCTCGGATGGGAGAGAGGTCCCGCAGCCAGCGGGATCCGCCGTAGGGGCAAGACCCGCACACTCTCAGGCACCCGCACTGTCCGAGGGAGGCAACTCTGGAAAGCGGCCGCAGACGCGGCCCGCCGAAGGGGCAAGCCGATCGGCGCAGCTCTCAGGCTCGCGACAGAGGGGTCCGTACCCAGGTGTATCGCGGGAGGGTTTCGCTATGCCGGTCAGCATCTTCGACCTGTTCACCATCGGCATCGGACCGTCGAGTTCGCATACCGTAGGCCCGATGCGGGCCGCCCGAAGGTTCGTAGCGAACCTCGATTCGGCACAGCTCGCTTTGCTGCGCAGGATCCGGGTCGAATTGTTCGGCTCGCTGGCGGCGACCGGCCCGGGACACGGGACGCCGAAAGCCGTCGTCCTCGGTCTCGTCGGCGAGGAACCCGAAACGGTCGATCCCGATGTGGCAGACCAGATCGCAGAAGAAGTTCGTCGCCGTCGAATGTTGCCGGTGCTTCGGACGTGGCGCATCGAGTTCGACGAACAACGCGACCTCGTGCTGCGCCCGCGGGACAGGCTCCCGGCGCACCCCAACGGAATGCGTTTCACCGCATACGGTGACGAGGATCGCTTGCTAGTGGCTGCGGTGTACTACTCGATCGGCGGCGGCTTCGTCGTCGAAGGAGGAGGCGCTCGGATCGACGACACCCAGGGATCGCTGCCCTATCCATTTCGCAGCGCCCGAGAATTGCTGGACATCTGCGACCGGCAATGTTGCGACATCGCGTCGGTGGTTCTCGCCAACGAATTGGTCCGCCATTCCCGCGAGGAGGTCGAGGCGTATATCCGACGGATCGCCGCTGCAATGAACGAGTGCATCGACCGTGGATGTGCGACCGAAGGCGAGCTGCCCGGCATCCTCCACGTGCGTCGTCGCGCGGCCGACTTGTGCCGGAGGCTGCAGGAAGCGCCACCGGCTCCGGGGAGTTTTCACGACATGGAGTGGGTCATGGCCTGGGCCCTTGCGGTCAACGAGGAGAACGCCGCGGGGCGTCGCGTCGTCACCGCCCCCACCAACGGCGCCGCCGGAGTCGTGCCCGCAGTCCTCCGCTACTACACGACCTTCGTGCCCGGAGCCGACGACGACGGCGTGCGGCGATTCTTACTCACTGCGACGGCGATCGGTTCGCTGTGCAAGGAGAATGCGTCCATTTCGGGTGCCGAAGTGGGCTGTCAAGGGGAAATCGGATCGGCGTGTGCGATGGCCGCCGGAGGATTGGCTGCCGCGCTCGGCGCCACCCCGGCACAAGTCGAGAACGCAGCCGAAATCGGGCTGGAGCACAACCTCGGCCTCACCTGCGACCCCGTTGCCGGGCTGGTACAAATCCCGTGCATCGAACGCAACGGCCTGGCCGCGGTCAAGGCGATTGCCGCGGCACGGCTTGCGCTGCGCGGCGACGGCCGTCACCGGGTCAGCCTCGACCAGGCGATTGCCACGATGCGCGACATCGGACGCGACATGAAGACCAAATACAAGGAAACGTCCCGGGGCGGACTGGCCGCGACCGTGAGCGTCGACCTCACCGAATGCTGACCCTCACGGAATGCTGGCCGTCACGGAATGCTGACGCCCACCCGCCGCCTAAGACGCGACGGTCAAAACCACCACGGGGGAGCCGTCGACACCGGAGGCCGAGCCGCCTGCCGCCGAGGAGTGATCGCGGTGCCATCCGACGTCCGCCGTCCAGAGTCGGTCGGCGACCTGCACCTTGGTGATGCCCAGGTACGCGGCGTGGGCGAGCGCCCAATTCGCGATGGTCGCGGCCCGATGTGCGGCATCCGGTTCTTGCGGAGCGACCCCACCGGGTGGGGGAAGCGGCCCGGAAGCCCGCACCGCAAGCTGCGCACTCGTCGACGTCGCCGCTCCCGGCGTCACCGCGAGACCGGTGCCGAGGTCGCTGAGGAGTGCCGACCGGACGGCGGAGGTGGCGGCGGCGACCGTCGCGTCCGCCGGCAGAACGTGGGCTCCGGGTTCGACGGTGCGGGCAGCGGCGGCGGCGACACCGGGGTGGGCGAGCGTGCAGTCGAGCTGGCCGAGGGTGCGCCCGGTGAGGGCCGCCGCCAAAGCGGTGGCGCGCGGCTCCCACTCCCCATAGGCGTCGGGGAACGCGCTGTGCTGCACGGCCTGCGCCGCCTTCGACAGCGGCAAGCTCTGCCAATGCGGCACTTTCACCAGCGCGTCGAAGAATTTCGTCGCCGCGGTCTGCGGCACCAACAACGTCGACCGCTCCCCCCACCCCTGGGACGGGCGCTGCTGAAAGAGGCCGACCGAATCGGCGTCCCCGTAGGAGAGGTTCCGCAGTTTCGACTCCTGCTGGGCGACGGCGAGCGCGATGACGACGGCACGCTCCGGCAGACCGCGGCGCAGCGCGACGTCCGTGATGATCGACGCGTTCAGCAACTGCTCCGGGCTCATCGCATATCGCTCGCCGGTCGTGATCCCGACCACCGAGCACCGATCGGACCGGGTCGGCGCGGGCTGCACCAGCCGCCAGGTGACAACCCCCGCGAGCAGGACGGCGATCGCAGCGGCCGACGCGACCACCCGCGGTAGGCGCCGCCGCCTCGAACGGGCGGCTGCCGCCCTGGGAGGTCCGAGGCGGCGGGTAAGGTCAGCGCCCATGGGAGACCCTCACGCACAACCCTTCGTCAGCCCGCTCCCGGCCCTCATCGACGAGCTGTGGGAGCGGCGGAGTGAGCTCAACCCTAGCGACGGCGGCTTCGGGGCGCCGGGCGAAGCTCGGGCCGTGGTCGACGAGGCTCTCGATCTTCTCGATTCCGGCGCTGCGCGGGTGGCGTTCGTGGATCCGCAGACCGACCGGGTGGTCGTCGACGAGCGGGCGAAACGCGCGATCCTGCTGGCCTTCAAGCTCTACCCGATGCGGGAAGCCACGGTCGGCGATTTCCGCTATCACGACCGCATTCCCCTGAAGGCCCACTTCCCCGGCACCCGCATCGTGCCGGGCGCGATCGTACGTCGCGGCGCTTACGTGGCACCGAGCGCCGTCCTGATGCCGAGCTTCGTCAACATCGGCGGATACGTGGACGAAGGGACCATGGTCGACACCTGGGCGACGGTGGGTTCCTGCGCCCAGATCGGCAAGCGGGTTCACCTCGCCGGCGGGGTGGGGATCGGGGGGGTGCTCGAACCTCCCAGCGCCGTCCCGGTCGTGATAGAGGACGACGCCTTCATCGGCTCCCGCTCGCTGGTGGTGGAAGGCGCGCGGGTCCGCAGGGGAGCCAAGCTGGGGGCCGGCGCGATCCTCACCGCGTCCACCCGGGTGTTCGACGCTCAGAGCGGGGAGGAGCTGCCGCGCGGGGAGGCACCCGCATGGTCGGTGTGCGTGGGGTCTACCCGGGTCCGCTCCTTCCCCGGGGGAGATTTCGGGATGCCCTGCCTGCTGGTGCTCCGCCGCCTCGCCGAGGGTGAAACCCACGACAAGCTGGCACTGAACGAGATCCTTCGGGATCACGGGGTCGCCTCGTGAGCTCAGCCGAGACCGTCCCGGACCGCCTCGACCTCGATGCGGACCCCGCCGAGCTGGCCCAAGCCCTCGTCGACATCCCATCGGTCAGCGGCTCGGAAGGTCCGATCGCGGACGCCGTCCACGCCGCGCTGCATCGCTACCCGCACCTGGACGTCGTCCGGTTCGGCAACGTGGTGGTGGCTTCGACGCGGGGGTACGGCGCCCGTCGTGTGATCTTGGCGGGGCACCTGGACACCGTGCCGATCGCGGGCAACCTTCCCGCGCGACGGATTGGTGATCGGCTCATCGGCTGCGGCGCTGCGGACATGAAGGGCGGTCTCGCGGTGATGCTCCGACTCGCCGCCCGACTCACCGAACCCGCCTGCCACGTCCGTTACGTCTTCTACGACTGCGAAGAGGTCGAGGCAAGCCGCAACGGCCTCGGCCACTTGGCGCGGGCTCACCCGGAGCTGCTCGCCGCCGATTTCGCCGTCCTGCTCGAACCGACGGCAGGCGTCGTTGAGGCCGGATGCCAGGGAACCATGCGCGCGCAGATCACGTTGTCCGGAGTGCGGGCGCACACCGCGCGGGCGTGGCTCGGGGTGAACGCGATCCACGCCGCAGCCGACGTGCTCGGTCGGCTCGCCCGCTACCAGCCGCGAACCGTCGTGATCGACGGCTGCGAATACCGCGAGGGGTTGTCCGCGGTGGCGATCGAAGGTGGGGTGGCTGGCAACGTCGTCCCCGATCGGTGTGTGGTGACCGTGAATTACCGGTTCGCCCCGGACCGGACCATTCCCGAGGCGGAGGCCCACCTGCGTGAGGTCTTCGCGGGTTTTCCCGTGGAGGTCACCGATGCCGCGCCCGCCGCTCCCCCGGGTTTGGGACTTCCCGCGGTGGCGGAATTCGTCGCGGCCGTCGGATCGCCGCCGTCCGCGAAGTTCGGCTGGACGGACGTCGCGCGTTTCGCTAACCTCGGCATTCCCGCGGTGAACTACGGGCCGGGCGACCCTCAGCTCGCGCATCGCGCCGACGAAGAGGTGGACGTCCGACAGATCGCCGAATGCGAGCGGGTGCTGGCGACGTACCTGCTCGCCGCCCCGGTCGCCGGGGAGACAGGCCCTGGGGAGCATGGGAGGTGACGTGAGCGAGCAAGCACGGCGCACCGAACCGGCCCCGACCGCCCGGCGCAGCGGCAACAACCACCACATTCTTGAGAAGCGGCGCGGCCCGGTCATCCTGCGGCGCTCCCAAGTCGAGACGACGACCACCGACCAACGTCTCCTCGACAGCCGCGGTCCCGCGGACTGGGTGCACACCGATCCGTGGCGGGTGCTGCGCATCACCTCGGAGTTCGTGGAGGGCTTCGGTCTGCTCGCCGAACTGGGCGCCGCGGTGTCGGTCTTCGGCTCGGCGCGCACCCCCGTCGACCACCCGGATTACGCGGCCGCAGAGAAACTCGGCTCCGCCCTCGCCCGCGCCGGGTACGCCGTCATCACCGGCGGCGGCCCGGGCGTCATGGAAGCCGTCAACAAAGGGTGCTCCGAAGCCGGTGGGGTCTCCGTCGGCCTCGGCATTGAATTACCGTTCGAACAAAAGCTCAACGACTGGGTGGACATCGGCTTGCAATTCCGTTATTTCTTCGCCCGCAAGACGATGTTCGTGAAATATGCACAAGGTTTCGTCGTCTTCCCCGGGGGTTTCGGCACCCTGGACGAGCTCTTCGAAGCGCTCACGTTGGTGCAGACCCACAAAGTGACGTCGTTCCCCGTTGTCTTGTACCGCGCTGACTATTGGAAGGAATTGCTCGGCTGGCTGCGCAAGCACGCGCTGCGGGAAGGCATGATTTCCCCCGAGGACCTCGACCTGCTCACGGTGACCGACGACGTCGAACAAATCGTCGAAATCATGGAGCGGGCCGAGGCCGACCGCTACGGCTCCGACATGTAAGCATGACCACGATCTGCGTTTTCTGCGCGTCGAGCGAAGCCATCGATATCCGCTACCTCGAACTGGCCGCTGCGGTCGGCACCGAATTGGCCCGCCGCGGTCATCGGTTGGTGAGCGGAGGCGGGAGCGTCTCGTGCATGGGGGCGGTCGCTCGCTCCGCCCGCGCCGGCGGGGCACACACCACCGGTGTCATCCCCCGGGCGCTGCTGGCGATGGAGGTGGCCGACCACGACGCCGATGAATTGGTGGTCACCGAGGACATGCGCAGCCGCAAGGCGGAAATGGAACGGCGGGCCGACGGCTTCCTCGTCCTCCCCGGGGGCCTTGGGACCTTGGAAGAGATGCTGGAAATCTGGGTGGCCCGCAGCCTCGGTCTGCTCGCCAAACCCGTCGTGGTCTGCGACCCCTTCGGCCACTTCGCTCCGCTGCGCACCCAGGTCGCCTTCCTCGTTGATGCGGGGTTCGTCCGCCGGGAGGTCGCGGACGCCGTCCGGTGGACGTCGGAGGTGCCGGAGGCTTTCGACGTCCTCGACACCCAGCTGAGGGTGACCCCGGCGTTGCATCCGACCGCCGGAGAGGTGCTGGAATCGGAGCCGTGACCCTCGCCGCGCGACTCGCCGCCGTCCCGGCTCTCACGCGACCCGACCTGCTCGCTCCGCCGGTGCTCGCCGCGCTCCGCGCCTCGGCGGACGCCGACCAGGTCGCGGTGGCGGAAATCGATCCGGCGTTGGCGGACACCGCGTCGTTTTGCGCCCACTACGGGGTCGGGGCCGAGGAATCGGCGAACTGCGTCGTCGTCGCCGGGCGGCGGGGCCAGACGACGACGATGGCCGCCTGCGTCGTCCTCGCCTCCACCCGAGCCGACGTCAACGGCCTGGTCCGCCGCCACCTCGGCGCGCGCAAGGCGTCGTTCGCGCCGATGGAGGAGGCGGTGGCCCTGACCGGTATGGAGTACGGCGGCATCACGCCGATCGGTTTGCCGCAAGGCTGGCCGATCCTGGTCGACCCGGCGGTGACCACCCGGGACGTGGTCATCGGTTCGGGAGTGCGCCGCTCCAAGCTCGTCGTGCCGGGCGCCCTGCTCGGCCGCCTCCCCGGCGCGGTGGTCCTGGACGGCTTGGGTCAACCGACCGACCGACCGGAGTCGTCATCCGCGGATCACGCAGAGGACGGCGACGGGGTCGCCTTCGGGGCCAGGATCCACACGAACCGGGCGTCGCGGGTCGCTCCCGACTGAGCGCCGTCGGTCTGCGTGCCGAGCACGACCACGCTCACTCCGACGGTGAGCTGGGCCGCCTTGCCACGCTCCCGGATCTTGGTTGCTGCGGTCAGCGTCCACGTCTCGGTCGTTCCGGTCGCGTCCCGCACGGTGAACGTGGTGGGGTCGACCGCGGTGACCTCGCCCCGTTGGAACGACATCGTCGCGAATCCCTGCTTGGTGCGGACGACGATGTCGCCGCGAACCGAGCGGTGGGCGAGTTGCCGCAGCAGCGTGGCCCGGTCGTCTGCCGGGTGCGAGCCGGACGACGACCCCGGCTGAGGGTCGGCCGTGAGCGCCGCAAGCTGGGTGGGTTGCGGCGCACCGGTTGCGGCAACCGCCGCTCCTGCCAGACCTCCGGCGGCGAGAATCCCCGCGACCGCCACTGCGACCGTTCGGCGGCCCAGCCGGTACCGCCGCAGGAAACCCGAATTTCGAGAGCGAAGGATGTTCATGTGTTCCTCCGGTGAGGGTGGCCCCCGATCCAGTGCGCGGACCGGTCGAGGGAGGTGACGGTTTCGACCTTGTCGCCGGGATTTCAAGACCCGGTGACCCTCGTGTTCGAAACGGGTAAAGGTCTTAGAGCAGTCCGCGGCGGGAAACCAAGGGTTGGCGAAAACCCCGAATGGCGGCGACCATGTCCAGCACCTGCCGGGTTTCCTTCACCTGGTGGACACGGAACACCCGGGCCCCCTGCCACGCCGCGACCGCGGTGGCGGCGAGCGTTCCGTACAGCCGCTCCCCGGTGGGGAGGTCCAGCGTTTCCCCGATGAATTTCTTGTTGGAGAGGGCAACCAGCACCGGCCATCCGGTGGCCACCAATTCGTCGAGGCGCCGGCTCACCATCAACGAATGCCGGGTGTTCTTCGCGAAATCGTGAGCGGGATCGATGAGGATTCCGTCCCGGCGGACGCCGACCGCGACCGCCCGCTCGGCGAGCGCGGTCACGGTGCGTTTCACGTCGTCCACCACATCCGCGTAGTGCACCCGGTGCGGGTCCGTGCGCGGAGACAGACCGCTGGCGTGCGAGCAGACCAGCCCGATCCCTGCGGCGGCAGCGACCTCGGCGAGCTGCGGGTCGTATCCGCCCCAGGCGTCGTTCAGCAGATCGGCACCGGCTTCGGCCACCACCTTGCCCACTTCGGAGCGCCAGGTATCGACGCTGATCACGATGGTGGGGTGGCGCTCGCGCACCAGCGCCACGAAATCGGCGACGCGGCGGATTTCCTCCTCCACGGTCACTTCCGGCCCGGGGCCGGCACGAACCCCGCCGATGTCGATGATGTCCGCGCCTTCTGCGACGGCTCGGTCGACCGCTTCGAGAGCGGGAGCGGTGTCGAACGTCGCGCCTTGGTCGAAGAAGGAATCGGGGGTGCGGTTGACGATCGCCATGACGGCGAAATCGTGTTCCCCGAATTCCCGGGGCCCGAGTCGCAGCCGCATCGCACCTCCGTGCCGGAGCTTATCGATCGGCACGACGTCGCTCGGAAGCCCGCGTTTCGTCCTCGCCTCCGGCGGGCCACCCGTCACGCCCCTATCGCTTGGGAGCCCGCGTCTCCGGCCCGCCTCCCGTCGTCCTTTGGCCGGGTCGTGGCACCATCGGAGGGTGCTCATCGTCGAGGTCATCGTCGTACTCGCCGTGGTCTTCGCCGTGGCTGCGGCGGCTGCGGGTTTCGGGGGTTCGCTCACCCACTTCCCACCGGATCGCCCGGGGCGCGGGCTCCCGGACGACCGGCCGGTCCGTGCCGACGACATCGATACCGTCCGCTTCAGCCTCGCGTTTCGCGGCTACCGGATGAGCGAGGTGGACGACGTCCTCGCCCGCCTCAAGCGGGAGATCGCGGAGCGTGATGCCCGCATCGCGGAGCTGCTCGGCGGTACGGAAGGAGCGGAGTCCGGAAACGCGGAATCCACCGACGCCGCGACCACCGAGCACGTCGGATCCGTGGCGGCCCGGGCGGCGGCGGAGGCGGACGGCGACCGCGGCGGCGTCGGCGGCTGAATGAGCTGCGGACTGGCGACGGGTCCCGACGGGTTGGTGCGCTGCGCCTGGGCGTACTCCGAACCGGAATACGTGGCCTACCACGACGAGGAGTGGGGCCGCCCGGTCGACGGCGACGACGCGGTCTTCGAACGGCTCGCCTTGGAAGCGTTCCAATCCGGCCTGTCGTGGATAGCGATTTTGCGCCGCAGGGAGGCTTTCCGAGAGGCGTTCGCGGGTTTCCGGATCGATCGGATCGCCCGCTTCACCGAGCGCGACATCGAACGGCTGCTCACCAACCGGGCGATCATCCGGAACCGCGCGAAGATCGAAGCAGTGGTGCACAACGCCCGGACGGCCCGCGCGTTGCGCCGCGAAGGCTGCTCCTTGAGCGACCTCGTGTGGCAGCATGCGGCGCCCGCGGACGCGCCGCTTCCGCGGTGCCGCTCCGACATCCCCACCCGCAGCGAGGAATCCGCAGCGTTGGCCGAGACGTTGCGCCGCCACGGTTTCCGCTTCATCGGGCCGACCACCGCCTACGCCCACATGCAAGCCACCGGCATGATCAACGATCACGTGGTGGGGTGCATCGTGGCCGACGACGTCACCCGCTGGCGGCGGGAGTTCTTGCGACTGCGGGCGGGTTGACGGTCGGCCGTCGAACCGCGGACGGTTACCTGCGGATCAGTGTCCGTGGAAGGCGGGGCGTCGCTTCTCCAGGAACGCCCGTACCGCGGCGGCGTGGTCCTCGGTGATTCCTGCGACGGTTTGCAGCGTCGCTTCGTTGTCCAACGCGTCGGCGAGGGTGTGGGTAGCCGAGTAAGCGAACGCCTGCTTGATCGCTCCGTACGCCACGGTCGGCCCGGCCGCGAGCTCCTCCGCGATCCGCGCCGCGGCGGCGTGGACGTCGTCCACCACCTCGTGGATCATCCCTGCAGCGAGCGCCTCGGCGGCGGTGATCGGACGGGCGCGGAGCAACAGCTCCAGGGCGCGTCCGTATCCGACCAAGCGGGGCAGGAACCACGACAGCCCGGAGTCCACCGACAGCCCGATACCGGGGAAAGCCAGATGGAAGACCGCGTCCGGGGCGGCGAGCCGGAGATCGCAGGCCAGCGCGAAGGAGACCCCGGCGCCGGCCGCCGTCCCGTTCACCGCCGCGATGACCGGCTTCGGCATGGTCGCGAGAGACGCCGCGATCGGATTGAAGTGATCGCGGATGGTGTCCCAGGCGTGGGTGGCGTCGTCGGCGAGAGCGTCCGCGTGTTCGCGGAGGTCTTGACCGACGCAGAACACCGATCCGTTCCCGGTGAGGACGACGGCCCGCACCGCCGCATCGTCGGCGATTCTGCGCAGCCCCTCGCGCAACGCAATCTTCGTCGTCAGGTCGAGAGTGCCGCGACCGCCGCTTCCGCGCAGACCGACCCACGCGACCGCCCCTTCTCGACGGATTTCAACCGGCGGGTCGGCGGCGTCACCGGGCAGCGTCGGGGGATCGCCGTCCACAATCTGCCCCCTCACGTGGCGGTCGGGTCTCTCCATCGGCGATAATCACCGAAACAGGTGAGATGCAGCAAGTGCGGGGTGGAACTGGAAGGGGAGCAGGCATGGCGGCCATGAAGCCGCGGACGGGTGACGGTCCGCTCGAAGTGACCAAAGAAGGACGCGGCATCGTGATGCGCGTCCCGCTGGAAGGCGGTGGCCGACTCGTCGTCGAATTGTCCGCTGAAGAAGCCACCGCTCTGAGCGAAGCCCTCAAGAACGCCGTCGGCTGAGTGCCGCGATCCCCGCGGTGTCCCCGACCCTCTCGTCCTCTCCCAGGCTGCCGACGCTTCGGTTGACCGACGCGGTCTCGCCGTCGGTAGACGCTTACGTGATCCCCATGGAGCGGAGCGGGGACGGCGAATGGCGCTGTCCCGTGCCCGACGCCCTAGCAGTTGTGGGGATCGACCAGGCCACCCTTTCCTCCGTCATCGCCCGGCACGGGTGGTCCGGCGACGGAGGAGATGTCCTGGTGCACGTCGACGGCTCACGTCTGGTGGTCTTGTTCTGCCCGGGTGCCTCCCCAACCGATCTGCGCAGAGCGGCGGCGGCCGTCGTCCGGCGGCTGACGAAGGTGGAGACGGCCTGCGCGGCGCTGCCGCCTTCGGTCGGGGCCGAAGGGGTCGCCGCTTTCGTCGAAGGCCTGCTGCTCGGCGGTTACCGCTTCCGGTTGTCCTCGACCCCGAACGGCGCCACGCTCCGCGCCGTCGAGGTCGTGGCGCGGACCGCGCAGCGGATACGGACCGCCTTCCAGCGGGCGGTGCGGATCGCGGAGGGGGTCGTGCTCGCGCGAGATCTCGCGACGATGCCGTCGTCCACCAAGAGTCCGGCCTGGCTGGCCGCACAGGCGAGGTTGATCGCCCGTCGATGTGGGCTGGGGGTAAGGGTTCGCACGGAGCGAGAGCTCGCCGAGGAAGGCTTCGGCGGAATCCTCGGCGTGGGAGCCGGATCGGCGCACCCGCCGCGCCTCATCGAGCTCACCTACCGTCCGCCCGATCCGCTTCCGGGGCAGGTGGTACTCATCGGCAAGGGGGTCACCTTCGACTCCGGCGGGCTCTCGCTCAAAACGGCCTCCGGCATGGTGGCGATGAAAACCGATATGGCCGGCGGCGGCGCAGTGATCGCCACCATGAGCCTGCTGCGCGATCTCGACGTGCGGGTGGCGGTCACCGGCTTGGTCCCGGGAGCGGAGAACATGCCATCGGGTTCGGCCCTCCGACCGGGCGACGTGATCACCCATTTCGACGGCACCACGGTCGAGGTTCTCAACACCGACGCCGAAGGCCGGCTCATCCTCGCCGACGCGATCGGATACGCCCGACGGGTCCTGCAGCCCGACGTCATCGTGGATCTGGCGACGCTTACCGGCGCCATGTCCCGGGGGCTCGGACGCCGCCACGCGGGGCTGTTCGCCACCGACGAGCGTCTGGCCGCCGTCCTGCTCGACGCGGCCGAGCGGGCGGGCGAATACCTGTGGCGGATGCCGTTCGTCGAGGAGTACCGGGACGCTCTCGACTCGCCGATCGCCGACCTCGCCAACGTGGCGGTCGCAGGGAAGGACTACGGCGCAGGGGGGATCATCGCCGCGTTGTTCCTCCGGGAATTCGCCCGCGACGTCCCGTTCGCCCACTTGGACATCGCCGGCCCGGCGCGGGCAGACGCCGACGAGCACGAGATCGTCAAAGGGGCGACCGGGTACGGGGTCCGACTGCTCGCCCGATGGCTCGCCGAGCCGGATCCCCTGCGGGGGTTGCGGCGCCGCGGCCGACGTGCCGCGACGGCGGTGCCGGCTTAGCCGAACCGGCTCGCCGGCTCAGCGGGCGGCGGTCAGCTCGGCGGCGGTGAGCTCAGCGGCGGTCAGCTCGGCGGCGGACGACGAGGAGGACTGCGCGGCCGGCATCCGGGTGGGCCAGGGCCGGTCGCCGTCCAAGGTGGTCGGGTCGTAACGGAAGGCCCGCAGCAGCCCGCTGGCCGCGAGCGTGGCGAGGACACCGCGGGTCGGGGCGCGCAGCACCATTTGCCGCCGCTGTTCCCGGCAGCGGTTGGACGCCCAGAGCAGCACCGCCAGGCACGTCGAGTCGATGAACGGCACCCCCGAGAGGTCAACGATCACTTCGCGTTCTGTGCCGTCGCTCAGCGCGGCGAACGATTCACGCAGCCGACGGGCATTGGCGATGTCGAGTTCGCCGTGCAGCGCGACGACGACACGGTCGTGCTCCCTGGACAGATCGAAGCGAAAGACCTCGGAGCCGTGGAAGGGGTACATGCGCTCCTCCTCGAAGCATTGGTGCCGACGGCCGCTATCCTCACCGGCCAACATGAGGACGAGCTGTCGATACGTTTGCGGTTGCATGACAAACGAGTCGTAACGCAATCGCAAAGGAGAGTCTGGGGGCGGCCGTTCGGTGAGGCAGCCGCCGCACCAGCGTCGATGGCATAGTGACTGCGTGCCCCGCATTCTTTTGATCGAGGACGACGACCGCATCCGGACGTCGATGCGGTTGGCGCTAACCGACGAGGGCCATGAGGTCGTGGAAGCGCCGAACGCGACGCAGGGCCTCGATGCCTTTGCCGGGAACGGAGCAGACGTCGTGCTGGTCGACGTGATGCTCCCGGATCTCGATGGCTTCGAATGTTGTCGGCGGCTGCGTAAATCCAGTGACGTTCCCGTCATCATGGTGACGGCCCGCGCGGATACCCACGACGTGGTCGCAGGATTGGAGGCCGGCGCCGACGACTACGTGACGAAACCCTTCGAGATGAAGGAATTGTCCGCCCGTATCCGCGCATTGCTGCGCCGGGCCAGGACGACCGGGTCCGCCGGTGGTGACACCATCGAGATACAAAGCTTGGAAATTCGTCCCGACGCCGGCGTCGTCCGACGCCGTGGGGAGCCGGTGCACCTGACCCGCACCGAATTTCGGCTGCTGTGCGAGTTGGCATCGACTCCGGACCGGGTTTACAGTCGTGAGCAATTGCTCGAACGGGTGTGGGGGTACGACTATTTCGGCGATGGCCGTATCGTCGACGTCCACGTGCGGCGACTGCGCACCAAAATCGAAGACGACCCCGCCCGCCCCCACATCTTGGTCACCGTTCGCGGCCTCGGCTACAAGGTACAGACGGCGCCGTGAAATTCCTTCGGTTGCGTCGGACCCTCGGTCTGCGAGCGCGCGTGACGGTGGCTTTCTGCATCGGAACTTTCTTCTTGGCCGGTGTGATGGCCGGCGTCGCCTACGCCTTGGCCCACAACTACTTGCTCGGCGAGCGGGAATCGTCGGCCAAACGACAGGCCTTCGTCGACGCCCGGCTGGTTCGTTCCGAACTGCGGTCGCCGGACGCCGACGTGACCAGCTTTCTCGGGACGTTACCATCCAACAGCGAATCGGCGTCTCTGGTGTACCGCCGCGGGCATTGGTTCGGCTCGTCGGTCTTGGTGGCGCCCTCCCACCTCCCGCCGGATCTGATGAACCGGGCGTTGGCCGGGCAGGCGGCGACCCAACGTTTCGAGCAGTCCGGAACCACGTATCTCGCGGTCGCGGTGCCGCTGCCCTCGGTGTCGGCCGTCTTCGTCCAGGTTTTTTCTCTGCGGGAGCTGAATTCGACCCTGCACATCCTGTCCGCCTCGCTGGCTGTGGCGGCCGTGGTCACCGCGTTGGCCGGCGGATTGCTCGGCGCGTGGGCGAGCCGACTCGCCGTCCAGCCCCTGCGAACCGTGGCAGCGGCCGCGGATGAAATCGCCCGCGGAAATCTGGACACCCGGCTGCAGGCCCAGGACCGTGACCTGATCCGACTGGCCAAGGCGTTCAACGCGATGGTGGATGCCTTGCAGGCTCGGATCGCCCGGGACGCGCGTTTCGCCTCGGACATCAGCCACGAATTACGCTCTCCGCTCACCACCTTGTCGGCGTCGTTGGCCGTCCTGGAACGGGATACCAGTGGTTGGCGCGATTCGCAACGCCAAGCATTGGAGCTCGTGAAATCGGAGACGGCGAGTTTCGCCCGACTCGTCGAGGATTTGCTGGAGATTTCGCGGGTGGACGCGGGAGCCGCCGAGACCAATCTCGAGGAGGTGTTCGCCGGCGAATTCCTCTGCCAGGTCGCAGCCAACCTCTGCCCGGGCGTTCCGATCGACATCGTCGGGGATGCCGGTCGGTGCGTCATCGGTGTCGACAAGCGGCGCATGGAGCGGGTCTTCGCCAACCTGGTGCAGAACGCGGACCGCTACGCCGGAGGGGTCGTACGGCTCGGAGTGCGCCGGGACGCGCACGCCGTCCGGTTCGAAGTGGACGACGCCGGCCCGGGAATCCCACCCGCGCAACGCGAACGCATCTTCGAGCGATTCGCCCGCGGTGGCCACGGGCATCGGGCCACCGGCACCGGCGTGGGTCTCGGTCTGGCGTTGGCGTGGGAGCACGTCGCTTTGCATCGCGGCCGGATCTGGGTGGAGGATCGGCCGGGTGGCGGCGCCCGTTTTGTGATCAGTTTGCCGCTGGTCGGCGAGGAATCGGACGGCGAGCGGGTCCCCCACGCAGGCGGTGCCGTCGAGCGGGTGCGGGCGGGCGTGGACCGGCTCACCAGGCGAAGTCATTTGGTCGGTGGGACGCGGCGCGGGGATGGATCGACGTGAGGATCGGGGTGCTGTTTCGCCGCCGGTCGAGGCTGATCGTCGGTGTGGTTCTCGGGATCGTCGCGCTGGGAGGCTGCGGGGTCGGCGGGCAGCCGAAAGCAACGGTCATCCCGAGCGACGACATCCCCTCGGTGCTGCGCGAACCGGTAGCGGCTCCCTCGGCTTCGCCGTCTCCGCAATTCCCGAGCTCGATCGTCTATTTGGTACGCGCCAAGCAAGACGTGCTGGTGGCGGTTCGGCGGCCCGCCGAGCAGACTCAAACCCTGGCGGCGCTGCTGCGCAGCTTGTTGGCCGGTCCGACCGATGCGGAGGTCGCAGCCGGACTGACCAGTGCGTTGACCGCTGTGTCGACCCTCAACGGCGTCATGGTCTCCGGAAGTCTCGCGACGATCGATCTCGGTTCGGCGTTCGCCGATATTCGCGGACAGGCGCAGATCCTGGCTACTGCGCAACTGGTGCTCACGGCCGTGTCCTTTCCCGGCATCGACTCGGTATTGATCGAACTGGATGGCCACCCAGTGACCGTTCCCCTCGCCGATGGGACACTGACGAGCCGGCCTCTCCAGGCCAACGACTACAGCTGCCTCGTCGCGGGGGCGTCTCCCTGCGCCACCTCCTCGGAGAGCCCGCCTCCTCCCGTCGCGTTGCCGTCGGCTTCGCTCTCGCCTTCGAGCTGAGATCCTGCAAGCGGCGGTGGTCCGCCTGATCGTTATCTTGTGTCAAGTATCGCGTAGAATGACAAAAACACGTGGGATCGAGAACAGATGCTGCGGGAACGATGAGCGGGAACGACGACGCGATGCAGACGGCGCAGGTGGACTTCTATTTCGATGCGGTCTGTCCCTTCGCCTGGATCACCTCGCGATGGATTCTCGAAGTCCGGAAGTATAGGCCGATCGAGGTGCGTTTTCGGGTGATGAGCCTCGCCTTGCTGAACGAAGGCAAAGAGCAATCGGCGGAGTACGCCGAGACCATGCGACAGGCGAAACGCATCGCCCGGGTCTGTATCGCGGCCGAGCAGCTCAGGGGAGAATCGATCCTCGAACCCTTGTACGGCGCGCTCGGTCGTCGGTTGCACAACGAGAAGCGGCGTGATTACGACGCCGTGCTCGGCGAAGCTCTCGCCGAAGCGGGCCTTCCGTCCGACCTGCTGTCCGGCGCCGACGGCGAGCAGTACGATGCCGCACTTGCCGAGAGCCATCGCCGCGGCATGGAAAAAGTAGGCGACGACGTCGGGACACCGACGTTGCACATCGAAGGGACCGGGATTTTCGGTCCGGTCTTTTCCCGCATTCCCCGCGGAGAGGAAGCCGCACGTCTTTTCGACGCGACGGTCACCTTGATGCGCCACCGAACGTTCTACGAATTGAAACGCAGCCGCACCGAGCCGCTCGTCTTCGACTGATCCGCGCAGGCCGGCAGGTTACCGAGAACCGCGGCAGCCTTTACGTGCACTTCGTTGACTTCCGCCTGCGGATCGGAAAGGGCGGTCACCGCGCCTCCCGCGCCGACGTGGACGCCGTCCGCGCCGACCACCGCGGTGCGGATCGCGACGGCGAGATGTGCCGTGCGGTCCGCAGAAAACCAGCCGACGGCTCCCGAGTAGATGCCGCGCGGGCCTCCCTCCAGTTCGTCGAGGATGTCCATCACCCGGATTTTTGGTGCTCCGGTCATGGAGCCGGGGGGAAAAGCGGCGCGGACGGCGTCCACCGCTCGATACGGAGGACGCAGCTCGCCTCGAATGGTGGAGACGAGGTGGTGGGCGGTGGGGTAGGTCTCGACCGCCAGCAATCGGGGTACGTGGACGGAGCCGATCCGGCAGACTCGGCCGAGGTCGTGGCGCACCAGATCCACGATCATCACGTTTTCGGCACGGTCCTTCTCACTGCACACCAGTTCTTCGCGGAGTCGGCGGTCCTCGGCAGCGGTGCGTCCCCGCGGACGGGTGCCTTTGATGGGAGCGGATTCGACCGTGCCGTCCGGGCCGACCGCCAAAAACAATTCTGGGGAGGAGGAGACGACGGCGGCGTCGGGGAAGTCGAGAAAGGCGCTGAAAGGAGCCGGGTTGACCCGACGCAGGTGGGTGAACAGCTCCAGCGCAGGGGTTTTCTTGGGCGCCCGTACCGTCGTCGTCAGGCAAATTTCGTAGGCGTTTCCCGCGCGGATTTCTTCCTGACACCGTGCGATTCGGGTGAGGTATTCGAACCGCTCGTGGCGGCGTCGGATACCAGGGTCGGTCCAGACGTCGAAGCCGGCGTCCGGGACACCCGCGACCGTCACCTCGCGGGCGCCGGGCTGCGAACGCGGTAAGACGGCCAGCCGCGCAGCGGCCGCGTTCAGCCACCGCGAAGCTTCGGGTGGATCGTCGATGGCGACGAGCAGGCTGCGTCCCCCGCAATGGTCGAGAAAAAGGAGACGATCCGCGAGGACGAACGCCGCGTCGGGGAACGGCGACCGGTGGCCGACCCGACCACAGGTCTGAGCCTTCATCTCGTAGCCGAGATATCCCACCGCCACAAGAGAAGCTGATTCCGTTTCCGGCGTGGCGTCGTCGCTACCTCCGATCGCACGGCCCGACCGCTGCAGGACGTCGTCCAGATACCGCAAGAAATCGTCGACCTGTTCGGTTCTGGATTCGCCGAGCGTGGTCAGGGTGAGGGTCTGCGGGGCGAGACGGTAGCGCAGGAGGATCCCCGCATTTCCCTCCGCCGCCCCGAGTATCGAACGGCCCCACCCCTTCGGTGCGAAGACTTCGCCGTCCAACCAGAAACTCCCGGAACGTCTGGCGAAAAGTGCCCGGTAGGCCTCCTCGGGGTCGGGAACGAAATCGAGGGGACGTACCAGACGGCGCAGGGACATCGCGTCGCGGGAGTCATTCGGCGCGTTTCACGGCGGCGAGCAGTCCGTCGCCCACGGCAAGCAGCACCGGAAGCCATCGCTCGTCGTCACGAATTCGCTTCCCCAATTCGCGGATCGCGATCGTGGTCGCATCCCGCTGCGAGGGATCGGCGACCCGATCGTGCCAGAGCGCGTTGTCGAAGGCGACGACTCCGCCCAGACGCAGCAGACGGAAAGCCTCGGTCAGGTAATCGCCGTACTCGGTCTTCTCCGCATCGCAGAAGACGAGGTCGTAGGCCGCGTCGCTGAGTCGCGGCAGGACGTCCAAAGCTTGGCCGCAGATCAGGCGGAAACGTGCCGGAAGGAAACCGGCCTCCGCATACGCTTGGCGCGCCAGCCGTTGGTGTTCGGCCTCGGTGTCGATCGAGGTAAGCACGCCTTCGGGATGCATGCCGCGGAGCAGCCAGACGCCTGAGACGCCGCAGCCGCTGCCCACCTCAACGACCGCCCGGGCTTGCAGTGCGGCGGCGAGGAAGCGCAGCATCGCGCCGACACCCGGGAGGACCGGGACGGCGCCGAGCTCCCGGCCGCGGGCCGCTGCGGCGCGCACGACGTCGTCCTCGCCGATGAAGCCCTCGGCGTATTCCCAGGTCATGCGTAGATCGCCGATGGTGATCTCCTCTGATCGAGCACGATGTCGCTCACCGGCAGCGTAGTCGCCGGGGGCTACTCTCAGCAGACGAGGCTCTCTGGACAATCAGGAAATCTTCAGGGTGGCGTGACAGGATTCCGTCGACGGTTCGACGGAAGGTGGAGCCCATGAGCGACGAGGCCACGCCGGTGGCCACTTCGGGCGGCGGGTCCGCCCAACCCGAGTCCGCTTCGCAGTGGATCACCCCGTCGTGGGACGACATCGTGCGGAACTACGGGCCACTGGTCTTCCGGCTCGCCTATCGCCTCACCGGGAATCGCCACGACGCCGAGGATCTCACCCAGGACGTCTTCGTCCGAGTCTTCCGGTCGCTCGCCGGCTACACCCCCGGGACCTTCGAAGGTTGGCTGCATCGGATCACGACGAACCTGTTCCTGGACGGCGCCCGCCGCCGGGCGCGCATCCGCTTCGAAGCCCTCGGCGACGACGCGACGGATCGGCTCGCCGGCCGCGAACCGACTCCGTCACAGGTCTACGACGACACGCATTGGGACGACGACGTGCAGCGGGCACTCGACGCCTTGTCCCCCGAATTCCGGGCCGCCGTGGTGCTCTGCGATATCGAAGGGCTTTCCTACGAAGAAATCGCCGCCGTGCTCGGGATCAAACTCGGTACGGTGCGCAGCCGCATCCACCGGGGACGAGCCCAGCTCCGGGAAGCGCTCATACACCGGGCACCCCGCCACCTGCGGGGATCGGTCGGGCCGTCCGCGTCTCGGCCCGTCCCAGGTCTCGCGGCATCCTGAATTCGCAGAGGAGGGGCGCATGGGCCATCTCGGCGAAACCGCCACCGCCTTCGTCGACGACGAATTGTCGGAGGCCGAACGCCGACAGGCCTTGGCCCACCTCGAGGCTTGTCCGCGGTGCCGGGCCGAGGTCGCCCAACTCCGGTTGCTCAAGTCGGAGATCGGCGCAGCGTCGTCCCCTCTGCCGCCCCCGCTGCATCTGTGTTCGAGGTTGCGCGACGGAGTCGGTCGGCGCGCCGTCGCGGAACTCGTACGCGAACGCCGGCACAGCCTGCGCGGACGGCGCATCGTGGCGGTAGCGGCCGGCCTGGCCGTCATGGCCGGGTGTCTGGCGGCGCTCGGCAGCGAGACCTTCGAGGGTTCCGACCGAGCGGAACGGGCGGTACGACCGACGGTGGGTCCTTCGGTGACCCTGCAGTATTGGCTGGAGCGAATCTCGGCGGCCGATCTCCACGTGAAGCTGGCTCAGGGCGTGGTCTACCGCCGTCCCTGAGGTCGGTGGTCCTCCCTATCAGGCAACCGGTTGGACGGGGAGCGGCCGACCGACCAGCCCGCGGTCGCGGATGGCGAGTTGCTCGGCGATGTCGCGCAGTACCGCGGCCGCCGGGGAGTCCGGGTGCGCGAGGACGAAAGGACGACCCGCGTCCGCGCACTCGACCATCCGGGGGTCGAGCGGCACCTGGCCTAGGAGCGGCACGTCGGTCCCCATCTGGCGGGCCAAGGCCTGCGCGACCGCCTGCCCACCGCCGGAGCCGAAGACCTCCACCTTTCCTCCGCAGTGAGGGCAGGGAAGCCACGACATGTTCTCGATGACGCCGGCGACGTGTTGGCGGGTATGCGCCGCGATGCTCCCGGCGCGTTCGGCCACCTCCGCGGCGGCCAATTGTGGGGTCGTCACGACGACGATTTCCGCGTTCGGCAGGAATTGGGCGAGCGAAATCGCGATATCCCCGGTGCCCGGGGGAAGGTCCACCAGCAGGAAATCGAGGTCGCCCCAATAGACGTCGGCGAGGAATTGGTTGAGGGCGCGGTGCAGCATGGTTCCACGCCATGCGATAGCGGTGTTTCCTTCCACGAACATGCCGATGGAGATGACGCGGACGTCGTGCGCGGTCACCGGCATGATCATGTTCTCGACCCTCACCGGCCGCCCGGTCGCCCCGAGCATCCGCGGCACGGAATGCCCGTAGATATCGGCGTCCACCAATCCCACAGAGAATCCACGTTCCGCAAGTGCGACCGCGAGATTGACCGTAACCGACGATTTGCCGACGCCGCCCTTGCCCGAGGCGATGGCCAGGATGCGGGTGAGCGACTCCGGGCGGGCGAAGGGAATTTTCTTGTCCTTGCTGCCGGGGCCGCGCACTTTCTCCTGCAAGGCTCGACGCTGCTCGTCGTTCATGTAGCCGAGGTCGACGTGGACGTCGACGACCCCGTCGAGTCCGCGCAGCGCGGTGGTCACGTCACGGTGAATGCGCTCCTTGAGCGGGCAGCCGGGCACGGTCAGCAGTACGCGGACGTCGACGCGGCCCTCGGCGTCCACCCGAACCCGCTCCACCATGTCCAGCTCGGTGATCGGGCGTCGGATGTCCGGGTCGATCACTTTCGCCAGGGCGCGGGCGAGCTCCTCGTCGGACGGGAGCGACACGCCGTCGGCACGCTCGATGGGGAAGGCGGCAGTCACGGTTCGATGCTACGCCCGCCCTCCCTTCGTGGATCTTGAGAAGTCTCCGTGCGGCGCGACGCTCCGCAACTGAGGACGATCGGCCCGATCGCTTCGAGCCGTTCGCCCATGGCATCGAGGGCGCCGAAAGGGATCGAATCGATCTAGGACCGATCGAAGGAGGCCGACCATGAAGGCGCTCGTCTACCACGGACCGGGCAGCAAGCGATGGGAAGAGGTCCCGACCCCCGGCATCGGAGAGGCCACCGACGCAATCGTTCGGGTGGACGCGGTGACGATCTGCGGCACCGATCTGCACATCCTCAAGGGCGACGTCCCGGAGGTCACCGAAGGGCGGATTCTCGGGCACGAAGCGGTGGGAACCGTCGTCGAGACCGGCCCTGCGGTCACGACGGTGCGCGGCGGAGATCGCGTCCTCGTGTCGTGCATCAACGCCTGCGGCCGATGCGCCTACTGCCGGCAGGGGCGTTACGGGCAATGCCAAGGCGGAGGTGGATGGGTGCTCGGCCACCTGATCGACGGTGTGCAGGCGGAGTACGTTCGCGTTCCGTTCGCCGACACCTCGCTGTATCCGCTACCCGCCCAGGTCACCGACGAGGCGGCGCTCATGTTGGCGGACATCTTCCCGACCTCGTACGAAGTCGGGGTGCTGGCCAGTCATCTGCAGCCGGGGACGTCGGTGGCGGTCGTCGGCGCGGGCCCGATCGGGCTCGCGGCCATCATCACCGCTCAGCTCTTCTCACCGGGATTGATCGTCGCCATCGACACGGCCGAAGCGCGACTGGACGCTGCGAAGCGTTTCGGCGCGGACACCGTGGTGAATCCGACACGTGACGACGCGGTCCACGTGGTCCGCTCGCTCACCGACGGTCTCGGCGTCGACGCCGCGCTCGAAGCCGTAGGCATTCCCCAGACCTTCGAACTGTGCGCGGGCCTCGTGCGACCGGGAGGGCACGTGGCGAACATCGGAGTCCACGGGAAACCCGCCACTCTGCACCTCGAAGAACTGTGGATCAAGGATGTGACGATCACGACAGGGCTGGTCGACACCTTCACCACGCCTACCCTGCTGCGTCTCGTCGCTGCGGGCCGGCTCGACCCCACCCCCCTCGTCACCCACCGCTTCGAGTTGGCGGACATCGAGAAGGCGTACGACGTCTTCAGCCGTCCCGCCGAGACCGCCGCACTCAAAGTGGTCCTGACGCGGTGAGCAGTAGCGCCGGCGCCGAGGGCGCCGGCGCAAACGACGACGGCGCCTGCGGTGAGAGTCAGCCCTTTACCGCAGGCGCCTGACGTACGGATCCTCGTGGGAGGCGGGCGCCAGTCTGATCTTGGCGTCCACCGTCACCGCACCGTCGGTTCGCACCATCACCGGGTTCAAGTCGAGTTCTGCGATTTCGGGGACGGAGGAAGCCATTTCCGCAAGTCGCAGCAACATCTCCCTGAATTTCTGGACGTCGACCGGCGGCATGTTGCGGTAGCCGAAGAACAACGGCGCCGCCCGCAGGGAGCGGATCTGTTCGTCGGCGTCCTCGACGGTCAAGGGGACGAGGCGGAAAGCTCGGTCCGCGAGCAGGTCGCTGGCCACTCCGCCGAGCCCGACCATGACCAGCGGACCGAAGACCGGGTCGTTGACCACGCCGAGCGCTGCCTCCACGCCCGACGACACCATCGGTTGGACCACGATGGGCCCGGAGACCGTTTCGGCCAGCGCCCGGTAGGCGTCCGCTACCTCGATCGCCGTGCGTAGATCGAGGCGGATCGCCCCGCGTTCGGTCTTGTGGACCAGATCACCGCCGCCTGCTTTCAACACCACGGGGTAGCCCATTCGTTCGGCGTTCTTCACCGCTTCCTCAGCGTTTGCGACCTCGACCGTCTCCACCACCGGGATGCCGTAAGCGGTGAGCAGGCGGGCGGCGTCCACGGCGTCGAGCCAACGGCCCGCGGGGTGTTCGGAGAGGACGGTCTCGACGAGATGCCGCGCCGCTTGCTCGTCGACGTCCTCGAAGCGCTGGAAGGTCCCGGGCGGTCGGCTCCGCCAGTCGGCGTACCGCCGGGCCGCCGCGAGGGTCCGCACCGCGGGCTCCGGGAACGCGTACACCGGGAGAAGGGGGCGCCCGGACCGGCCGATGAGCTCCGCCGGAGTCTCGGAGTGCCCGAGGAAGCAGACCACGATCGGTTTGTCCGACGGGTTGGAGGCAACCGCGGCGAGAGCGCGGGCCGCCTCCGGGATCGAACCGGGTCGTACCTCCGTGTACACGACGACGACGGCGTCTACTCCGGGGTCGCGGAGCACGATGCGCAGCGCCTTCTCGAGGGTTGCGCCGTCCGCCCCGGCCAAGACGTCGACGGGATTGATGACCGCCGCACCGGGCGGGAGAATCGCGGCCAGTTGAGCCTGCGTCGCCACGGACAATTCCGGTACTTCCAGCCCGGCCGCCTCACACGCGTCGGCTGCGAGCACCCCGGGACCGCCGCTGTTGCCGACGATCGCCACCCTTCCCCCGCGGGGCAGCGGGGCCAGGTCGAAGAATTTCGCGAACTCGAAGAGCTCCTCGAGGGAATCGGCTCGGGTCACCCCCGCCTGACGGAAGAGGCTGTCGACCGCGATGTCGGGCGTCGCGGCCGCCGCGGTGTGTGAGGCAGCACTGCGGCTCCCGGCGACGGTGCGCCCGGCTTTGACGGCGACGATCGGCTTGGAATGCCCGACACGGCGGGCGATTCGGGAGAACTTGCGGGGATTGCCGAACGACTCCAGGTAGAGCGTGCAGACACGCGTCTGACTCTCCGCCTCCCACAGGCACAGCATGTCGTTGCCGGAGACGTCCGCCTTGTTTCCCACCGAGACGAAGGTCGAGATGCCGACTCCGGTTCGCGCCGCGTGCTCCAGCGCCGCGATACCGATCGCCCCCGATTGCGACATGAAGCCGATCCCGCCGTGCCGCAGACTCGTGGCGCAAAACGTCGCGTTCAACGCCACATCCGGTGCGGTGTTGGCGAGGCCCATGCAGTTCGGTCCGACGAGCCGCATGCCCGCGTGACGGCAGATGCGCACCAATTCTTCCTGCCTCGCGCGTCCCTCTGGCCCGGCTTCGGCGAAACCGGCGGAGATGACGACCAGCCCGGCCGCCCGGCGGGCGGCAGCCTGGCGAGCCACGTCCAGCACGTCGTGCGCGGGCACCGCGACGATCACGAGCTCCGGCCGCTCGGGGACGTCGGTGAGCGACGGATAGGCAGGGACCCCCGCGATCTGGGTGCCCGAACGGTTGACTGCGAAGAGACGTCCTCGGTACCCCCCGCGGACGATGTTCACCAGGATTTGGTGGCCGAGCCCGGCCGGGTTGGCACCGGCCCCGACTACCACGGTCGTCGCGGGATTGAAGAGCCGTTCCAGCGAGCGGCTGTTCGCGAGGGCCTCCCGGCGGTCCACCGCTCGGCGGAATTTCTCGTCTACCACGAGCGGAATCCGCACGTGAATGACCCCGTCGCGCAGCGAGGCCTTGTTCGGCAGGCCGAGGTCACGGATCAGGTTGAGCATCCGCACGTTCTCCGGCAGCACTTCCGCGAGGAATTCCCGCACCCCGTGCTGGATTCCCAACGCCACCAAGTGTTCGAAGAGCAACGTCCCGATGCCCCGCCCCTGCTCGGTGTCCGGGACGAAGAAGGCGACCTCCGCCCGGGTGGGGTCGGCGTCCAGCCGCTCGAAGGTGGCGTAACCCACCAGCCGGTCGCCCGATTCGGCGACCAGGACCACGTGGGTGGAATCCGCAGGTCGGCACAGCGCGTGGATGTCGTCGTCCACGCTGGTGTGGGACGCCGAGAAGAACCGCAGATACAGGGTGTCCTCCGAAGCGCCTGCGTACATGACACGCAGCTTCTCCGCATCGTCCGGTCGGGCGCCGCGGATGTGGACGATTCCCGCGTCGGTGAGCAGGGCGTCGAGCTCGAGACCGGAGGCAAGGAGGGGAGTCGGGCTCATCGTGGCCCTCCCGAGAAGGACGGGGTCGCCAGTTGTTCCCTCGATACGTCGCGTTCCTGAGGGATGCGCGCCGGGTTTCCCGCCCACGGTCGCGACGAACCGGAACACGGCAAGGTCGGCGACTGCGCGATGTGCGCCCAGGTGGTGCGCAGCCGGTCGAAGAGGACGCCGCCGATGCGCCGCATCATCTCGTAGCCGGTGAGCGGATCGGCAGCCATCAGGGCTCGCAACACGCCGGCGTCGATGCTGATCGTCGACGTCGGCTCCACGGTGGTGGCGTCGAGGTGCCAGCGGTACGGAGGGAAGAGCCAGGACCACCCGAGCAGCCCATCGGGACCGAGAAGTTCCAGTGCCGCCGGCGTCGGGCTGGGGAGTTGGAGCAACACCAGGCCACGACGGATCACGAAGAGCTCCTCTGCTGCTTCGCCGGCGCGGAAGATGGTGGTGCGGGCGAGGAAGTCTCGCCTCCGAGCGTGGACGGCCATCCGTTGAACCGACTTTCGCGGAAGGGTCGAGAAGAACGGGTGGTCGATGAGCATTGCGAACATGCCGGGCGCTGTCATGATTCCAGCCCAGCACGCCGCTGTGCTCTCTACCAGTGTCGAAGGTTGTCGACCCCGAGGACTATCGGCCCTAGACATTCTCAGGGGACGGTCGCGAGGATGGAACGTCGACTGAAGGGAGGGCGGAGTGAGCGCTGAGCCGTCGGTGCGGACCGTCTTGAGCGACGACGAGGTCGAAAGAATTGATGCGTATTTTCGGGCGGCAAATTATCTTTCAGCCTGCCAGGTCTACCTCTTGGACAATCCCTTGCTGCGGGAACCGTTGCGACCCGAGCACATCAAGCCGAGGCTGCTTGGTCACTGGGGGACGGTCGCCGGGCTGAACCTCGTCTACGTGCACATGAATCGGCTCATCAAGCGCGACGGGTGGAACGCGATTTTCATCACCGGCCCGGGCCACGGTGGCCCCGCGTTGGTCGCTCAGGCCTACCTGGAAGGCACCTACAGCGAGATTTATCCCCACATCGGTCGGGACGTGGAAGGGTTGCGGCGGCTCTTCCGGCAGTTCTCCTTTCCCGGAGGGGTACCCAGTCACGTCGCCCCCGAGACTCCCGGCTCCATCCATGAAGGAGGCGAACTCGGTTACAGCCTCGCCCACGCCTACGGCGCCGCTTTCGACAATCCCGACCTGCTCGCGGTCTGCGTCGTCGGCGATGGCGAGGCCGAGACCGGGCCGCTCGCGACGAGTTGGCACTCGAACAAGTTCCTCGATCCGCGTCGCGACGGGGCGGTGCTGCCCATTCTCCACCTCAACGGCTACAAAATCGCCGGGCCGACGGTGCTGGCCCGCCTTCCGCAAGAAGAATTGCTCGCCTTGTTCACCGGCTACGGATATCGGCCACTGGTGGTGAGCGGCGACGACCCTGCTGTCGTGCATCGCGAATTCGCCGCCGTCTTGGAAGAAGTATTGGCGGAAATCCGGGAGATTCAGCGGCGGGCGCGGGTGGACGGCGTCCGGGAACGGCCGCGTTGGCCCATGATCATTCTTGAGACTCCCAAGGGGTGGACCGGGCCACGGGAGTTGGACGGCCGACCGATCGAAGGAACTTTCCGCTCCCATCAAGTCCCCATCCCGGACCCGCGTCATCGGCCGGAGCAGCTTCGCCTCCTGGAGTCCTGGTTGCGCAGCTATCGACCCGAAGAACTCTTCGACGACACCGGAGCGCTCCGCCCCGAGATCGCCGCGCTGGCGCCCGAGGGGGAGCGGAGGATGAGCGCCAACCCGCACGCCAACGGCGGGAGTCTGCTGCGCGACCTGATCCTCCCGGATTTCACCGCGTATGCGGTACCGGTCGAGAAACCGGGGACGACGACCAGTGAGGCGACCCGTGTCTTGGGCCGCTATCTGCGCGACGTCCTCTCGCTCAACGCGGAGCAGCGGAATTTTCGTATATTCGGCCCGGACGAGACCGCGTCGAATCGCCTGGACGCGGTTTTCGAAGTGGACGCGCGAATGCTCAACGCCCCTACCCGGCCGGGCGACGAACACGTGTCACCGGACGGCCGGGTGATGGAAGTACTCTCCGAACACCTTTGCCAGGGCTGGCTCGAAGGATATCTGCTCACCGGAAGGCACGGTCTGTTCAATTCGTACGAAGCTTTCATCCACATCGTGGA
>JAIMAI010000025.1 GCA_023512015.1 Acidothermus sp. | reverse complement strand
GCGCAGCTCGGAGCGGACGTGGTCGTGGTCGAACGGACCGGGATCGGCGGAGCCTGCGTGCTCACCGACTGCGTTCCTTCGAAGACCCTGGTCGCCGCCGCGGAGACGGTCATCACAGGCGGTTTGGTAGGCCGGACGCCGCTCGACCTAGCGTCGATCAACGGCCGGGTGCGGAACCTCGCCGCCGCCCAGTCCCGCGACATCACCGCCCGGCTCACCGCCGAAGGTGTGCGGATCGTCGAAGGAGTCGGTCGCCTTGCCGCGCCGGTGGGTCGGACGCACCGGGTCGTCGTCCGGCGTCCCGACGGCCGGGACGAGATCGACGCGGACGTCGTCCTGCTCGCCACCGGCGCACGGCCCCGCCGGCTGCCCGACGCCGTCCCGGACGGCGACCGCATCCTCACCTGGCATGATCTCTACGGTTTGGAGAAGCTTCCCGAACATCTCGTGGTCGTCGGATCGGGGGTCACGGGGGCGGAGTTCGCCGGCGCGTACCAGGCGCTCGGGGCGCAGGTGACCTTGGTCTCGTCCCGTGATCGCGTGCTGCCGGGGGAGGACGCCGACGGCGCCGCGGTCGTGGAGGACGTTTTCTGCCGCTTCGGCATGACGGTGGCGAATCGCTCGCGGGCCGCGGCCGTGCGCCGGATCGGCGACGGCGTCGTGGTGATCCTCACCGACGGACGGCAGATCGAGGGCAGCCACTGCCTCCTCGCCGTCGGCTCGGTGCCGAACACCGACGATCTTGCCTTGGAGGAGGTCGGCGTGACGCGGACGGCGTCAGGCCACGTCGCGGTGGACCGGGTCTCGCGAACCTCGGTGCCCGGCATTTACGCGGCCGGCGATTGCACCGGCGTGCTGATGCTGGCTTCGGTGGCGGCCATGCAGGGCCGCATCGCGATGTGGCATGCGCTCGGACAGTCCGTGCAACCGCTGCGTAAATCGACGGTCGCCGCGACGGTCTTCACTTACCCGGAAATCGCGAGCGTGGGGGTTTCCTCCCAGGCGGTTGCCGCGGGTGAGATCGACGCGCGGGTGGCGAGCGTCCCGCTCGCCCGCAACCCGCGGGCGAAGATGTCCGGCATCGTGGACGGATTCGTGAAATTGTTCGCGCGTCCGGGAACCGGTTTGGTGCTCGGCGGAGTAGTGGTGGCCCCGAAGGCCAGCGAACTCATCCTGCCGATTTCCATGGCGGTCTCGCTCGGACTCACCGTGGATCAACTCGCCCATACGTTCTCGGTGTATCCGTCGCTGTCCGGAAGCCTCACCGAGGCGGCACGGATCCTCATGGAGGGCCCGAGCGACTGAGCTCGCCCCGAAGACGCGCGTCCGCAGGGGCATCAGTCCTTGCCGTGACCACCGTGGTCCTTCTTGTGGCCCGGCGGCTTCGGCGCCGGCGGAGGATTGACCGCGGCGCTGGGGGAAGCGGGCGGTGCGGTGGAGGCCGCCGAAGGCGTGGGTGGGGGTTGCGAGAGCGTCGGCGAGGGAGTCGGCGGTGCCGTGGGATGTGTGCCTTGGCCGCCGGCTACGGCGACTAGGACGGCGAAAAGGACCGCAAGGGCCGCCGCTGCTGCGACGACCGCGGCAACCCACCGCCATCGGCGGATCGGCGAGTGATCGTCTTCGACGATGACCGGGTCGTCGGTGGCCTGCTGGAGGGCGGTCGGGGTGAGCAAGGCGGTGTGCTGAGGCCCGTGCGGCCGACCGGCCAAGACGTGCGTGGAATCCGTCGTCGTGGCCGGCGGAGCTGCGACGAGGGCGGGGTGTCGCTTCCCGGCCCCCCGACCGAGGGCACGCGCCACCTCGGCGGCGGTCGGACGGCGGGCGGGGTCGGCGTCCGTCATCGCGCGGATCAGACGCGCGATCGGTTTCGGGATGTCGTCGTCGATGTGCGGCGGGCGGACCAGTCGCGCTACCGCCGCTTCCGCGGGGGTGCCGTCGTACTCGCGCCGACCGGTGAGGCATTCGAGGAGCACGAGCCCGAGGGCGTAGACGTCGGCGGCCGGTCCGACTGGGCCGCCGCGGACCTGCTCGGGCGCGAGATAACTCGCGGTGCCGATGGTCTGGCCGGTGGCGGTCAACCGCGTGGCGTCCGCCAGGCGCGCGATCCCGAAATCTCCGAGGTGGACGTCCCCAGACGAGTCGAGCAGGATGTTCGCGGGTTTCACGTCTCGGTGCACGATGCCCTGACCGTGCAGATACGCCAAGGCGTCGGCGGTCTGTGCGACGATTCTCGTCGCGCGGGCTGGTTCGAGCGGTCCGCTCGCGAGCAGCCCCGCCAGCGGCGGACCGTCGATCCACTGCAGGACGAGGAAGGTGGTCTCGCCGATCTGCCCGGCATCGAGCAACCACACGATGTGCGGATGATCCAGCTTGGCGAGCAGCCGCAGTTCTTGACGGAACCGCTCGCGGGCGGCCAGGTCTGCGGCGGCGTCCCAGCGCAGCATCTTGACCGCGACGAGGCGGTCCAAACGTTGATCGCGAGCGGCGTAGACGGAGCCCATCGAACCTTTGCCGACGAGCCCGAGCAGCTCGTACCGATCGGCGATCACATCACTCGTGATCAGAACGCGTCCACCTCCCGTCTCCCGCTGCGCCCTTCCCTGCGCAGGCCGCAGCTATGCGTGGTCGCCCCTGATCGCTGCCGGCGGGATCGCTACCGGCGGGCTTAGCTGGCCGGGTCGGTGGGCCGCCGTCCGCCGGATCAGCTCTGGTCGGTGGGGCGGCCGAGGTCTCGATCCGTCGGGACGGGCAGGCCGTGTTGGCGAAGGCGGGCCGCCCGCAGCGACTCCGCGTAGCAGGCCACGATGAAAAGCCCCCATCCGACGATGAGGCCGGCGATGGTCAAACGCAGACCCCAGGAGCCGGGGAGGGCCAAAAAAACGCCTGCGATCGGCAGGAGGAGCACTAGGTGCCGACCGAGCATGCGCAGTCGCCACCCGGCATCCGTCAGATCGTGAAACACCCACTCGCGGTGCCGCGGCGGCAGGCGAAATCCGAGCGCGTATGCCAGCCAGCGCCCGACCGTCGGGTCACCGGGTAATCGGCTCATGGATTCCTTATTGCCCCGGGGTGCGCGTTACCTGCCTTGACGCCGAGGCTACGCTGGGCGACGTGCCGCCCTCGGAACAATCTGCCGTGACCGCTTCATCGTCCCGCGAACAAGCCCGTCAGGAAATGCCGGAGCCGCTGCGCCGCGACGTCCGACTGCTCGGGGCGCTGCTCGGCCAAGTATTGCGCGAGTACGGGGGGCAGCAACTTCTCGACGACGTCGAGGCGCTGCGTCATGCGGTGATTGCGGTGCGCACCGGCACCGGCAGTGTGGAGGACGTCGAACGGCTGGTCAACGGCTGGCCGTTGGAACGCGCGGAAGAAGTGGCCCGAGCCTTCACGGTCTATTTCCACCTCGCCAATCTTGCCGAGGAACACCATCGGGTGCGGGTGCTTCGGTCACGCGACGGCCTCGGCGCCGCCGGTGATTCGCTTGCGGCATCGATTACGGAAGTGCGGACTCTCCACGGAGAGGATCGGCTCGCTGAATTGTTGGCCGGTCTGCGGGTGCACCCGGTCCTCACCGCCCATCCCACCGAGGCGCGTCGGCGGGCCGTCGTCTCCGCGATTTCCCGCGCCGGGCAGCAGCTCGACAGGCTCGACGATCCGCGGGCCGGCGCGAGCGAACGTGCCGACGCGCGGCGCAGATTGCTCGAAGAGATAGACATCTTGTGGCGGACGGCGCATTTGCGCTCGACCGCGGTGGATCCGTTGGACGAAGTCCGTACCGCGATGGCGGCCTTCGACGAGACGCTTTTCCAGGTGGTTCCCGCGGTGTACCGCGGCCTGGACCATTTACTGCTCGGGGAGGAATCCGGGGCGCGTCGTCCGGCGGCCCCCGCCTACCTGCGGTTGGGGAGCTGGGTCGGCGGGGACCGCGACGGTAATCCGCTGGTCACCGCGCAGACCACCCGGGCGGCGATGGCGATCCAGTCCGAACACGTGTTGCTGGCGTTGGAGCGCGCGGCCACCCGCATCGGGCGTACCCTCACCGCCTCCGCCGACACCACTCCGCCGAGTCCGCGATTGCTTGCGGCGTTGGACGACGCGCGACGCCGGACGCCGTCCCTCGTCGAGGATCTCGAGGTGCGCGCGCCGGGGGAGCCGCATCGCGTGTACACGTTGTACGCCGCCGCACGGGTGCGGGCCCGTCGGCTCAGGGAGCCGCTCGGCTACCGGCAGGTGAGTGAATTCCTCGAGGATCTGCGCACGGTGCAGGATTCGCTGGCCGAGTGCGGGGCGAATCGCTTGGCGTTTGGGGAATTGCAGCACCTCATCTGGCAAGTGGAGACCTTCGGTTTTCACCTCGCCGAGCTGGAGGTCCGCCAACACAGCGACATCCACGCGGCGGCGCTGCGCGAACTGGAATCCGGCGGTCGGCGGTCGGAGATGACCGAGGAAGTTCTGGAAACGTTCCGGGCCATCGGCTGGCTGCAACAGGAGTACGGGGTCGACGCTTGTCGGCGGTACGTCATCAGTTTCACCCGCACGGCTTCGGATATCGCCGCCGTCTATCGCTTGGCGCAGCTGGCGACCGAGGGGCACCCTCCGGTCTTGGACGTCGTCCCCCTTTTCGAGACCGAGGACGACCTGCGCCGGTGTGTCACCGTGCTGGAGGAGGCGCTGGAAATCCCGGCGGTGCGCGACCGGCTCGCCGTCAATGGGCGACGGCTGGAAGTGATGCTCGGGTACTCGGATTCGGCGAAGGACGTCGGACCGGTGTCGGCGACCCTTGCGCTGTACGACGCGCAGCGGGGTCTTGCGGAATTCGCGCGGCGGCACGGGATCGAATTGACCTTGTTCCACGGCCGGGGAGGTGCCCTCGGCCGCGGCGGCGGCCCGGCGAACAGGGCGATCCTCTCGCAGGCACCGGGATCCGTCGACGGCCGGTTCAAGGTGACCGAACAGGGAGAAGTGATTTTCGCCCGTTACGGAAACCCGGTCATCGCCCACCGCCATCTGGACCAGGTGACCGCGGCGGTGCTGCTTGCCTCCACTCCGGCGGTCGAACAGCGGGTCGCGGCCGCGGCGGAGAAATACCGGCCGATATTGGACGTCGTCAGTGATGCGGCGCGTGCCGAATATCGAAGCCTGGTGCAGACCCCGGGTTTCGCCGAATATTTCATGACGGTTTCCCCGCTCCCCGAGATCGGGGCGCTGCGGATCGGCTCCCGCCCGGTGCGGCGCGCGACCGGCACCGACCTGGCCAGCCTGCGGGCGATTCCGTGGAATTTCTCCTGGGCGCAGACCCGCGTCAACCTCCCCGGCTGGTACGGCTTGGGCAGTGGTCTTGCGGCGGTCGGCGACGTCGACGTGCTGCGGGCGGCGTACGCCGAATGGCCGCTGTTCACGACAATGCTGGACAACGTGGAGATGTCGCTCGCGAAAGCCGACCGTGACATCGCCGCCCGACATCTGGCGCTCGGGAATCGGCCGGATCTCGCCGAGCGCATTCTCGCGGAATTCGACCGCACCGTCGAATGGGTGTTGCGGGTGCTCGGCCACACTCGTCTGCTGGAGTCGCATCGGGTGCTGGGCCAAGCCGTCCAATTGCGTAACCCCTACGTCGACGCGCTTTCTCACCTGCAATTGCGGGCTTTGGCCGCGCTGCGTCGCGGAGTCGACGCAGACGACGAACACGAGCGCACCCTGCGGCTGCTGCTGCTCACCATCAACGGGGTGGCGGCCGGGCTCCAGAACACGGGCTGATGGCCGCGTCCTCACCCGACGAGGATCCGGCAGACGCCTACCGCACGGAGATTCTCGCCGCCTGCGCGAGCGGTCCGGCGGCGGAATTCTGCCGATTCGAGGTGGTCGCGGAGACCGATTCCACCAACGCCGACGTTGCCGCCGCCGCTCGGCGCGGCGAAGCGGAGGGTTTGGTGGTGGTCGCCGATTTCCAGCGAGCAGGCAGAGGCCGATTCGGACGGCGGTGGGTGGCCCCACCCGGCACGGCGCTGATGTTCTCGCTGCTGCTGCGCCCTTCCGAGGTCCCGATGGAACGCTGGCCGCTGCTGCCCCTGCTGGCCGGCGTCGGCGTCGTCCGCGGGCTCGCGGCCACCTGCGGCGTGCGGCTCGGGCTCAAGTGGCCGAACGACGTGGTCGACGTCGGCGGGCGGAAACTCGCCGGAATCCTGGTCGAAGCGCCGCCCACCGAGGCGTCGGCGCGGGCAGCCGTCGTGGTCGGGACCGGGCTCAACGTCTTCCTTTCGACCGACATGCCCCCCGGTGCGACGGCATTGAATGCATTGGGGGCGCGACCCCCGAGTCGCGGTGTGATCCTGCGTGGCATTCTCGAAGAATTCCTCACCCGATACCGGGCATGGAGAAATGCGGAACCGGAACGAGTTGGCGCAGTGCTCGCCGAATATCGCCGATTCTGCACGACGATCGGCGCGGAGGTGGAGGTCGAGCTGCCCGGAGGGGAAATCGTCGCCGGCAGAGCCGTCGATGTGACGTCGAACGGTGCCCTCCTGGTGGCGACGACCCGCGGTGACGTCGCCCTGAACACCGCCGAAGTCGTGCGGGTGCGTCGGGTCGCCGTCCGACCCGATCTAAACGGTGACACCATGCCAACGTGAGCCTTCGTCTGTTGGACGGCGAGGAATGCCTTTCCCTGACCCGTCCGCACTGGCGCCGGCTGATCGCCCCCGCGGTCGTCCTCATCCTCATATCCGGGCTCGCCGGTTTCGCGGCCGGATCGGTACCCGCGTGGTCGATACGGTCGGAGCTGCGGTGGGCGATCGTGGCGGTGGCGGGGCTCGGCGTGGTCTGGGGTTCGCTGCTGCCATTCCTGCGCTGGTCCACGACGACGTACGCGCTCACCACCCGACGCCTGGTGGTCCGCGACGGAGTGTTGGTGCGGCGCGGACGGGATGTTCCGCTGAGCCGGGTCACCGACGTCTCCTTTCGGCAAGGCCCGATCGACCGCGCGTTCGGCAGCGGCGTCCTCGTCGTCGAGTCCGGTGGCGAGCAGCCACCGCTCGTGCTGCGTGACCTCCCGGACGTCGAAGAGTTCCAGCGGCAGTTGACCCTGCGGCTCGTTTCCCGGCAGAGCCCCGAGCAGCGCCCCGATAGGCTCGGCTCATGAGCGACGGCTCCTCGGCTCCTTCGACCCATCCGGGAGTGCGCCTGGAGCGTCCGCTGCCCCACGTCGCCCAGGTGATCCTGGACCGGCCGGAAGCGCTCAACGCGCTGTCCACGGCCCTCGCGGTCGAGATGACCGCCGTCCTGGAGGCGGTCGCCTCCGAGGAAGCGACCCGCGCGGTGGTCGTGACGTCGTCCTCACCGCGGGCGTTTTGTGCCGGAGCCGACCTGAAAGAACGGGCGGAATTCAGCGACGCGCAAATCCTCGAACAACGTCCGGTCATCCGGCAACTCTTCGCCACCCTGCGGCATCTTCCGATGCCGACCGTCGCCGGGGTCGCCGGGTATGCGCTGGGTGGGGGATGCGAACTGGCGTTGTCGTGCGACATCATCGTCGCCGACGAAAGTGCCGTTTTCGGTCTTCCCGAGGTCGGCGTCGGATTGGTCCCCGGCGGCGGCGGAACCCAGCTGCTGCCGCGGAGAATCGGCCTCGGCCGCGCGTGCGACCTCATCTTCACCGGACGGCGGGTGGACGCCGCGGAGGCGTTTCGGCTCGGGTTGGTCGACCGGCTGGTGCCGGTGGGGCAGGCGGAACACGCCGCCCTCGACCTCGCTGAGGCGATCGCCGCGAATTCGCCGGTCGCCATTCGGGCGGCCAAACAGGCGGTGCATTCCGCTTTCGGAGTGGAATTGCCGACCGGCCTGGACATCGAGGACGCCGCATGGCGTACCGCGGCCACCAGCGCGGACCGCCGCGAGGGTATCGCGGCTTTCGTCGAGAAACGTAAACCGAAATGGACTCTGCCGTGAGCCCGCCGTCGTCCTTGCCGCGTGCGGTCAGTATCTGCGAAGTCGGGCCGCGCGACGGCCTGCAAGACGAGGCGCCGGTGCCGACGGAGGGGAAAATCGCGCTCGTCGACGCGCTTTCCGCCACCGGGATTTCGCGGATCGAAGTCGCGAGTTTCGTCCACCCGAAAGCGGTCCCGGCGATGGCCGACGCGGAAGCCGTGTGGGCGGGTATCGCACGCAATCCGCAGGTGCGCTATTCGGCGCTGGTGCCGAACACCCGGGGCGCACAGCGGGCCCTCGACGTCGGGATCACCGAGGTGAACGTGGTGGTGTCGGCGTCCGAGACCCACAACAAAGCGAACGTGCGGCGCACCGTCGCCGAATCACTCGACGACATCGCGGAAATCATCGAGCGGGTTCACGAAGCCCGCGGGCGGTGCCGGGTGACGATTTCCACCGCGTGGGGCTGCCCCTACGAGGGGGAAGTGCCGGAGTCCCGGGTCGTCGACATCGCCCGCCGGGTCATCGCGGACGGCGCGGACGGGGTGAGCCTCGGCGACACCACCGGTATGGCTACTCCCACCCGGGTTTGGTCCCTGGTGAGGACCCTGCGGGAGCAGGTCGGTGATATCTCCATCAACGTGCATTTCCACGACACCCGGGGCACCGGACTGGCCAACGTGCTCGCGGCACTGCAAATCGGGGTCACCGATTTCGACGCCAGCGTCGGGGGATTGGGAGGGTGCCCATACGCGCCGGGTGCCGCCGGAAACATTGCCACCGAGGAATTGGTCGCGATGCTCGACGACATGGGAGTGGCGACCGGCGTCGATCTCGACGCGTTGTTGCGCGCCGCCACCCTGGCCGAAGAACTCGTGGGCCACCGGCTTCCGTCGCGGTTGCTGCGGATCGGCCCACGGACCCGCCGCGTTCCGGCCCCTTGACCGCGGGCCTATTCCGCAGGCCCATTCCGCCAGGTCGACCGTTCCGCAGGGTCGGTCATTGCGTGCGAGTCGCCCGGTGAGGCTCAAGCCGTCGCGACGATGACGAGCTGGCCGTGTTCGGTGCCCAGGTACAGGTGGCCGTCGGAGGAGAGCGCCGGCGTCGCGAATCGGGTGAGCGAATCCCCAACCCCCACCCGCCACCGCACCGCCCCATTCGACGGGTCGAGGGCATAAAGGGTGCCCGAGCGGTCGGCGGAGAAAACCACCCCGCCCCCCAAGACGGGGGACCCTGGGGGTGCCGCCCGCCACGCGGCCTGCAAAGACGATCCGACCACCCGGACGGCGTGCAGGCCGCTCGTACACGGCACGTAGACGGTGGTGCCGTCGGTCGCCGCCCCGCCGAACGCCGTGCAGAGCGAAAGGGTCGGCACCGAACCGCCCACCCCACCGAGCGCCCCGGCCCGCAGTAGGTACGCTTTGCCGTCCTTTCCGGCGACGAAGACCCGGCCGCCGGGGAGGAGCAGCGGACCCGTGGTTCCGAGGTCGAGGTCGGCGGCGTTCTCCGCCGCCCAATCCGCCGGTGCGTAATACGAGACGACGTGGCCGCCGGTATCCAGCTCGATCACTGAATCGCTCATGTCGTAGGGGCCGCCCGGGTCGGTCTGCGCGCCATTGCCGACCGCGACGAAAAGATGCCCCGCCCCGTCGTACGCCGCGCCCGGAGGCGCCCAAATTCCGGCTTCGCGGGCGCTCGGCACCTGGTAGACGATCGGGTTGCCGCTTCCGGAAATCGGAAAGCCGACGAGATATCCGTGGTACGGGCCGCAGTCGCCGTACAAACCTCCGTAGGGGACCCAGACCCGACCGGCGGCCAGGGTCAAAGCCCCACGCTCTTGCTCGACCTCGGGGTGCGATCCGGCAGGGTCGGCGGGTCGGGTCCAGACGAGCCGGCCGGTTTCGGCGTCCACCGCGACGAGTACGTGGTGGTGGCCTGAGAGGAACGCCACCGCGAAAACCAGCCCGGTCGCCGGGTCGTACACCGGGGTACCGGTGATCCCGCTGGGGTCGATGTTCCCGCACGGCAGGGTCGAGCCGTCGACCGGCGGGCCGACGTGACGCGCCCAGGCGACGCGGCCGTCGTCACGAATCCCGTACAGGGTGTTGTTCTCGGTGGCGACGATGGCGAGATTTCCCCCGGCGTCGCGGACGACGATCGGGCTCGCGTAGATCGCACCGTCCAATCGTGCCCGGGCGACGACCCGCAACCCGGTGGCGGCCGGCCCGCCCGGGAGGGCTCCGCTGCGGGCCGCATCGTGGTGGTACGTCGGCCAGATCGGGGTGGGATGGGCGGGTCGCGTAGGGGAAGTCGTCGCGGACGGCGCCCCGGGGGTGCCCGCCGTACGGGACGGCGACCCGCCGAGGGAGACGGACGGCGACCCTCCCGCCGTCCCGGTCGCTGAGGGGCTGCCGACGGATGCGCCGCCCGTAGCGGCGGGGGAAGCAGCCGCCGACGAACTCCCCGCGGTCGGCGTCGTCGGGGAGTGGCCCCCGGTGCAGGCGGCCATCAGGGCAAGGGCGGTCGCGAATCCGGCCGCTGCGCCGGCCTGACGCGATCGGCGTGTCCGCCGCGTGCTGACCATGGCTTCAGTGTGCCCGCGATACCCTCGGCCCATGGCGGAGACCACGAACGAGCTCCGCGAACGGCGCGAGCGGATCCTCCGCGGGGGTGCGCCGAAATATCACGAAGCCAATGCGGCCCGCGGCAAACTCTTCGCCCGCGAGCGCATCCGACTGCTCGTCGATCCTGATTCGTTTGTGGAAGACGGGTTGTTCGCCAACGCCCTCGCCGCTGATCTCCCCGCCGACGGTGTGGTCACCGGGACGGCGACCATCGACGGCCGCCCGGTCGCGCTGATGGCCAACGACTCCACGGTCAAAGCGGGCTCGTGGGGTGCGCGGACCGTGGAGAAAATCATCAGGATCATCGAATACGCCACCGCGCGGGGACTGCCGCTGGTGTATCTCGTCGATTCCGCGGGGGCACGAATTCCCGACCAGGTGGCGATGTTTCCCGGACGCCGCGGCGCCGGGCACATTTTCTACGCGCAGGTCCGGGCCAGCGGGGTGGTGCCGCAGGTCTGTGCATTGTTCGGGCCGAGCGCCGCAGGCGGGGCCTATATTCCGGCGTTCTGCGACCTGGTCGTCATGGTGGAGGGGAACGCCTCCATGTATTTGGGGTCCGATCGCATGGTGGAAATGGTCACCGGTGAGCGGACCACGTTGGAAGAAATGGGTGGTGCGCGGATGCACTGCTCAGAATCGGGGGTCGGGCACATCCTGGTTCCCGACGAACCCTCGGCCCTCGACGTCGTCCGGCGGTACCTGTCGTATCTGCCGTCGCATTGGCGGGCCGAGCCTCCGCACGCAGCGCCGGCCGAACCGGAACCGGTGGACCTCGACCACCTGGTGCCGGAGAACGAGCGGATCGCTTTCGACATGAAGGCATTCATCCGCGGCGTCGTCGACGCGGGAAGTTTCTTCGAAATCCATCCGCTGTGGGCGAAGGAAATCGTGGTCGGGCTGGCGCGGCTCGCCGGCCGGGTGATCGGAGTGGTCGCGAACAATCCGCTGCACAAAGGAGGCGTGCTCTTCGTCGATTCGGCGGACAAGGCGACCCGTTTCATCCAGTTGTGCGACGCGTTCAACATTCCGCTGGTGTTCTTCGCCGACGTGCCGGGTTTCATGGTGGGCAGTGCCGTGGAACGCCAAGGCATCATCCGCCACGGAGCGAAGATGATTACCGCGGTAGCCGAAGCGACGGTACCGAAAATCTGCGTGGTCGTCCGAAAAGCCTACGGCGCCGGGTTGTACGCGATGGCCGGGCCGGGTTTCGCTCCGGACGCCACCTTGGCGCTGCCGACCGCGAAAATCGCGGTCATGGGCGCCGAAGCCGCGGTGAACGCCGTCCATGCGAAGAAGCTCGCGGCGATCGCGGACGACGCCGAACGGGCGCGGGTGGTCGCCGAACTTCGCGCGGAATACGAAGCCGACATCGACATCGTCCGATTGGCCTCCGAGCTGGTCGTCGACGACATCGTGGAGCCGCACCGGTTACGCGACCAACTCGTCATGCGGCTGGCGCGGGCGGCCGGCAAAGACCGGCATTTCGTGGACCGCCGGCACGGGGTGAGCCCGGTGTGACGGCGCGGCCGCCGCCAGGACCATCAGACGATGGCGGCACCCGCCGCTTGTTCGCTGCGCTCGGGTTCCTTGACGGCGAGGAACACCCAACGACGGTAGGACCAGAACCGGAAGAGGGTGCCGAGCACCAGACCGATGCCGTTGGCCGAGATGTTGTCGGCCAGCTTGCTGTGAAAACCGAGCCCGTAGTGCGAAATCGCCAGGCAGGCCTCCGCGATCGCAAGCCCGATCGCGTTGAACACGAAGAACAGCGTGTACTCGCGGCGCAGCCCCGACCGCATCCGCGCCCGCCACGTCCAGTGGCGGTTGGCGAAATACGCGAAGGTCGCGGCCACCACGGTGGAGATGGCTTTCGCGGTGATGACTTTGTCGTGCAGCGGAGCGCCGTCGGAGCGTAAGACGTTGAACAGACCAACGTCCACGATGAAGGCGAGAAAACCGACGATGCCGAACTTGGCGATTTCGTGGACCAGATGGGCGAATCGCCGGTAGAGCGCTGAGATGATTTTCACCAAACCACCTGTCGAGATCGATTGCTTCCGGAGTGCCCACCCGGCCCGATCGGCCGCCACGTCGCACTGCGCCGCTGTCTCCCCACAGTATCGGCGTCCGGTGCGACGATGTGAGCGTGGACGGCGAGCCATTCGCCGCCCGTATCGGAAAGGGGCATTCTGATGGCCTCCGCTCGCTACGACTACTTCTTGGACGACGACCACGCCGCGTTGCGTTCCCTCGTGGAGGAGTTCGCCCGCGACGCGGTGGCCCCGAAGGCGGCGGCGCTGGACGAAGCCGAGGAGTTCCCCTACGACCTCGTCGCCGAGATGGGCCGCATGGGGTTGTTCGGCCTCCCCTTCCCCGAGGAGTACGGAGGCGCGGGCGGTGACTACTTCGCGCTCTGCCTGGCCGTGGAGGAGCTCGCGCGGGTCGACTCATCGATCGCGATCACGCTCGAAGCGGGGGTGAGCCTCGGGGCGATGCCGATCTACCGCTTCGGAAGCGAGGAACAGAAGCAGCGCTGGCTGCCGCCGTTGGCCCGCGGCGAGCGGCTCGGGGCGTTCGGGTTGACCGAACCCGGCGGTGGCTCGGACGCCGGAGCCACCACGACCCGGGCGGTGCCGGACGGCGAGGGGTGGCGGATCCGGGGAACGAAAGCGTTCATCACGAACGCCGGTACGCAGATCACCAGTGTGATCACGGTGACCGCGGTGACCGGGGAGCCCCCCGGCGAGACATCCGCTACCTCGCATCCCACCGGCGGCAAGGAGATCTCGGCGTTCGTCGTGCCGGTGCCGAGCGAGGGGCTTTCGGTGAGCCCCCCGTACTCCAAGGTCGGCTGGCACGCCTCGGACACCCGGCAGGTCTTCCTGGACGACGTCCACGTCCCGTCCGATCACATGCTCGGCGAGCGGGGAAAGGGGTATGCGAACTTTCTCGCGATCCTCGACGAGGGACGGATCGCGATCGCGGCGCTGGCGGTGGGGCTCGCCCAGGGATGCCTGGATGAGGCGCTGCGCTATGCCGGACAGCGTCACGCATTCGGCCGCCCGATCGGCACCTTCCAGGCGATCGAATTCAAACTCGCCGACATGGCCGCCCGGGTGCATACCGCCCGACTCGCCTACTACGACGCGGCGCGGCGGATGTTGGCCGGCAAGCCGTTCAAGGAGCAGGCGGCGATCGCGAAGCTCTACGCCTCCGAGGTGGCGGTCGCCAATGCGCGGGAGGCGACCCAAATCTTCGGGGGGGCCGGGTTCATCAACGAGACGCCGGTCGCGCGGTTCTGGCGGGACTGCAAGATTCTCGAGATCGGTGAGGGGACGAGCGAGGTTCAGCGCATGGTTATCGCGCGGGGGTTGGGGCTGCCGGGGATGTGACGCCGGTCGCTAGGCTTCCGTTCGTGTCGTCGTCCGCTTCCTTCGCTTCCCCGGAGATTCCCCGCTTCTCGGTGGTGGCGACCGCACCGGTGGTCGGCATGGTTGGTGCGGGTCAACTCGCCCGCATGACCCATCAGGCGGCGATCGCCCTCGGGGTTCACCTGCGGGTGCTGGCGGTCGGTCCCAAGGATTGCGCGGCGGAAGTCTGTGCCGACGTCCGGTTCGGGGAGCCTCGGGACGACGAAGCGGTGGCCCGATTCGCGCAAGCGGTCGACGTCCTGACCTTCGATCACGAGCACGTACCGGCGGCCCTCGTGGCGGAACTCGAACGACGCGGGGTCATCGCCCGGCCGGGCTCGCATGCGCTGCCGTTCGTGCAGGACAAGCTGCGGATGCGGGAGCGGCTGGCCGAGGCTCGTTTTCCGGTGCCGCGGTGGGCCGTCCCGCGCCCCGGGCACGAACGGGACGACGTCGTCGCTTTCGCGGAGGAGCACGGCTGGCCGGTGGTGGTCAAGGCGATTTCCGGCGGGTACGACGGCAAAGGTGTTTGGGTCGTCGCGGATCCGCCCGGGGTGGCGGATGTGGTCGAGAAATTGTCGGGCATTCGGTGGTTCGTCGAACAGCACGTGGATTTCCGGCGTGAAGTCGCGATCCAGGTCGCGCGTTCGGCGAACGGTGAAACGCGCAGTTGGCCGGTGGTGCAGACCGTACAGGAGAACGGAATCTGCACGTTCGTGGTCGCGCCCGCTCCGGAAGTCGACCGGGCGGTGGCCGAGCAGGCACGCGGTCTGGCGGAGAACATCGCCAAAGAATTGGACGTCGTGGGCTTGCTGGCCGTGGAATTGTTCGAGACCGACGGCGTCGAACCGCTGGTGGTCAACGAGCTCGCGATGCGCCCCCACAACAGCGGGCATTGGACGATGGACGGTTCGGTCACCTCCCAATTCGAGCAGCATCTGCGGGCGATCCTGGGGTGGCCGCTCGGTGACACCGAGCTCACCGCTCCCGTCACTGTGATGGCGAATCTGCTCGGCGGTTCCGGCGCGGACGCCGAACAGGTGCACCGGCGGATCCCGGCGGCACTCGCCGACCCGGGGGTGAAAATCCACCTCTACAACAAAGTGGTGAAACGGGGTCGGAAAATCGGGCACGTGAACGTGTGCGGCGATGACCCGGAAACGGCGCGGCAGCGGGCCGCCCGTGCCGTGCGCATCCTGCGGGGAGAGGAGACGCCGTGACGGCACCGCCGCCGCTGGTCGGCGTGATCATGGGTAGTGACAGCGATTGGACGACGATGCAGCACGCGGCGGCCGCGCTGGCGGAATTCGACGTGCCGCACGAGGTTCACGTGGTCTCCGCGCACCGCACCCCCCAGCGGATGCTGGAATACGCGACTGCGGCGGCGGATCGTGGGCTGCGGGTCATCATCGCCGGGGCCGGGGGTGCGGCGCATCTTCCCGGAATGGTCGCCTCGGCGACACCGCTGCCGGTCATCGGGGTGCCGGTGCCGCTCGCCCACCTCGACGGGCTGGATTCCTTGCTGTCCATCGTGCAGATGCCGGCAGGTGTTCCCGTCGCGACCGTCGGAGTCGGCGCGGCCCGCAACGCCGGGTTGCTCGCCGTGCGAATTCTTGCCGCCGGCGACGCCGATCTGCGGGCGCGCTATCTCGCTTTCCAGGAGGAATTGCGGGCCCAGGTGCTGGCCAAGGACGCAGCGCTCACCCGTTCGCTGGCCGAACACACACCCTGAAGGCCCCGCAGACGGCGACGACGCATCGCGGAGACCCGCGCGGGAACCCCACGCCGGTATGCCGGACCGCCGGCGTTTTCAGGGACGTCCGAGCCCTCGGTACATCCAGCCGGCCGCGCGCCACAGATTCGGATCGAGGACGTTGCGACCGTCGATGATGCGTCGCTGTGCGACGATTTCGCCGAGGGCGGCCGGATCGATTTCACGGAATTCCTGCCACTCGGTGAGGTGGAGGACGACGTCGGCGTTTTCGCAGGCCGCGAAGGCGGTCTTTGCGTAATCGAGCTGCGGATAGCGGGCCGCGGCGTTCGGCATTGCCTCAGGATCGTAGATGCTGACGTGTGCCCCGGCCCGGCGGATCGTCTCGGCCACGTCGAGGGCGGGCGAGTCCCGGATGTCGTCGCTGTTCGGTTTGAAGGCGGCTCCGAGGACGGCGACTCGTCGTCCGGTGAAATCCTCACCGCATTCCCGCCGCGCGAGTTCGACCACCCGGGCGCGCCGTCGCATGTTGATGGCGTCGACTTCCGCGAGGAACGCCACCGCTTCGGCGGCTCCGAGTTCCTCGGCTCGTGCTCGGAAGGCGCGGATGTCCTTGGGAAGGCAGCCTCCGCCGAATCCGAGGCCGGCTTGCAGGAACCGCTTGCCGATCCGCGGGTCGTAACCGAGTGCTTCGCTCAGTTGGACGACGTCCGCACCGACGACCTCGCAGATTTCCGCCATCGCATTGATGAACGAGATCTTCGTGGCTAGGAACGCGTTTGCCGCGGTTTTCACCAATTCCGCGGTCGGGAAATCGGTGACGACGAGCGGTACTCCGGCATCGAGGAGCGGAGCGTAGATTTCCCGCAGTACCCGTTCCGCCCGAGACGTCTGGACGCCGATCACGAGTCGGTCGGGTCGGAGGGTGTCGCGGACGGCGAATCCTTCGCGGAGGAATTCGGGATTCCACGCGAGCTCGACGTCGGCACCTGCCGGGGCGAGCTCCGCTATCCGAGTCGCGAGGGTCGTCGCCGTGCCGACGGGCACGGTGGATTTGCCTACGACGAGGCACGGACGGCGGAGCCGCGGTGCGAGCGTTTCGATCGCGGCGTGCACGTAGCGAAGATCTGCCGCGTATCCGTTGGGTTGTTGAGGAGTGCCGACGCACAGGAAGTGCACGTCGCCGAAGTTCGCGACCTCGTCGATGTCGGTGGTGAAAGCCACGCGGCCACCGGCCACATGGCGCGCCAGCAGTTCCGGCAACTCCGGTTCGTAGAACGGAACCTTTCCCGACTGCAGCGCTGAGATCTTCACCTCGTCGACGTCGTATCCGAGTACCTCGTACCCCAACTCGGCCATGCAGGCCGCGTGAGTGGCACCGAGATAACCGGTTCCGATGACCGTGAGTCGCAGCACACGAACTCCCCTCGCGAGCGGACGGCAGTCCTACAATCGTAGCGTGTCGGCACCCCCTGCGTTGCCTTTCGCGTTGCCGCCGGAGTACACGCAGCTGCGCGGCGTGGTCCGTGAGCTGGCCGAGAAGCACATCGCCCCACGGGCTGCTGAGATCGACCGAAGCGGCGAATTCCCGTGGGATGTTCACGACGCGTTGGCCCGTTCCGGTTTCCACGCCCCGCACATTCCGGAAGAATACGGCGGCGCCGGCGCCGATGCCCTGGCCACCGTCATCGTCATCGAGGAAATCGCGCGGGTGTGTGCGGCGTCCTCGCTCATTCCGGCGGTGAACAAACTCGGTACGCTGCCGTTGCTGTTGGCGGGTGCGGAGGAATTGTGCGAGCGTTATCTGCCGCCGGTGGCGCGGGGAGAAGCGATGTTCTCGTATGCCCTCAGCGAGCCGACGGCCGGCAGTGACGCGGCGGCGCTGCAGACCACTGCGCGGCGCACCGACGACGGGTGGGTGTTGAACGGTGTCAAGCGTTGGATCAGCGGCGCCGGGGAGTCGCGGTTCTACACGGTTTTCGCGGCCACCGACCCGAGCGCCGGCCCCCACGGAATTTCCGCTTTCATCGTCGAGAAAGACGACCCGGGGGTGTCGTTCGGCGCCAAGGAGCGGAAACTCGGGATACGGGGTTCCCCGACTCGGGAAATGTATTTCGACGACTGCCGCATTCCGCAGTGGCGGCTCATCGGCGAGGCCGGGGAGGGCTTCGCCCTTGCCATGCGTACTCTCGACCACACCCGGGTGACGATAGCCGCGCAAGCGGTCGGCATCGCGCAGGGGGCGCTCGACGTCGCGCTCGGCTATACCCGGCAGCGTCGGCAATTCGGGAAGCCGGTTGCCGAATTCCAAGGGGTGCAGTTCATGCTCGCCGATATGGCGATGCGCATCGACGCCGCGCGAAGCCTGACCTACCAGGCGGCGTCCAGCTCGCAGGCGGGATCCCAGGTCCTTACCTACCTGGGGGCGGCGGCGAAATGTTTTGCCTCCGACGTCGCGATGGCCGTGACGACGGACGCCGTCCAACTTCTCGGTGGTTACGGCTACACCCAGGATCATCCGGTGGAGCGGATGATGCGGGACGCTAAGATCACCCAAATTTACGAGGGCACGAACCAGATTCAACGGCTCGTGATCGCACGGGAGCTGCTACGCGAAGCGGCGGACCGGCCTGCGGGCCGGGAGGAATCGGCCCGGATGCGATGATCTGGCCATGTCCGAACTTCGGGGTGTGCCGACCAGCGCCGCGCGGCTCAGTTTGAGCCGGATCGCCACCGCGCTCGACGCCAATCTGTACGGCAACGTGCACGGCGGGGCCATCATGCGTCTGATCGACGAGACGGCCGGCGCGGTCGCGTCCCGCCACTGCGGCGGGCGGGCGGTGACGGTGGCGGTCGACGAGATGGTCTTCCTCGTCCCGGTACACGTCGGGGACATCATCACGTGTCAGGCGCAGGTCAACTGGACCGGCCGCACGTCCTGTGAGATCGGGGTGCGGGTCACTGCGCAGCCGTGGAACCGGGCCGACCAGGAACCGCGGCACGTCGCTTCGGCGTACCTGGTGTTCGTGGCGATCGACGAGAACGAGCGGCCCCGCGAGATTCCCCCCGTGATCCCCGAGACGGACGACGACCACCGCCGCTTCCACGAAGCCGAGATCCGTCGCGGCACTCGCCTCGCTCGCCGGGAGGCGATCCTGCGTTCCCGGGAACGGGGCCGGCCGCGTTGAGCGGCGTTGTGGCGCCTCGGCTCCTGCGGCAACGTGCCGCGGCCTTGCGCGGCTTGAGCTCAGCCCTCCACGCAGCTCGTGTTTGCCGCGTTGGTCGTGGAGACGCCGGTGAGCGGGGCCGTGGGGGAGGCGCTCGGAGTCATCCCCGGCGCCGAGGTGGTCGTCGGCGCGGGGGTGAGTGCGGGGGCGGTCGCCAATCCTGACCAGTCCTCGCCGATGGTCAGCACGAGGGTGGTCGTGTCGCCGGTGGTGAGGACTTCCTGCGGTTTGACCGCGAGGGCGTCCTCGAGGGTTTTCATCGAGTCGGTCCGGCTGGGGGCGTAAGAGATCGAAGTTTTCGCTACCGGTATGTCGGTCGCGTTGCCGATCCCGGCGATGCGGAAGCCTTGGGCGGCAAGTTGGTCGGCGACGCTACGGGCGAGGCCGCTGGTCGTCGTCCCGTTGAGGACGCGCACGGTGACGGCGGACGGCGGCACGGTGATGACCGCGACGTTGTGTCCGCCGGACGACGTCGCCTGCAGCGGCCGGTCTTCGCGGAGGTAGCTGAAGAGAGTGGTGGCTTCGTCGGTGGTCCAGTACAGGTGGTAGTACCACTTGTCGCCCTTGGGAGCCGGGTAGGTCGGCACGGTCGCGAAGACGATGTTCTTTGGGTCGATGTGGCGGTAGCGGCGGGCCAGGTCGATGAGTTGGGAGCTGCTCATGTCGGTGGTGATGGAACCCGCCACCGCCGAATAGAAGTGGTACATGCGGATCGGGTCGAAGAAATTCGCGGTGCTGAGGGCTTTGCGCGCCATGGCCGCCATGAATTGTTGTTGGCGTTGGATGCGGTGCAGGTCGTCGCCTCCGGTGAGGCCGTATCGGGCGCGTACGAAGGCGAGGGCTTGCTCGCCTTTGAGCAGTACCGGGCCGGCGGGGAGATTGAGTCCGGTGTGGGCGTCGTGGATCGGCGAACAAATGGTCAGGGGGACTCCGCCGATGGCGTCGGCCATTTTGATGACGCCTTGGAAGTCGATTTCCAGGTAGTGGTCGATGTACAGGCCGGTCAGCGATTCGAGCGTTTTCACCGAGCAAGCCGGCCCGCCCAGTTGGATCGCCTCGTTGAACAGCGCCTGCCTCGCCTCGGTGTAGAGCGGGTTGCCGTTGGCGTCCGTCAGCGGCTGGCCGTCGGCGCCGACTCGTTGACAGCGGGGGATCTCGACGACCGAATCGCGAGGAATGCTGACCAGGGTCGCATGTTGGCCGTCGCCGGCGAGGTGAACGAGGATCGCGGTATCCGAGAGGGTCTCGGTCTGCGCCGGTCCGGCCGTCGGCTGGAAGGAGCTGTTCTCCCCGAGCCGGGAGTCGACGCCGAGCACGAGGATGTTCTCCGGGTTGCCGCCGCCCGGCTCGGGTGCTGGTTTGGATGGCCGCCCAGACCCGATCACCTTGTCGAGGCTCGGCCCATGCTTGACCTTGCTCAGGACTTTGTCCACTCCGACGGCCGCCACCGCACCGGCGAGCACGATCAATGCGCAGAACCCGACCACGACGCGACCGACGATCCTGCGTCGGCGCATGGAGCGCTGATACGCTGCCTCCTCTCCCAGGGGGTCGAGCAGATTCCGCGCGCGTGAGCGATCCATCAAGCTCCTCGGTCCGTGAAGGGCAACATAGTTGGTGGCCCGGCCACCGTACCTAAGACGAACGGACGGGCCCACAGGTTGCCGACGCGGGTTCGGTCGGCTTCGGGTTGAACACCACGTCCAACGGCCACGGCCTCGAGGGCGACGCTTCGACGTTCGTGTCAGTCGTCGCGTCGGGCGAGGCAGACCAGGCTTGTGCCGGTGTTTGGACGCAGCCGTTGAAGGGCGGCGAACGGCGCCACGCCCACATGGATGATCGCGCCCGTTACGGTCTTCGGTTGGAAGAGACGACCGCTGCGAGCCGTGCGTGCCTCCATCGTCGTGGGATTCGACCCTTCTTCTTGTGCGACTCCGCGGGTGGCAGCGAGCCGATTTCTGACGGCCTCGAGGAGATAGCCGAGCGGCCAGCCATACAGGATTACCTTCGCGTCCGCGTAGCCGGTGTCCGTGAGCAACGTGGTCAAGTCCGTCGGGGAATAGCGGCGGTAATGACCGACGAGGCGATCGGCGTGATGGAAACGTGTCTGCCACGCGGGCGTGGAGAGCAGAAGATGCCCACCCGGCTTGAGGTAGGCCCTCCAAGCTGCCAGAGCTTGCGCGTCGTCCTCGATATGTTCGAGGACTTCGAAGGCGCACACGAGGTCGAATTCGCTGTGAGCGGGCAAAGCCTCGACTCGGGTGTTGACGACGGTGCCTCCGACGCTCTCGATACGGTGCCGCGCGACCGTGAACGACGTCGGGTCTGGTTCGACGCCGAGATAGCGGGCGCGGCGGGCCAGGCGGGCGCCGAAGCCACCCTGCCCGCAACCGATTTCGAGGATCGTCGCCGGTTCGAGCTCGGACACGATCCGCTTCACGATGGCCCAGCGCAGCCGCGCGTGCGGCGTGAGCGGTGGTCCGCCCATCGTGTCAGCTCCGTTCGCGATTGGAAGTGCTCAGTCTGGTCAGGAGCTCCTGCGCGATCGCAGACGGTTGGAACGTTGCGCGTGCCCGCTCAAGTGCCGCCGCACGCAGATGGCGGACCCGCGTCCGGTCCGCCGCGAGCTCGGTCAGCGCCTGCGCGAGGGCCGCGGCGTCACCCGGTGGGACGTAGAGGGCTGCTTCGCCTAACGCCCGGCGCTGAGGCGAGGTGTCCGACGTCACGATCACGCAGCCTGCGGCGGCGCCTTGATAGACCTTGTTCGGGACTACCCGCAATGCCTTGGGTGTGACACCGAAAATTCCCAAGCAGACATCGTGTTCGGCTACCAGGCGCGGCAATTCCGTCGCAGACACCCAGTCGATCCACGTGACGTGCGGGTTGCCCGCCGCCAGTTGCTCGGTCTCACGCCGGTCTTGACCTTCACCGATCATTGTGGCGACGATATCGCGGCGGTCGGCCAACTTCGCGAGCGCCTCGCCGATGACCGTCGTTCCCTGCAGGGGCGTATACAGGCCGAAGAACACGACGCGCAGCGGCTGTGCCGGATCGTCGTGCGACTCCGCGGTGGGCGGTACGGCTCGCGCTGCCTCGAACCACGAGCGCGACGCGCCCACCGGAAGGACGATCGCCTTGTGCTCTTGGCCGGCCGGGATGAGCGTCCGATGCTCATCCGTGTCGATCAAAATGAGGTCGGCACACGCGACTGCGAGGCGGTCGAGGAGCCTTAGCGCGGCGAGTTTGATCGACCCGCTGATCCGCCGGTCCAGGGCCGTGTCTGCGGCGAAGACCAGCTGATCGAGTGCGATGCGACTGCGCCGGAACAGAGCTCGAGCGAGCAAGACGTCGAAGTGGCCGAGGTAGCCGACGAGCACCAGGTCGAACTGCTGACGACGCAAGCGACGTGCCCGTCGGGCCAAGTTGAACCAGCATCGGGCCAAGCGGGCGATGAAGCGCACCGCCCTCAAGGGGTTCTGCAGCATCGCGATACGTTGGGCGGTGGGGAACCCCAACGGCTCGTTCAGCTCGACGACCTCGACTCCGCGTGCGCGCAGACCCTCGATCAAGATTCCGGCACGCGGATGCCTTTTCGCGTCGTAAGTTCCGAAGGCCAATACGCGCATCGTGCCAGCATAGTGCCTTGATCAGCCAATCCGAAGGTAGGGATCCTCACCCTCAGGGATACCCCATCTACGTGCCACAAAGTCTCTCTCCCACTGCTGGATGTCGGTTGCATCGGTTCGTGTGCGCGATTCGAAGTGGAATAGCCTCGCATTTGCAATCCACAAGACACGATAGCCGAGCTTTCTAACCTTGTAACTGAGATCAACGTCGTTATAGTTACCAGGCAGTTTCTCACAGAGCCCACCAACCTGCTCATAGACCTCGCGTCGCAGGGCGCAACATGCCGCCGTGACGCCAACACACTCTCGATTTATCAAGAGGTCACAAAAACTGCCAACGTTGTCGCTTGAGATCCCGTGATATGCATGGGTCCACACGCCAGCTCCGTACACGTGACCGGCGTGTTGAATACTGCTGTTCTCGTATAGAAGGTATGCACCCGTCATGCCAACCGACATCTCAGTGAGGGGCGCAACCAATTCTGTGATCCAATCGTCGCTTATTACCTCGATATCATCGTTGAGCAAGACGACGACGTCACCACTCGACGCGATGAAACCGCGATTGCACTTTCGGCTGAAGTTGAATGGCTCATCGTAGGCAACAAGGATGAGTTTATCTTCTACCACAGTCTTGAGCTCCTCAAGCAAGGTAATCGAGGTCTCGACATCATAGACGACGATTACCTCGATGCTGTCGTGATGAGTATGCTCCAATGCGCTCCGAAGTGCTTCCACAACGTAGACTCGGTGTTCCCCCCATACTTCACCTGAAGCACCTCGTGTCGGCACTATAATGCTAACTCGTAATCTGGGGTCAATCGTGCGTTTGATGCGGTAAGTGCCTGGTGCTGGCCCGATCTCAACTGATCCTTTGATATTCAGACGATCCAGATGTTCCTGTAGTGCGCGCTGTGCTGCCACGTAGGCATAAGGCTTCGCGTGCGGATCTGCTGCAGCCGAACCTGGGATCATTCGCCAATGGTAGAGTGTATCGGGGATATGGACCACACGGCGCGCCTTCTCCGTCACGCGCAGCACTAAATCGTAGTCCTGCGAGCCGTCGAATTCGGGGCGAAATCCGCCGACTTGCCGTACTAATTCTGTTCTCAGCACGGAGAGATGGCAGGTGTACATCTGATGTCTGAAGCGTTCGGGAGACCAGTCCGGCTTCCGGAAGGTATCGAAGAACCGGCCGTCTGGGCCGAGTTTGTCTTCATCGGTGTAGATGTAGTCCACGTCGTCGGCTACAACTGCTGCGACGCTCTCGAGAGCGTGGGGGGCGAGGAGGTCGTCGTGGTCGAGCAACGCGACGAATGTGCCTCGCGCTGCGGCCAGAGCGTCGTTCGAGGCGTGCGCGATGCCACCGCGGCTCGGACGTTCGATGACGCGGATGCGTGGATCTCTTTCTTCGAACTCATGCAGCAGGAATCGCACCGCGTCAGAGGGCGAACGGTCGTCGACGAGGATGAGCTCCCAGTCGGTAAAAGATTGCGCGAGCACGGATTCGATGGTCTCGCGAAGGACGTCGAGCGGTGGCTCGTAGACCGGCGTAAGGATCGAGAAGAAAGGCTCGGTCATCGTCTGCGTGCACGACCAAGGAGAAGTGCGAACGGCCGCACGATGGCGTAGCCCAATTTCCAACTCTCCGAGGCGTGGAGTTCGGTGAGTCGCCGTTCGAGTGCCTGAAGACTCCACACATAGGACTGGACCTGTTGTTCGAGGCTGTTCGCGTATTCTCGCAACTCGGCGTGGGCCTGTGCAAGTTCTGCATGTGACGCATTCAGCGTCTCGAAGCGCGAACGCCAAGTGGCGGCTTCGGCCTCGGCGCCGATTGCGTGGTCGCGGCTGGTGAGAAGACGGCTGCGGAGGTCGCGGGATACCCTTATCTCGTCGTTGAGCCGTGCCTCGAGTTCGCGGTTCTGGTCCTGCAGTCGTTCTGCCAGGTCGCGAAGCGCATCTCGCTCGGTGGTCAGGTGCTCGAGGTCGCTTCGGAGATGCTCGTTTTCTTGCCGCAGAGTCTCTCCTTGGACATCGCGGCCGAGTTCGGCGGCAGCCAGCTTCTCCTCGAGCTCGGTCGCGCGGCGGTAGCTGTCGAGAAGGGCGGCGCGCTTCTCAAGTACCTCCACGCGGAGGGGGTAGAGCTGGTGCTCGTAGCGGTACACGACGTCCCGGTGGGTGAGGTTCGCGCGCTCGAAGAGCATCGCCCAAGGGGTCAAGAAGGCGAGGTCGACATCCGTGCGGCGGAAGAAGCCGCGTTCGGCGAAGGCGGCGGCCCAAGCCGCTGGTTCGCGCACGTTGACGTGGGTGGGTTCGACGAAGTCGGAGGGACTCGAGGAGAGCAGGATGCGGTCGGCCGCTCGACACATCGCGTCGATTGCTCGCTCCGCGTCGCTCGGGGACATGTGCTCGAGGACTTCGATGCAGGTAATGAGGTCGTAGGAGCCAACTACGTCGCTCGCACTCGCCACCCTCAGATACGGCCGTACGTCACGGTGGGCCGAGTGCACGGCAAACTCCGACACATCGACCCCTACGGCGTCGATGCCTTGTTCGCGCAACGCTTGAACCAGCAGTCCGCGGGCACATCCGACGTCGAGGACGGTTCGAGGGTTCGTGATGGCGACGATGTGTCGTGCCACGGTCGTGAAGAACGAGCGCCAGTGAGGACTGGCCCAATCGTAGGGCTCGTCGATACCCAAATGGGTGCGGTAATACGCTTCGGCGTAGTCGGTTCCCTCGGTGATGAGATTAGGTGTCGGGCGCAAATCCTCAGCCAAATCTTCCGTTGCCGTCACCCGATCCTCCGTTGCGGCCACTCATCTCTCGACGCCCAGTTGCGCGAACTGCTGCCGAGCGCGCTTAGAGGGTAGCAGATAGTTGACCAAGGGCCAAGAAGTTTTGGGAGCAAAGCGCACGTGGCGCGCATTTGCGACACAGGAGGCCGGACCGGTCGTGGGGATGTGGATTAGTCCGATCGGGGGATGGGGAGGCGGGTGCCGGTTATCCGGGCTTGCTTGTCAGGCGGTGCAGCTCGCCGCGCCTGCCGTGGTGCCGTTCCCGGTGACGTCCCCCGACCTCGGGGTGCCGGAGGAGCCCGTGTCGGCCACCGGGAGGATCGAGGCCGACTCCGTCGCGCTTCCGACACGGCCGGCCGACGAGGAGGTCGTCGTCGCCAGTCCGTGATACGAGGAGCCCAAGAGGAGATCGACCTCTCCCGACAGTTGATCGTTTTGTCGCAACTGAGCCCCCGGGATGACAGCCGCGAGGGTTCGTGCTGCGGCGAGATCGGCTGGACCGTACTCGATCACGGTAGTCGTCGCACCGGTGCCGCGGTTCGCCGGCGAACCGACGACGTCGAAGCCCGCGTTCGCAAGGTCCGCGGAGGCCCGAGCCGCGAGTCCGTCGATCCCGGCCGCGTTGAACACCCGGACGTGAACTTGGTTGCGGGGCAAGGTGCCCTGTGAGTCGCCAGTGCCCGACTGGCCCTCGTCCTTCAACGAGTCGAAGAGTGCCTGTGCTTTCGCCGTGTCGATGATGTCGACGGACTGGCCGTCTCTCGTACCGAAACCAGCGATCGGCATCGTCGTCAGGACGACGTTACCGCTGCTCAACCCGCGCAAGCTCAGCGCAATTTTTTCCATGTCCTTGGTGCTCATCGTGTCATCGACGGTCACGGATTTCGTGAAAGCATCCAGGAAGGCGTTGAGTTTCAGCGGATTGGTCAGGGTGCCGGCGCTTTCCACCTTGCGCATCATTGCAGCAAGGAATTGCTGTTGACGCTTGATGCGATCCAGGTCGCCGAGCGGCAACCCGTAGCGCTGGCGGACGAAAGCGAGAGCCTGCGTTCCGTTGAGATGATGCCATCCAGCGCTCAAATTCAGACCGGTGTGGGCGTCGTGAGCCGGCCGACTCAAGCAGACGTCGACACCCCCTAGAGCGTCGACCATGCGTTGGAAGCCGGCGAAGTCGATTTCGACGTAGTGGTCGATGTGCAGACCGGTGAGGTTTTGCACGGTCTTCACCAGCAGCGCCGGTCCGCCGAAGGCAAAAGCCGCGTTGAGCTTCGCTTGCTGAGCCGGGTGGTTCCGGCCCTTGTCATCGGTATACGCGGGGATCGTGACCCACGAATCCCGCGGGAGGGACACCAAGGTTGCGTGTTGCCGACCTTTGGCGAGATGAGCCAAGATCACCGTGTCAGACCGTTGCCCCGTGACCTGCTCCTGGCCTGCGGGTGCTTGCGCGAACTGGTCGCCTGCTCCTTCACGGCTGTCGGAACCGACCAGCAAGACGTTCATGGCCCCCCCGGAAGCCTGAGCACCCCCCGGAGTGATTACGCCCGTTACACGGTTCAAGTTCCCGTTGAAGTGCAGATAGCGGCTGTAGAGCAGGGCACTGCTCCCTAAGATCACCACCGCGACCACCGCCGCGATACGCCGTCCAACCCGCCGGGATGGACGGGTCGCAGGCCCCCGCGGGTCGAGCTCAGGCGGAAGGGTGAGTTGGTGGGTCACTTTGCCGAGGGTAGCCGCTTGCGGCGTCGTCCCCGCGGATCGCTGCCGGCATTGTCGCGGGTCGCGGGCGCCGCCCGTGCCGAGGCGAGTTCCGGGAGGAGAAGAGCAGCACGGAGATCACAACGACCAGACAGCCGATCGTGATGCCGAAGCCGAGCTTCTGGAGGGGTGGGTGATAGCGGAACCGCACAATGTGATCGCCGGCTGGTACGGGAACGGCAACCATCGCGTGATTTGCAGGTATGAGCGACGCCTTCGATCCGTCGATCGTCACCGACCATCCGGGTACCTGCATGGCATCGGCGACCACTAGGTATCCCATGCCGTTCGCCTCGACCGAGACGTCGATCGCTCCGCCCACGTCGTTCAACACAGTGACTTTCGCAGGCTGTCCGGCGGCGGAGGGTCCAGGCTGGTCGAGAAGGACCGTGTCCGGGGCGAGTCCGCTCTGGAGGGCGTTGATCTGAGCCGTTGAGTTCGCGACGACGACATCACGCGAAGCCCAGCGAATTCGAGGCAGTGCTGTCAGGCGCTGGTAGATGATCGAACCTGCGTCGGCATACACGAGCTTGAGCCCATCGGGGAGGGGTCGGACGGGCGCGCAGGCGAGCTGCGATCCGTCGGTACCCAGGGTTATGGGTCCACTGACGCCGCTCCACCAGAGGCGCATCGTGATCGGTTGTGAAGCGGGGAGGTCTTCGCCGGCCACCGCGATGTTCACGAGGGCGCCCGCCGGGATTTTGGCGAGGAAGCGGGCTGAATCGATCCGAGTGGCCCCTGCCTGAAGTGAAACATGCGCGATGATGTCGGCGTTCTTCTCCGCTGTAACGGGAGCGCGGACGACGAAACTCACGCCGCGCAAGGGCCCGCCGGGCAGAGTGCACGTGGCGACCGCTCGGCTCGGGAGAGTGACACTTGAGTGCACAGGAGGGGCTGTGACCGCGCCTGCGAGCTGGCCCGGCTCAAAGACGAAATACCTCACTCCCATCTGGTCGAGAATATGTGATTGGCCGGCGCGGTTTGGTGTCACGTAATCAGTAAAGCCATAATCGAATCCCAATCCGTGCGCTTTGGGATCGACGGAGTTTACAAGATCACCCCAACTCACGTCGTTCCACTGGTGCCCTGTTACGGTTCTGAGGCCGTAATACAGCGAGGTGCTCGGGTACATCGTGCGTGCTGCTGCATCGTACCGATCATTGCCCAGGTGAGACGCAAGAAAACGGTGAGTGTTGGTCACCGGATAGAAATCATCTGGGTTGTCGCCGGGTAGGACGCTCCTGAAGAAGGCTACGGATTGACCGACGAGCAGTGCAGGGAGGAGTACGACCACGAAAGCAGTCACCGATCGGCTCCTCGCTTGCGCGACGATGACGACCCCCAGCATCGCGACCAAGAAGAGTAGAAGGGGGGCCGGAAGGGTGGCACGAATGGCCGACCACACCTGGGCACCGTTCGGCAAGCGAATGGCCATCACGTGCTCTTTGTCCAAGACGAAGGCCGTGGTAGCCAGCAGCGCGACCCACGCGATCGTGAACCAGATCCACCCCAAGAGGCGGCGCACCTCGCTCACCGCAAAGCGGCCACGGTCGGCCAACCCATTCCAGGCCGTCAGGACTTCTTGTCGGCGTTCTCTTATCGTCAACAGAGAGTCGAGGCCGTACGCGACCAGCACGGCCACGAAGAACCCGAGAACGGATCGGATGCGCCCGACGAAGTTGTTGGAGAACACGGGCAGGTGTTGAAATACCCCCAGCAACGACCCGCCGACCCATCCCAGCAGTAGGGCGATGACGGCTGCCACTAGAAAATAGCTGAGGATCCCACGGTCATGGGCTTGTCGCTGACGGCGAGTCAAGAACAACACACTTGCGGCAAAGGTTGCGAGCACCACCGAGACCGCACCGACATACGCGACAAGCTCGATTGGATTGAAAGGGCCCCTGCTGACTCCGTTCACGCCGAGACCGTTCGCTGAGGGATCGATGGCGGTGAGCAGGCCATAAAGGGGGAGATGAAGCCGAGGGTTCTGTTGCCGCCAGTCGAAGTCCATGTGGGTGAATTGGCCTAGGAAGGGGAGAAGCTGGATCGCGGCCAGACCGAAGCCCAGTGCGCAAGAAACGATGGCGTATGCTCCGGCCTTCGCCATCCAAACCGTCGGGTTCGGGTCGTTGCGACGCAAGGCAATGAGCCTGACCACGGAGTAGACGCTGACCGCGTACAACGCATATCCGGTGACCGACGGGAACCCCCCGAGTAGCATGCTCGCGATCACGAAGGCCACCAGCACCGTGTCACGTGGGCGCAAAAGCTGGAGCAGGCGTTCGCACGCCCAGAACAGAGCGGGAATCCAGGCTGCGACGCGAGTTTGCGGCCAATTCGTCCACATCACCATGAATCCGGAGGACGCAAAGACGATTCCGGCTGTCGATGCGGCGAGTCGACTCCGACCAACTCTGCGCAGGAATAGATACGAGCCCCCGATGGCAACCGCCAATTCCAGCAACTTGACGAATGCCGGGGCGAGCCAGAGCGGCAACACGAAGTAGGGCAGCGAGAGCGGATCGAGAAGACCTAGGTTCGGATTGCTGACCAGAGGGCCACCGCCCGAGACGATGTCTTACCAATTGGCGATGTGCCCTGCATACAGTTGGCGACGCGCATAAGCGATTCCCGGCATGACCTGATCTACGGTGTCGGTAGAGAAGAATTGATGTCCAAGGGCATCTGCACCCTGTGCTGCGCGCCACGGCATCCAGCGCGTCAGCATGTTGACCGACAGCAGGGTTCTGAGGCCGATCAACGCAGGGCCAATCGTCGCGAGGACGAAGACTATCGGCAGGGCCAGCGCGTAGCGGTCGTACCAGGCGCTGCTTGCCTGCCCGCGCCATGAGCGCCAGAACCGACGTCCGGAAGGATTCGACGTCGGGGCATCCTGCGTGCTGCTCGGCATTGGAGGGGTCGACATCGTCGCTTCGCCTTCTCTGCTCCCTGTGGCGGATCGCTACCTCGTGACCAGGGTGGGAACTCTGCTCCGGATGATGAGGCGGCACAGAGGCTAGCAGAATCTTGAAGCGCGGCATGCCTACTCGCGGGTGCGTCGCCCGCCCTCGCCGACGGTGTGTTCCCCGGGCTGTGCGCACTCGCCGGCCCGCGGCGGGTAGCGTGAGGCGCCATGAAGGCACTCGTCCTCTCGGGTGGCGCAGGCACCCGGCTTCGCCCGATCACGCACACCTCCGCGAAGCAACTCGTCCCCGTTGCGAACAAACCGGTGTTGTTCTACGGGCTGGAGGCGATCCGCGACGCGGGCATCACCGACGTGGGGATCATCGTCGGGGACACCCGGGCGGAGATCGAAGCCGCGGTGGGCGACGGATCGGCGCTGGGGATCCGGGCGACCTACATCCCCCAGGAGGCACCGCTCGGCCTGGCGCACTGTGTTCTGATCGCGCGCGATTTCCTCGGGGACGACGACTTCGTCATGTACCTCGGCGACAACTTCATCATCGGTGGCATCACGGATCTCGTCGAGGAGTTTGCTCGCTGCGGAGCAGACGCCCAGATCCTTCTCACCAAGGTTGACAACCCCCAGCAGTTCGGTATCGCCGAGTTGGACGGCGAGGGGCGGGTTGTTCGTCTCGTCGAGAAGCCGACGAACCCGAAGAGCGATCTCGCTCTTGTGGGGGTCTACATGTTCAGGCCCCCCATCCACGAGGCCGTTCGCGCGATCAAGCCGAGTGCTCGCGGAGAACTCGAGATCACGGATGCGATCCAGTGGTTGGTGGACCACGGCTACGACGTCCGGTCACACTTCGTCAGCGGTTACTGGAAGGACACCGGTCGTCTGGAGGACATGCTGGAGTGCAACCGCAAGGTCCTCGAGGGGATCGAGCCTGCTTGTCATGGTCGCCTCGATGCGGAAAGCCGGATCATCGGGCGGGTCGTCATCGAGGAGGGGGCAGTGATCGAGCGGTCGACGGTTCGCGGGCCGGCCATCATCGGGCGGGGGACGCGGATCGTCGATAGCTACGTCGGGCCTTTCACCTCGATCTACCACGACTGTCTCCTGGAGCGCACGGAGATCGAGCACTCGATCATCTTGGAGTCGACGAAGATTGTCGGGGTAAGCCGGATCGAGGACTCCTTGATCGGCAAAGAGGTGGAGGTCTCGCTGTCGTCCACCCTCCCGAAGGCGCACCGCCTGATGCTCGGTGACCACAGCAAGGTCTCGCTCGCCTTCTGAGGTCGGCGTGGCATCGCGCCCCGCGGCGGCGTGGGAGCATCTTGCTGACACAATCGGGTCGTGGTCGCCGGCACGCGTGCGACGTGATTGATCGAAAACATTCCAGATGACAAGGTGAGGCGGAGCTCATGCGGGTGTTTGTGACCGGTGCCGCAGGTTTCATCGGGTCGCACTACGTGCGGACCATGCTCACCGGCGGGTACCCCGGCTACGAGGACGCTGAGGTCACCGTCTACGACAAGCTCACCTACGCCGGCAATCTCGCCAACCTCGCGCCGGTGGCCGATAACCCCCGCTACCGCTTCGTCCAAGGCGACATCTGCGACGGGCGGCTGCTCGCCGAAGTCCTCCCCGGCCACGATCTCGTGGTCAATTTCGCAGCGGAGTCACACGTGGACCGCTCGATCTACGGTGCCGCCGAGTTCGTCGTCACCAACGTGCTCGGGGCCCAGACGCTTTTCGAAGCCTGCGTCCAGGCCGGGATCCCGCGTGTGGTGCACGTCTCGACGGACGAGGTGTACGGCTCGATTCCCGAAGGTTCGTGGACCGAAGACCACATCCTGGAGCCCAATTCGCCGTATTCGGCGAGTAAAGCGGGCGCCGATCTGCTCGCCCGAGCCTATGCGGGAACGTACGGCTTGAACATCTCCGTCACGAGGTGCACGAACAACTACGGTCCGTATCAGTTCCCCGAGAAGGTCATCCCCCTATTCATCACGAACCTCATCGACGGCAAAAAAGTTCCGCTGTATGGCGACGGTTTGAACGTGCGCGACTGGCTCCACGTCGACGACCATTGTCGGGGCATTCAAATCGTCGTGGAGAAAGGGAAACCCGGCGAGTACTACAACATCGGCGGGGGCCTCGAATTGACCAACCGGGAACTCACCCAGAAACTGCTCGACGCTTGCGGTGCCACCTGGGACTCGGTGGAGTTCGTCGAGGACCGCAAGAACCACGACCGGCGCTACTCCCTCGACGACTCGAAGATTCGGGCGCTCGGCTACGAACCGCGGACCACGTTCGACGATGGTCTGGCCGCTACGGTCCGCTGGTACCACGAGAACGAATGGTGGTGGCGGCCGCTCAAGGAGAAGGCGGCGCTGCCCCGGTGAGCCGCTGGTTGATCACAGGAGCCGGAGGTCAGCTCGGCAGCGACCTCGTCGCCGTGTTGCGGGCCGCCGGTGAGGACGTCGTCGGGTTTCACCACGCCGATCTCGACATCACCGACGTAGCCGCCGTGGACGGCGTTTTCCGTGAGATCCGACCGGACGTCGTCGTGAACGCCGCGGCCTATACCGCTGTCGACGCTGCGGAATCCGACCCCGAGACTGCGTTCGCGGTGAACGCGACCGGCGCCGGGACGGTCGCGGCTGCGGCCTCGCGGTCCGGAGGGCTGCTGGTCCATGTTTCCACCGATTACGTCTTCGCCGGTGACGCCACCGAGCCGTATGACGAAGACGACCCCGTGGCACCGCGCAGCGTGTACGGGAAGAGCAAGGCGGAGGGCGAGCGACTGGTCCTGAAGGCGCACCCCAGTGCGTACGTCGTGCGGACCGCATGGGTCTACGGAGCGGTCGGCTCGAATTTCGTCAAGACGATGGCTCGTCTGGAGCGCGAACGGGAAACCGTCAGCGTGGTCGACGACCAGCGGGGCTCACCGACCTGGTCGCGTGACCTCGCCGGCGGCATCGTGGACTTGGTGCGCCGGGAACCGTCACCCGGGATCTATCACTGCACGAACACAGGGGAGACGACCTGGTTCGGTTTTGCTCGGGCAATCTTCGAAGAGCTCGGGGCCGAGCCGGGTCGGGTTCACCCGACCACGACGGAGGCTTTTCCGCGCCCGGCTCCTCGGCCTGCCTACTCCGTGCTTGGTCACCGACGATGGCAGGAGGCAGGTCTCGCGCCGATGCGTCACTGGCGCGACGCGCTGACCCAGGCATTTCGCGAGTGTTCCGACGCTCTTCGGTTGGGCTCCGAGTCGTGACCATGGGGGAGAAGCGGCGAACCGTCCTTGCGATCGGCGGCGCGACGCTGCTCCTCGCGGCGATTTTCACCATCTGGGCCGCCGTCACTCCACCGTTCCGAGCGCCGGACGAGCCGCAGCACGTCTCAACGATCATCTCGCTGGCATATCGCCATTCGTATCCTCCGGCAGGAGCCGCGCGCCTGGATCCTGCTATCGCAGAAGCGGAAGTGGTCACGCGATTGCAGGCTGCACTGCTGGCGGCTTCTCCGTTGCGTCAACCTCCTTCGAAGCTCTACGAATCGGTGAGTCTGCGCGAGCTCGGGCGCATGGGAGATTCCACCGTGCCCGAGCCGGATCAGATGACGCAACATCCTCCGGGTTACTATCTCCTGCTGGCCATTCCGGCTCGGCTCTTCGATGTCTTCGACAGGTCGACACAACACGCGCTTTTCATTCTCCGGCTCTGTTCGGCGGCCCTGCTCCTTCCAATTCCGTATCTCACGTACCGGCTGAGTCGAGATCTCGGCGTCTCCCTCTCGTCGAGCCGCGCTGCGGCTTTCCTGCCGGCTGCACTTCCCCAGTTCGACCACTTGGGCGGATCCGTCAACAACGACGCCTTGATGATTACGCTCGGTGCACTTTTGACGGTGCTCGCGGTTCGCTTCGCTCAACGACCGCCACGGGTGCTCCCCGCGATTGGCTTGGGCTTGGCGTACGCGGCCGCCCTCTGGGTGAAAGGACTCGCCTTGCCCCTCGGGGTTCTCGTGCTCGGTGCGTACGCGCTTTCCGGGCACCGCTGGGGCTGGCGACGCGCTCTGAAACCCGCACTATTGACCTTCAGTGCGATGTGCCTCGGTGCCGTGTGGTGGGTGCTCAATCTCTTGCGCCTCGGCCAGATCCAGCCGAACGGCTATCCGCCGGGGTATCTCGATGCGATGCTGGACGGCACTCTCCCCTTCGCTGGCTGGGCGCGATACTTCTCCGATCTGGTAGCGCGCTCTTTCTGGCTGGACTACGGGTGGACGGAGATGAGCCCACCGCGTGCGGCCTATCTCACCGCAAGCGCCGCATTGATTGCCGTGATAGTGGTCGCAGCATTCCGTGCCCGCAGGTATCGAGCCGAATTCGTGCTGAGCCAACTGCCTGGGATTTGTTTGCTGCTAGCAATCACCTGGCAGTCGTACACGGCTTGGCTGCGTTGGCACACGGTCACCGGTGCGCAGGGTCGGTATCTGTACCCCGGTTTGGCGGCGATGGCGGCGGCCGTTCCCCTCGCGGTAAGTCGTCACCGACCGAGGAACGCACCCATCGTGAGACGAGACTTCCTGAGGCGGCTGTTACCTGCGATCCTTCCGGTGGCCGTGTGGTCGGCTGCGGCCATCGGGATCGAGCGCGGGGTGCACCACTTCTACTTCGGCAACGATCTGATCGACCGCGTGGGGATGCTCTCCGCGTGGAGTCCGCTGCGCATGCGCTTCCTCGCCATCGTGGCCGCCGTGAGTGTCATCGCAGGGGTTGCCGGTGTCATCGCGCAGTGGGCGCATCCCGGCAGAGAAAGGCATGGCCAACCATCGGTTCCGGTGAGCAACGCCGCCGTCCACGATGCCTAGCTCCTCAGTGCTGGTAGCCGCAGTTCGGCAATGACCCCGTGGTCTGCTCCGTTGCTGCCGATCTGAACCTGCGACTCCGACCGAGCGATGCCTCGTAGCGGGCACGCAGCTACAGGCACTGTTGGCGCGAACCGAGATACAGAGAAAAAAGTCTTGGCAAATCTGTCAAAAATGCCGCGATCTAGGACGAAGCATGCTTAGGTAACTCTGACAACACAGAACTCAAGGATCACAGGAGTCACAGCTGTGCGTCGTCCGGTCGTCTTCTTCGCGCTCATTGGTCTTCCGATCGCCTTGCTGGTCGCACCCGTCGTCTCGACTCC
>JAIMAI010000024.1 GCA_023512015.1 Acidothermus sp. | reverse complement strand
GGGGGGGGGCGGGGGGGGGGGGGGGGGGGGGGGGGCCCCCCCCCCCCCACTCCCCCGAGGGTTGTCGGAGGACGGTCAGGAAGCGGTGCAGGTAAACGTCGGACTCCCCGGCGTCCCGTTCGCCTGGAACCCGAACGTCGTCGACCCACCAGCCGCGATCACCCCGTTGTAGGAGGCGTTGACCGCCCGCACCGTCGTCCCACTCACCGTCACCGTCGCATTCCACGCGTTGACCAGCGAATTACCCGACGGCCAACTCCAACTCACCGACCACCCACTGGTCGCAGACGACGTCCGATTCGACACCGTCACCGTCGCCGTAAACCCACCACTCCAACTGTTGTCCACATGCATACTCGCCACACACCCCGCCGACGGCGAAGGCGACGGACTCGGGCTCGGTGAAGGCGACGGGCTCGGGCTAGGCGACGGGCTCGGGCTCGGCGACGGGCTCGGGCTCGGCGAGGGAGCCGGGCTCGGTGAAGCACCATTCGCCCCACACGACACCACCACCGGGCCAAACGCCCCACTCACCGTCCCCTGCACCCCAAACTGCGTCGACTGCCCCGGCGTCAACGTCCCGTTGTACCCCACATTCACCGCCGACACCGACGACCCCGACTGACTCACCGTCGCATTCCACGCCCCCGTCACCCGCGCATCATTCGGCCACGACCACGCCGTCCGCCAACTCGTCACCGTCACCGAACCCGTATTCGTCACCGTCACATTCGCCGTAAACCCACCCGGCCACTGACTCGTCACCTGCAAACTCGCCGCACACGCCACCCCCACAACCGGCGACGGAGACGGACTCGGAGACGGGCTCGGACTCGGCGACGGAGAAGGAGACGGCGACGGACTCGGAGACGGAGAAGGCGAAGGAGACGGCGACGGGCTAGGCGAAGGCGAAGGCGGCGACGATTGGTTCAGACCCAGGAATGCAATCGAGTAGGCGTCCATACCTGCCTGGGGCAAGACGTGTCCGGCGCCGGCGACGCTGATCGCCTCCACCGGGGGTTGGAGCGAAGCGCTGCCGTACCGGTTACGGGTCCATCCCGACACCGGACTATCGCTAAAGGTCGGAGTCGTCGAGAGACCGTGCAGATTGGTCCACTGCTTCACCTCTTCGCCCAAATTTGCGTAATTGAGCGTGGTGTCGTTGGTGCCGTGCCACAGCTGGATTCTGGGGTACGGCCCCGCGTACCCGGGATATGCCGAGCGCGCGAGATCTCCCCACTGCTGAGGAGTCTTGATGATCTGGCCACTGGCGCACTGACTGTTCCAGGTATTCGTGCTGCTCCCGGTCGCGAAGCAGCCGTAAGGAACTCCCATGAACGCCGTGCCCGCAGCGAAGACGTCAGGGTATTCGGCGAGCAAGACGTTGGTCATCATGGCTCCCGACGAAACACCCATCGCGAAAATCCGAGTGGTATCGATCGGATAGTGCGCTTCGACCCACGACACCATCGACATGATCCCCTGAGGATCGCTGCCACCATTACGGGCCAGAGCTTGTGGACTATAGACGTCGAAGCACTGCCCGCTTCGCGTGGCCTCGGGAAAAATGATGATGTAGCCGTATTGATCTGCAGCGGTCACGAAATCGTGCGCATAACCGCTGTACAGGGCTTGCGCCGTCCCCGTGCAGTAGTGAATCGCGACGAGAAGCGCCGGACGAGGCGCCAGGAATCGCGGAACGTATACGTACATGTTGAGGTTGGTCGGGTTCGGACCGAAATCCGTCACTTGTGAGAGGACACCTGGTGACACGGTGGACGCCGCCTGCGCACTCCCATGCTGGAGAGAGGCGGCGAGGGCGCCGGCGAGGGTGATCACTGAAAGCCACGTTTTGCTACGACCGCGCATCACACACTCCGTTCGGATCGAGAATGCAGGACGTGCGTACGCCCGCCGCACGGAAGGTGGCGGCAGACTCCCCCAGGTACGCGTCTCGCGCCCACGCCGACGCCCAGCCGCCCCTGAAACTTTCGGCAACAACTGCGGAGACGTGGCCACGGTAAGAGGGAAGTCGTTCACTGTCAAGACTCACGGGGAGAGTGATTTCGGCGGTATGAAGAGGCTCGACGCTTCCCCAACAACGGAGAAGGCCGTTTCCAACATCGCCGAAACTATCGAAGCGTCGGCCCAAGCTCTGCTATGCGCACGAATTCGTCGAGACCGAGTTGCTCCCCCCGCGCGCCGGGGTCCACAGCGGCAGCCCGGAGCACACGTTCCGCCGCCTCCCGCGAACCCGCCCACGCGGCAAGCGCCGACCGGAGCGTCTTGCGACGGTGTCGAAATGCGGCGTCGACCACGGCGAAGACGGGACCGGCATCCGCGGTCCGCACACATCCCCGGTCGAAACGAAGCACGGCGGAATCGACGTGCGGTTTGGGCCAGAAAACCTCCCGACTGACATTCGCGACAATCTTCGCCGTTCCGTACCAGCGGAGTTTTACGGAAGGAGCGCCGTACGGCTCGGTACCCGGAGTCGCACAGAGGCGTTCAGCAACCTCGCGTTGCACCATGACCAGTGCTCGCCGAATGCTCGGAAAACGATCCAAGAAACGCAGCAGGACCGGGACTGCCACGTTGTACGGCAAATTGGCCACTAGTGCCGTCGGTTCGGTCGGCAAGGACACGACGTCCAGAGCATCGGCTTCCACGACCGTGAGGCGAGCGGCGTATGCCGGGCAGCAAGCCGCCACAGTTTCGGGAAGCAGAGCGGCGAGACGGCGGTCCACCTCGACCGCGATCAGTTCTGCGACGTGCGGCAGCAGGGCAAGGGTCAACGACCCGAACCCCGGGCCTATTTCGACGACGACATCGGAAGGTTCCAGCTCGGCAAGCCGCACGATCTTGTGGAGAACATTTGCGTCGACGACGAAATGCTGACCGAAGGTCTTACGCGGGCGCAAGCCGTGTTCCGCAGCCAAGTCACGGATGTCGCCCGCGCGAAGCAGCGTGCAAGGCGGTCGAGACGCAGCCGAGGAGGTCACGAGCTCATGGTAGGGACAGCCGCGATTTCGGCCCCTTGGTCGATCTCGATCGAGACTCTTTGCGCATCAGCGAGATCCGCTGAAGAGCGAGATCAGCTGAAGAGGTAATGACCGCAGACCGGCCACTGGGTGCGCCAGTCACTGCGCTGGAAGAGGAGTTGCGCGCGATAGGTTTGCTCCGCAGGTGACGCATCGCTCGGCAGCCCCTGGCCGCCGACCGCGCGCCAGGTGGAGAGCCGGAATTGGTACAGCCCGTAGAACGGCGGGTCCACCAGGTCGGCTCGACCCCCCGATTCGCAACGCGCCAATGCCGCCCAGTTGAGGCCGTCGGCCTTGACGTGGTAGGTCGTCGCCGGGGCAACGGGAACCGGCTTGGTCCCCACCACAATCACCTGCGGCGTCGCGGGCACGCTGACCTCCGAGGAGACCAAGGTCTTGCTCCGGGGGACGCCGTCGGCGTACACGACCCGGTACGTGCGCACCAGGACGCCGTTCTGGCCGGCCTGAGCGATTCGACGCGTACCCACATAAAGGCTCGAATCGTATTTCTTCACCGTCGTGAAAGGTATGGGTACTCTTTCCAGCACGTCTCCGCTGGTGATGCGCACGATGACGACGGTGAGTCCGTCGGTCGGACGACTCGCGAGGGGAACGGACACTTGGTCCCCCGCATTCAGCGAAATACCGGCCTCGACGAGCGCCGCACCGATTGTTTCCTTGTTGGTGACCAGAGTCCGCGTCTGTCCGTCGACGTCGACCCGAATCGTATGCGGGAGGTCGATCGAGATACGAAGCCCAGAAAGGGGAACTCGAGCAAAGCGATCCACAGAGAGCGCTGCCCCTGCCGTACGCAGGCCTATTTGACGCAATGCCTCGTCGACGCTATTTGCAGTGACCCAAACCGTTCGAGTTTGGCCGTCCACCGTGAGAAAGAGCTGCCGACCGTGCGTCACCTGAACAGTCGTTCCGTCCTGCAGCGAAGTACCGAGCGCGGGACGTACGTCGTCGTGCGGACCGACTCGCACTTTCGCGGACGCAAGCAGTCCGTCGACATTGCGTGCATGTGTGTGCACGTGGCGTGTCTGCCCGTCCACGACGAGGGTGACGGATTTGTCGAGCCAGATATAACCGCCCACGCCTACGGCAACGGCCGTTGCCACGACTCCCAGACCAACCGAGGCAATGAGACGTTTACGCACAATGCTCCCGACGATAGCCCGACCGGTGACATGGAAAGCACATTCGTGTCATTCAGAAGGCTTTCCCACCCCGGCTTGCGTGTGCGACCGTAACAATCGAGGCCGACCGAATGCAAGTACGCCGCCGGAGTGATTCCGCGCCGAACAGGTGGTCTTAACGTCGATTTAACGTTTGCCGGGCGGCGATTCGCGGGTTCGGCGGGCTGGCCGTTGCATCCCCACGTTCGCGCGATGTGAGTTATCTCTCACCAGCCGCAGGTGATCGACCTGCTCACCGCTCCCCTCGCTCACCACTCCCCGAAAACGCGCCGGGCGGTGGCCGCGGCCGACTCCGCAACCGCTTCCTCCTCGACGCCGCGGAGCCGGGCGAGGAAGCGGACGGTGAGCGCCACGAGCGCCGGCCGATTGGGGCGGCCTCGAAAGGGCATCGGCGTGAGGAACGGAGCATCGGTCTCGACGAGCAGGTGGTCGAGCGGGGTCCAGGCAGCGGCCTCGCGGACCCCGGGTGCGTTCTTGAACGTCGCGGTTCCGGAGAACGAAAGGAAATAGCCGCGCCCGACACAGGTCCGCGCCATTTCCAGATCGCCGGAAAAGCAATGAAAAACGGTGAACTCGGGGGCTCCGACGTCCTCCAGAATGCGCAGGACGTCTTCGTGGGCGTCTCGGTCGTGAATGACGAGCGGCTTGTGCAACTGCTTGGCGATGTCGATGTGACGGCGAAAAACCGCGCGCTGCACCTCGGGATCCGTGCGTTTCCAGTAATAATCCAGGCCGGTCTCACCGATCGCGCGTACCCGCGGCGAAGCGCCGAGTGCGGCTATCGCGGCGAGCGTGTCGTCGTCGGCGTCCATCGCGTCGTTGGGATGGACGGCGACCGCGGCCACGACCTGTGGATGGTCCTCGGCGGCCCGCACCGCCCACCGCGAGCTGGCCAACGAATACCCCACGGTCACGACCCGCTCGACCCCAGCCGCGGCGGCGTCGGCCAGGATTTCCTCCACCGGCGCGTCGAGCAGGTCGAGATGGGCATGCGCGTCGACGGTGGGAAAGGCCAGCGCCGGGGGCGTCGGCGGAGGCGGCTGCGTCACTGCGGGACGGTAGTCGCGACCCGCCGAAGGCTCGCCGCTCATGCTCCGGTGGCCGGGGACTCGTCGGGGAGACGCGGGAAGAGCGGCTCGCCCTTCACCACCCGCGCCCCGACCGGCAGCCGGCCCCAGCGGGCAGCCTCCGCGAGCGGTTGTGCCGCAAGCGGTCCGAGCGCTTCGGGACCTCCGACGGACGCCCACAGCGTCGTGCAGGTCCGCGGCATGAACGGGTGGAGCAGGATGGCGAGCACCCGCAACCCCTCGGCTGCCGCATAGAGAATCGCGTCCAGTCGCTGCTGCGATGCTGCGTCGTCGCGTTTGGCGACCTGCCACGGCTGCTGCTCGGTCAGATATCCGTTGAGGGCGACCACCAATTCCCAGATCGCGGCGAGCGCGCCGTAGAAATCGAGTTTCTCCATCGCCGCGTCGGCGTTCGTCGTGACCCTGGCGGCCAACTCGCCCAGCCGTTGCTCGGCCTCAGTCGGCTCTCCGGGGGACGGAATCACTCCCCCGCGATAGCGTTCGGTCATCGCGGTCAGGCGAGAAGCGAGATTCCCCAGCCCGTTGGCGAGTTCCGCGGTGTAGCGCGCGGTCATTTCTTCCCAGGAGAAAGAACCATCCTGCCCGAAAGGAAACGCCCGAAGAATGTAGTAACGAAAGGCGTCCGAGCCGAAATATCCGGTGAGCTGAGCGGGAGCGATCCCGGTGAGCCGGGTCTTGCTCATCTTCTCGCCCGACACCAGCAGCCACCCGTGCGCGAAGACCTTACGCGGCAGCGGCAGTCCGGCGGCCATCAGCATGGCCGGCCAGATCACCGCGTGGAACCGAAGGATGTCCTTGCCGATGAGGTGGACGTCGGCCGGCCAAGTGCTCTCGAACTTCTCCCGCAGCTCCGGCTCTGAGGCGTCGTAACCGACCGCGGTGATGTAGTTCAGCAAAGCATCGAACCACACGTACACCACCTGGCGGTCATCCCACGGAACCTTGACCCCCCAGTCGAAACTCGACCGCGAGATCGACAGGTCCTGCAGACCCTGGCGGATGAACTGCACCACCTCGTTGCGGGCACTCTCCGGCTCGACCGCCTCCGGGTGCGCCGCGTAGTGCTCGAGAAGTTGATCTGCGTATTTGGAGAGCCGGAAGAAGTAATTCGTCTCACTCACCTGCTCCACCGGACGACGATGCACCGGGCAGAGCCGCTGGCCGGCGTCCCGCCCCTCGCCTTCGATCAACTCGCCGGGGAGCTTGAATTCCTCGCACGCCACGCAGTACGGGCCCTCGTAAACTCCCTCGTATATTTCACCTTTGTCGTAGAGCCGCTGGAGAAAAGTCTGCACCCGTCTGGTGTGGCGTTCTTCCGTCGTCCGAATGAAATCGTCGTTGGAAATGTCCAGGTCGCGCCAGGTCGGCTGCCAAGCTTCGGCCACCAACCGATCCGCCCATTCCTGCGGTGAACTCCCACCGGCCTGCGCGCTGCGCAGCACCTTCTGCCCGTGCTCGTCGGTGCCGGTGAGGAACCACACCGATTCCCCGCGCTGGCGGTGCCAACGCGCGAGCACGTCCGCGGCGATCGTCGTATACGCGTGTCCGATATGGGGAGCGTCGTTGACGTAATAGATCGGGGTCGTCACGTAGAAGGTTTTGCTCACCCGTCAACGGTAACAAGGACGTACCGTTGACCGGATCACCGATCAGGCGGGGATTGCACCTCCCGCTTCCGAGCCACCACGGCGTCGAACACCTGCCGCCGCGGCACGCCCGCCTCCGCGGCCACCCGCGCGATCGCCGTCCGCCGGTCCACGCCGGTCGCCTGCAGCTCGGCCACCCGCTGCGCGAGCGGAGGGACGCCGGAAGCCACCGACTCTTCCGTCGCACCGGCGACCAGCAGCGTGAGTTCTCCCCGCACGCCGGATTGCGCCCACTGCGCGAGCTCCTGAAGCGTGCCGCGACGGATTTCCTCGTGCTCCTTGGTCAGTTCTCGGCAGACCACGGCCGCCCGCCCCGGGCCGAACGCCTTTGCCATGTCGGTGAGCGTGGCGAAGATGCGATGCGGTGCCTCGAAGAAGACCATGGTGCGGGTCTCGGCCGCGAGCTCGGTGAGTCGACGTCGTCGCTCTGCAGCCCGCCGCGGGAGAAATCCTTCGAAGCAGAACCGTTCCACCGGCAAGCCGCCGACCGCAAGCGCGGCGGTGAGAGCGGACGGACCCGGCACGCACGTGACCCGAATACCCGCGTCGATCGCCGCCCGCACGATGCGGTAACCGGGATCGGAGACCAGCGGCATCCCGGCGTCCGTCAGCAGCACGACGTCCCGCCCGGCGCGCAGCTCCTCGAGCAGGACGCCGGCACGTTTCGTCTCACGGGCATCGAAGTAAGCGACGACCCGCCCGCGCAACGAGATACCGAGGGCCGCGGCCAGTCGGCGCAGGCGGCGGGTGTCCTCGGCTGCGACGACGTCCGCCTCGGCGAGGATTCGCCGAAGCCGCGGGGAGGCGTCGTCCATGTTCCCAATGGGGGTCGCCGCGACGACCAGCACACCCTCCGCCACGTCGTCCCTCCCCACCGCTTCCCTTGCGATCCGCCGGATTGTTCGAGGCCGGCCACCCGCACCGCACCCCCGCGTCGTACCCCGAAGGTGGCCGCGTCGGGCCTTACGGTGACATACGTGCGTCGTCCGCTTCTCCTGCTCCCAATGATCCTGCTCGGGCTGGCCACCGCGAATTGCGCGACCCCGGCTCGGCATGCTCCTGCGACGTCCCCGACGCGGTCGCCGTCGCCGATCCGGTCCTCGAAAGCCCCGGAGTCCTGGAGCCCATCCTCGGCGACGGGCGGTGCGGTCTTCCCGCTCACCGGCCTGCCGGCGGCCAACGGCAACGCGCTGCGTCCCTCGCTCGCGATAAAAATCGACAACGTCGCGGGCTCCTTCCCGCAAGCCGGATTGAACGCCGCGGATATCGTCGTCGACACCCCCGTCGAGGGCGGGCTCACCCGTCTGTTCGCCGTTTTCCAATCGCAGGACGCCGCACTGGTCGGCCCGATCCGGTCCGCACGGCCGGTGGACGGCGACCTGCTCCGCCTCCTCGGCGGCGGGTATTTCGCCTATTCCGGCGCCAATGCCCAAGAAATTGCTCCGGTGAAGGCGAATTCCACGGCTTTCTTGATGTCGTTCGATGCGGACAACAGCCTGTTCGAGAAACTCCCGGGACGTTCGATCCCGCACGAAGTCTTCGATTCCACCACCCGGCTTTATGCCTACGCCGAGCACGCCGACCCGAAGATGCCGCCCCCACATCCGATCTTCCAGTACGACCCCACCCCCGCGAGCGGGCCGACGACGGCCGGGGTCGTCGTCCACTTCCCGTCGGCCACCGCCGGCTGGCAGTGGAACGGGCGGCGGTACCTGCGCACCCAGGACGGTCGGCCGGATCTCCTCACCGATGGGAGTCAGGTCTCCGCAGACAACATCGTGATCATGCGAGTCGCCTTGAAAGACAGAGGTATCCGCGACGTCACCGGAGCGGTCGAGCCCTGGCCGCAGGTGATCGGTTCGGGTGAGTGCTGGGTGCTGCGGGACGGCGTTCGCGTCCCGGGCACCTGGAGTCGCACCTCGCTCACCGCCCCGATGGTGCTGCGGGACGGCGCCGGGCAGGTGATCACGTTGCGACCGGGACGCACGTGGGTCGAGCTCGCTCCGCTTTCGGCCGCCGTGAATTTCTCGTGACGGCGCCGACCCCTACGATGTGCCCGTGACGCTGTCCCTCGAAGCCCCGATCACGGGCGCGCGGGCCCGGGCTCGGGCGCTTCGCCGCCGACTGGTCCCGCCTTTTCCCAACTTCACCGTCCTCGGCTGGCTGGCGCCGTTGCTCGTGACGGCGTTCGCGGGGTACCTGCGTTTCCACGACCTCGGCACCCCGAACAGCAAGATCTTCGACGAGGTCTACTACGCCCACGACGCCCACAGCCTCCTCACGCACGGCGTCGAGCTGAACAACACCGATAACGGGCCGGGGTACGTCGTCCATCCCCCGCTCGGCAAATGGATGATCGCGTTCGGTGAGTGGATCTTCGGGGACAACAGCGTCGGATGGCGGTTCAGCGCGGCGGTGGTCGGGACCCTCGCCGTCCTCATCGTCGCCCGGACCGCCCGCCGCATGACCCGCTCCACGCTGCTCGGCACCACCGCCGGGCTGCTGTTCAGTCTCGACGGCCTGGAATTCGTCCAGAGCCGGACGTCGATGCTGGACATCTTCTTGATGTTCTGGATCGTCGCCGCCTTCGCCTGCCTGGTCCTCGACCGCGACCAGGTGCGCGCTCGGCTGGCGGCGTGGGCCGCGCGCAACGACTGGTTCACCGAAACATACGGGCCCTCAGGCGGGACGCCGCCCGCTCCCCGTATCGGCGTGCGGTGGTGGTTCATCGCGACGATGTTCTGCCTCGGCGCGGCCTGCGCCACGAAATGGGACGGCGTCTACCTACTGCCGGCGTTCGGACTTCTCGCCGCCGCGTGGACCATGGGGGCGCGCCGCGCAGTCGGGATCCGCCGTCCGGCGCTCGTCACCCTTGCCAGGGACGTACCGGGAATGCTCGCGGTGACGATCCTGGTGCCGCTCGCGACGTACCTCGTCTCCTGGACCGGTTGGTTCGTCAACACGGGGAAATACGCCTGGGACAGGGACTGGGCGAACAACCGGCCGGGTTGGGAGTGGGTGCCGGCGTGGATCCGTAATCCCATCCGAGGACTATGGCACTACCACGCGGAGGCCTTGAATTTCCACCTCCACCTGAGCTCGTACCACAGTTACCGATCCAATGCCTGGACGTGGTTGTTCGAGACTCGTCCGGTGTTGTACTACGCCGACTATCCCAAGCCGCCGAATGAAGGATGCCGCGCGGCGGCCGGCTGTGCCCGAATGATTTACGACATGGGCACACCGGCAATCTGGTGGGCCTCGATTCCGGTGATGCTCTTCACGGCTTACTTGATCCTGCGGCGGGACTGGCGGGGAAGCGCTCTGCTGGTTCCTTTCGTCTTCCTCTACGTGCCCTGGTTGTTCACCTTCCACCGCACGATGTTCTACTTCTACGCGCTCCCGCTGCTCCCGTTCATCTGCATCGCCCTCGCCATCGCCATCGGTTACGTCCTCGGGCCTGCGGACGCTTCCCCAACCCGGCGCATGGTGGGAGCCACGGTCGCCGGTTCCTACGTGTTGATCGTGGTGATTCTTTTCTTCTATTTCCTGCCGATCCTCACCGCCAAGACCATCCCCTCGGTCGATTGGCAACAACGGATGTGGTTCCAGAGCTGGAGCGAGGCCAACGGATCATAGCGTCGGCTGGTCGCGGAGGCGCGAGCCGGCGACCTGCTGGATGGTAGGCTGAGGGGCGCCTTGGGGCTGTAGCGCAGTCCGGTAGCGCACCTCGTTCGCATCGAGGGGGTCACGGGTTCAAATCCCGTCAGCTCCACCACACTCGTCGGCCGCTGTCGGCAGCCCCCCGATTTCCCCGTCCGCCGGCGCGATCCAGGTCTTGGCGCCTCACTCGCCGACGACCCGACGCCGTCCGATGATGCGGTCGAGTTCGTCGTCCTCTAGCACTAGGGTCGACTCGCGGTCGTCCCCGGATTCGTCGAGAAGGATGCGCCGATTGCCGCTCGCGTACCGCTCGGTCCACTCCCCCGGGTTGGTGAGGTCGATCGTCCCGGATTCCACGTCGGCGCGGGGAGCCCGCGCGGCCGGCCGCGTCGCGACCGGCTTGGTCACGTACGTCGGCAGCGGCACCGGAACCGGCTGCCACCGCGAGCCGTTCTCCGTCCCCGACGCGCTCACCGTCGGGGCCAAGACATCAGCCGGAATGCCCGGGAACGGATCGGCGATCCGGGCCGCTGCAGGATCACGTCGCCCGGCCGACGACTCGTTCGGGACATCTGCCGTCGTGGTGCGGATGGGGCGACGGGAGGGAGTACGCCAACGCGCTACCTCGCGACGGCGGATCGCCTCGGTCCGCAGGTGCACGAGGTAGCCGAGCAATACCAGCAGAGCCGCTATCTCCAGCCACCACGACGTCCAGCCGAGGCCCGCGCTGGCGGCAAAAACCACCACGCTGGCGACACAGCCGAGCAACCGCCGCCGCCGACGGACGGCGAGTCGGCGCGCGCGGGCTCGCGAGAATGCCGAGCCGCGATAGGTACGCGGCACAGGACGTCGAGACACGCTCGATTCCCCTTCGCTTCGATCCGTCAGCAGAATCTCACGCCGCACCGTTGCCGCCCTGATATCAAGCGATTCGACACGCCGCGACGTGCCGTCGTCGCCGAGCGCTCGCATGGCGGTGGAGAAACTCTCCATGGTGCGGACGGCGTCATCCCCCTCGTATCTGCGCAGCCACATGGGGACCAGCACCACGATCCACAAAGCGACGATGCCGCCCATGATGACGCCGGTCACGAATCGTCACGGTAGACAGAAGTGACGCGTGTGACGAGCACCGCGACGGTGTGTCGCGTCACGAATGCCGAATTCTTCGGGAATTCGTGGGAAGTCGGCCTTTCTTAGTGGGACGCCGTGACGTCCCGTGGCGCGGGCCGTATCCCGCCGCCCGAGGCCAACCAGCGGGCCAAAACCCCGGCCGGTGCCACGTCCTCGACGGTGAGCGCATAGGACAGGTGGTCCCGCCACGCTCCCGCGATGTGGATGTAGCGGACGCGCGTGCCCTCCAGGCGAAATCCGAGTTTCTCCACCACCCGTCGGCTCGCGGTGTTCTCCGGACGAATATTCGCCTCCACCCGGTGCAACCCGACCGGTCCGAAACAATGGTCGACGACGAGGGCCAGCGCGGTCGGCATGATGCCGCGCCCGGCGAACCGGCGGGCGATCCAATACCCCACCGCCCCGGACGAAACCGACCCACGGGCGATTCCGCTCACCGTGAGCTGGCCGACGAACTCGCCGTCCACCATCAGCACGAACGGCAGGCTCAGACCCGCACGCGCCTCGCGGCGCAGCACCCGAATCGCCTCCACATACCCCTGGCCGAACTCACCGACGCCCCCGGACGGCGGTGTCGCCTCCCAGGGCGCAAGCCACTCCCGGTTGCGCAGCCGCTCGGCCCGCCAGGCTGCGGCGTCGCGGATACGCAGCGGCCGAACCGTCAGCGCGCCGTACCGCAGCTCCGCGGGCCATCCCCTGCTCACGACGACGCTCCCTCGTGGTCTCCTCCGCGCAGTTGGGAGAGCGCGTGCCCCAGCAGCGGAGCGATCACCCGCATTCCGTCGCGCACCGCCGCGGGAGAGCCCGGGAGGTTGACCACCAGCGTGCCGCGGGCCACGCCCGCGATTCCCCGGGACAGCAGGGCGGGCGCTACCCCGGCTTGCCACCCGATCCAACGGATGGCCTCGGCGATGCCCGGGATCTGGTAGTCGAGAACGCGCTCGGTCATCTCGGGGGTGCGATCCCGGGGGGAGATACCGGTGCCGCCGGTGGTCACCACGAGGTCGTAGCCGGCCTCAACCGCTCGCTCCAAGCTGGTCGCGACCGCTTCGCCGTCCGGGATCACCCACGGGCCGTCGACGTCGCAGCCGGTCTCCCGGAGGGCGTCGACGAGCAGGGGTCCGCTGCGATCCGGGTACACCCCTGCCGCGGCCCGCGTCGACACCGTGACGACGAGAGCACGCGGGGTGTCGGCAACCTCGCTCATCGCGTCTCCGCTGTCTCCGCCTGGTCCGCTGCGCCGACTCGGTCGCTCGAACGCACCCAGTGCCCGGAGCGCCCGCCGCTCTTCTCCTCCACTCGGACGTCGGTGAGAACCGCGGCGGGATCGAGCCCCTTGATCATGTCCATCAGGGCCAGGCCGGCGACGGCCACCGCGGTGAGGGCTTCCATCTCGACCCCGGTGCGATCTGCGGTGGTGATCCGCGCGGCGATCCGCACTCCGTCGTCCCCCACGTCGAGCTCCACCTCGGTCGCGTGCAGCGCGATCGGATGAGCCAGCGGGATCAGTTCCGGCGTCCGCTTCGCCGCCTGGATGCCCGCGATCCGGGCCACCGCCAGCGCATCCCCTTTCGGCAGCGACTGATCCCGCAACCGGGCCACCACCTCGGGTGTCGTCCGCACGAGGCCGGTGGCTCGCGCCGTCCGCACCGAGACCGGCTTCGCCGAGACGTCGACCATGCGGGCCGCCCCGCGGGAATCGAGATGGGAGAAGCCGCTCGGGGAGACCCTCGCGGTGTCGGCGTCGCTGCCTGGGTCGTCGCTCATGGTCGCCACTGCTTCACGGTTGCCGCCGCTCCAACACCATCACGGAGACGGTGACACCTGCGGGCACCTCGGTGGCATGCTCCGGGAGCACGATCAGCGCGTTGGCTTGCGCCAGGCTCGCCACCAGATGCGAACCCATCCCACCGACCGGGGCCACCACGTACGCTCCGTCGCGGACGTCGAGCCGCGCCCGCACGTACGCCCGCTTCCCCGCCGATTTGTGCAGCGGCTCGCTCAGCACCGCCCGCACCAGCGGACGGTACAGCGTCTCCCGACCGAGCATGCGGCGGATCGCCGGCCGAACGAAGACCTCGAAGGACACGAAAGCACTGACCGGATTCCCCGGCAGAGTGAAAATCGGCGTCCCGTCCGGACCGACCCGACCGAAGCCTTGCGGCATCCCCGGCTGCATCGCGACCTTGACGAATTCCACCGTGCCAAGCCGGGAGAGCACCTCCTTGACGACGTCGTACGCACCGGCGCTCACCCCGCCGCTCGTCACGACGAGGTCTGCCCGGACGAGTTGGTCTTCGATGAGGGAGAGCAGGCGGCTCGGGTCATCGGGCACGATCCCCACCCGGTAGGCGATGGCCCCCGCTTCCCGCGCGGCTGCGGTGAGGGCGTAGCTGTTCGATTCGTAAATCTGCGCCGGCCCCGGGGTGCCGCCGACGTCGACCAATTCGTTGCCGGTGGAGAAAACCACCACCCTGGGTTTGGGACGGACCCGGACTCTGCCCCGCCCCACCGCCGCGAGTAATCCGATCTGTGCGGCGCCGAGCGCCGTCCCCGCGCGCAGCACGGTCTGCCCCGCGACGACGTCCTCCCCGGCCCGCCGAATGTGCATCCCGACGGTCGCGGCTCGATGGATGCGCACCCGCGCGACTCCGCCGTCCGTCCATTCCACGGGGACGACGGCATCGGCCCCGCTCGGCACCGGCGCCCCCGTCATGATCCGCACGCAGAGGCCCGGGTTGACCGCGTACACTCCGGCGCTGCCCGCCGCGATGTCGCCGACCACCGGCAGTTCCACCGGGTGGTCGGGAGAGGCTTCGGCCACGTCGGCGGCCCGCACGGCGTACCCGTCCATCGCGGCATTGTCGAAACGCGGAAGCGGCGCGTCTGCGGTGACGTCCTCCGCAAGCACGCAGCCGTGGGCGTCCAGCAGGCTCACCTCGATCTCGGCGAGCGGTGTGATCGACGTCAAGACGTGGCGCAGGTGGTCGTCGACGCTGCGGAGGTCGGAAGCGACCGAAGTCATCGCCGGGAATCGCCCTCTTCCGCCGTTACTGGATCACCGAGAAAGCGGTTCACGACCGCCCACCATCGGGATGCTCGGCGAGGAATTCCCGCAGCCATGCGATCAACGGGGGGCCGAGGTCCTCACGTTGAGCGGCCAACTGGATGACCGCGCGGAGGTAGTCGAGGCGATCGCCGGTGTCGTAGCGGCGGCCCCGGAACAGCACGCCGTACACCGGGCCTCCGTCGCCGTCCCGGTTCGCCAGGACCCGCAGCGCATCGGTGAGCTGGATCTCCCCACCCGCCCCCGGCTCGATCTTGCTGAGGACGTCGAATACCTCGGGTGCGATGACGTAGCGCCCGATGAGGGCCAGGTTGCTGGGGGCATCGGACTGCGGCTTCTCGACCAAATCGGTGACCCTGACCACGTCGTCCTCGTCGGTGGGGAGCACCGCCGCGCAGCCGTAGAGGTGGATCTGGCTGGGGTCCACCTCCATCAGCGCGATCACCGTGCCGCCGAGTCGCTCCCGCACCTCGATCATGCGGGGGAGGAGCGGGTCTCGCCCGTCGATGATGTCGTCTCCGAGCAGGACGGCGAATGGCTCGTCGCCCACGTGCAGCGCCGCGCAGGAGACCGCGTGCCCGAGTCCGCGGGGCTCCCCTTGGCGGACGTAGTGAACGGTCGCCAAGCGGGTGGATTCCTCGACCAAGGCGAGTTTGCGCTCATCGCCTTTCGCCGCCAGCGCGGTTTCCAGTTCGTAATTGCGGTCGAAATGGTCTTCCAGCGCCCGCTTGTTCCGTCCAGTGATCATGAGGATGTCGTCGAGTCCGGCGCTCACCGCTTCTTCCACGACGTACTGGATGGCGGGCTTGTCGACGACCGGCAGCATTTCCTTCGGGGTTGCCTTGGTCGCGGGAAGAAATCGCGTCCCCAACCCCGCGGCTGGGATCACAGCTTTCCGGACCCTCTGAGGCGTCGTCGCCATGCAAAGAACCCTAACGGAGTCCCCACACGGACCCACGCTTCGCTAGGAATCCGATCCTTTCGAGCTGGGCGATTCGTCCAGTTCCGGCACGATCACCACCCTCGGCGTGGGCGGGGACGGCGGCGGGCCAGGCGCGGCGGGGGATGGCAGCGCGGACGGCACGACCGGGGACGGCGCCGCGGAGAACCCAGAGGGGGACGGCCCGGCGGAGGACGGCCCGACGGACGCCGACCCGGCAGTAGCCGGCTCGGACGGCTCGGGGGCGGGCGATGCGGCAGCAGCTGAGGGCGATGCGGGCGGCCCGTCGTCGTCCGTCGCTCTCGCAAGACGCCAGGTGTCGCGCCCGGATTCCTTCGCGTCGTACAGCGCCTCGTCGGCGGCTCGCAACAGGGGACTCGCAGCCACCCCGTGCTGCGGGAAGACCGCAACGCCGATAGAGGCGGTGACCGCGAGGTCGAGTCCCTCGACGTGGAACGGAGTCGTGCGGATCGCGTGCCGCAGCCGCTCCGCCGTCCGAGCCCCGCCGGCAGCGTCGGTCTCCGGCAGGATCACCACGAACTCCTCGCCGCCGTACCGCGCCACGGTGTCCACCTCCCGCACCGCGCTGCGCATCCTGCGGGCGAGCTCGATGAGAACGCCGTCGCCGACCTGGTGACCGTAGCGGTCGTTGATCTGCTTGAACCGGTCCAGGTCGAGCATCAACACGGTGAGCGGACGGCGGAAGCGGGTAGCCCGCTCGATTTCGTGACCCAGAGTCATGATCAGATAGCGGTAGTTCCACAGACCGGTGAGCGGGTCGGTGAGGGACAGCCGCTGGGCTTCCTGGTGGAGGAGCACGTTCTCGACCGCCACACTGGCCTGACCGGCGAAGGCGATCAGCGAGCGCTCGTCGGTCGCGGAGAACGCCGCAGCGCTGACCGAGGTCTCGTCGTCGGTCTGCCGGTCGTAGACCGCGAGGACGCCGGCGAGCCGTCCCGACGGCCGCAGCGGGACGGCGAGCACCGCGCGCGCTCGCGGCTCCCCGGCCACCGGCCGCAGCCCCGGACCCTCGCCGACCAGACCGCGGACCGCTTCGCCGTCCGCCACCACCGAACCGACGATCCCGGCTCCCACCGGGAGGGCATCCTCGGGGGCGATCCCCGCTACCCCGCGGACCGTCTTCACCCGCAGCACGCCGTCCGAATCAATGAGGGCGATCAGACCGCCGCCGGCCCGCACGCTGGCCATGGCCGTGTCCAGGATCACCGCGAGGATGCCGGGGAGGTTGTGCGTGTGGGCGAGTGCGGAGCCGAGGCGTTCGAGGTTCTCCCGCAGTTCGCGGTGACTGCGCTCGAGCTCCCCGATGTAGGTCCGCAGCTCCGCGGTCATGTGGTTGAACGCGGCCGCGAGCCGACCGACTTCGTCGCGGCTGCGCACCTCGATCGTGACGTCGAGGTCACCGCCGGCCACCCGCCCGGCCGCTTCGGAGAGTTCGGCCACCGGATGGCTGATCAGGCGAGCAAGCAGCCGACCGATCGCGATCGCTCCGATGACCGTGACGACGATGACGACGGCGAACACCCAGAAGAGCTGGTCGAGCGAGGGGGCCGGCTCGCTCACCAGCACTCGATACGGCTGACCGGCACTCGGTGCGGAAGCCGCGACGATGCGCGATCCGACTTCGAACACGTCCCGCCCCGCAGGCCCCCCGGTGAGTTCGGCCATGGCTACCGGCCGCGGCAACGTCGTCGAGACCAGTTGGGTGCCGACCGCGAGGGTCACCGCCGCCCGCTGCGGCAGCCGTGCCGCGATCTCGGCCGCGGTCCCCGGAGTGATCCGCCAACCGACCACCGCGTAGGACCACTGTGGGTGACCGCTGACCGCCAAATCCGCCCGGGCCGCGATCGCGGTCGCCGCACCACTTCCCGTCCCGCACGCGTCGAGGGCCGACAGATTGCCGGACGGCGGTTGCCCGGCGACCGCCACCACCGCGCCGGACCCGTTCACGACGGCTGCGAAATCGGCGCGGGTCTCTGCCAAGGTAGTGGTCACGGCGGTCTGTGGATCGACGGTGGCGAGCCACAATCCGAGGCTGCGTGCTCCGAGCGTCGCCTGGGCACAGCGCGCGGCCAGGACGTCGACCACGTCGGTGCGGTCGGCACGCAGCCGATCCCCCATCTGACTGCGGAGCACATCCGGAACCAAGATCGCGACAGCGGCACACCCCACGAGGACGGGAATGAGGACGACGAACACGAACGCAGCCGAAAGCCGGGCCCGCAACCCGAGCCGCGCGCGGCGACGGGGACGGCGCCGCCTCGGCTCGTTCTTCGAGTTCATCCCGTTCCGCCCGATCGGTCCTCGTCACGCCTCGATCGCCCTGGATTTCCCCGGAATCGCTCTTGCGATGCTCGCACGTCCGGCCCTCCGGCGCGAAGCCGCTGGCCGGGCGAAATCAGTTGGGGCACCGCGCGGAGGACCGGATGTCTGATCCTCATCCGCTCCCCCCCGATAAGGCCGAACTCCGCGCCCGTCTGCTGGCCGAACGTGCGCGGCTCACCGCCGACCAACGCTCCGCAGCCGGACGGGGAATCGCCCGCGCTTTCGCCGAGCTGCTCGGGGAGCGCCGACCTCGACTGTGTGCCGTCTACCTGGCGATCGGCACCGAACCACCCACGGGTCCGCTCATCGAAGTCCTGGCCGAACGTGGAGCCGATTTGATCGTCCCGCTGGTGACCCCGGACGGCGAGCTCGACTGGGTCCCCTACCGCCCCGGGGCCCGCATGACGAAAGGTCCCCGCGGCACGCTGCTTCCCGCCGATATCCCGCCGCTCGGGCGGGGGGCGATCGGCCACGCCGAGCTGGTCGTCGTCCCGGCGCTCGCGGTGGCGGCGGACGGCGCGCGGCTGGGACGTGGGGGAGGAGGTTACGACCGTGCGCTGGTCCGGCGCGGGCCGGGCAGCACCGTCCTCGCGGTGGTGTACGAGAACGAAGTCGTCCCCGAATTGCCGACCGAACCGCACGACCAGCGCGTGGACGGCGTCCTCACCCCCGGCGGGGGCTGGTGGGTGGCACCCGGGGGGCGACGGTGACCCCGTCGCTCGAAACCGCGCTGCTGGTCGGAGCCGTCGTCCTGCTCACGGCGATCGTGGCGGTGCGGTACGCAAACCAGATCGGAATTCCCTCACTGCTCACGTATCTGGCGATCGGGCTCGCCCTGCAGACGCTCATCCGCTTCGACGACGCGGCGGTCGCGCAGAACATCGGGCTTGGAGCTCTCGTCCTGATCCTCGCCGAGGGCGGACTCACCACCCGGTGGGACGACGTCCGCCCCTGCATGCCCGCAGCGCTCGCCCTCGCGACGGTCGGGGTGGTAGTGAGCGCGGCGGTCACGGCCGTCGCGGCGCACCTCGTCCTCGGCGGGTCGTGGCGTTTGGCCTGGTTGGTGGGCGCGATCCTTGCGCCCACCGATGCCGCGGCGGTGTTCTCGCTGTTGCGCCGGATCCGATTGCCCCACCGCCTGGCGGCCGTGCTGGAAGCGGAGTCCGGTCTCAACGACGCCCCGGCTGTGATCCTGGTCAGTCTGCTCTCCACGACGGCCGCGGGCAGCTCGTGGCTACCCCTCGCCGGCCAGGCGATCTACGAGTTGGTGATCGGTGGTGTGGTCGGGTTGCTCGTCTCACGACTCGGCGTTTCGGCGCTACGGCGGCTGGCGCTTCCGGCGTCCGGCCTGTACCCGCTGGCCGTCCTCGCCCTCGCGGTGATTTCTTATGCACTGGCGACCCTCGCGCACGCCAGCGGTTTCCTCGCGGTGTATCTGGCCGCGCTGATCCTCGGGAACGCGCCACTGCCTCATCGCCCGGCTACCCGTGGTTTCGCCGAGGGGGTCGCATGGCTCGCGCAGATCACGTTGTTCGTCATGCTCGGTTTGTTGGTGACTCCGAGCGCCTTGCCCCGCGAAGCGGCGCCCGCGTTCGGGATCGGCGCGGCCCTGCTCCTGCTGGCACGGCCGGTCTCGGTGTTCGCATCGGTCGTCCCGCTGCGATCGCTCGGCCGCGCCCTGCAACGTCTGACTCTCCGCCGGGGTCCTTTCGCTCGCTTTCTCCCTGCCGAAAGGCGAACCCAAGCAGAGCGCGGGATCCGCCGACTGGCTACGGCGCTGCGTGGCGATTTTCTCGACGCCCGCAGCCTCGCTTTCGCGTCGTGGGCGGGTCTGCGGGGGGCGGTGCCCATCGTGCTGGCCACGATCCCGGTGACTCAAGGCGTCGAAGGTAGCGGCCGGGTTTTCGCCTTGGTCTTCGGCCTCGTCGTCATCTACACGGTGGTGCAGGGGCCGACGTTGCCGGTCGTGGCGCGCGCCCTTCGGGTCGTGTCTCCCGCCGAGCCGACCGGCCTCGACGTCGAAGCGGCTCCGCTCGAAGAAATGGACGCCGATTTGCTGCAGCTTCGAATTCCGCAGGACTCGCGGCTGCACGGAGTGGAGATTTTCGAGTTGCGTCTTCCGCGCGGTTCGGCGGTCACCCTCGTCGTCCGCGACGGCCGAAGTTTCGTTCCGACCGCGGAAACACAACTCCGCAGGGGAGATTCGCTCCTCGTGGTGACCACGGCGCGGGCGCGTCCGGAGGTCGAACGGCGGTTGCGAGCCGTTCATCGCCGGGGAAAGCTCGCGGCCTGGTACGGCGAACGGGGGAGCTGACGTACCCTTGCCCCCGTGGACGAGAACCGAGCGTTGCGGGTAGTCGACAAGCTACGGGACCGGGGCATCGACGCCCATCTCGCCCGGGAAAACCTCTACCGTTTCGGGGTTCGGGTGGTTTTGCCCGACGGGCGGGAAGCGATCTGGGACAGCGACGGCACCGCCGATCTCGAAGCCCAGGTGATGCGCGACGGCATGCTGGTCGGCTTCGTGCCGGTGATCCCCGGTTCCGCGGATTTCGACGAGGACCAGATCGTGGATGCGATTGCCCGTGCGGACTACGACACGCCGATCGCTCGCGAGCGTACCGTCGCGCCGCCTCCGGCCCCGCCGCTGCCGCGTGAGGGTGGGGTTTTTCGCCGATTCCTCGGGGGTTTCCGGGAACGGGGCTGAGCGCTCACCGGTGCTCGTCGGAGGGCCCGACGGGGAAGTCTCCGTGGTGTTCGTGACGCCCGTGGGCCGTACCCGCTTCTTGGTGATGCCCGTGGGCCACGTGTGCTTCTTGGTGATGCCCGTGGGACACACCGGCTTTTTCGCCGTGCTCGGTCGAGCGGGCACTGAAGCGATGAGCACAGTGATCTGAGCAGAAATAGTAGGTGACTCCGCCGACGACTCGGCTCGCCGGCGCATGCACGATTTCCACCTGCATTCCGCACATGGGGTCCTTGGCGTAACGGCTTGCCGAGCCGAAACGGTGGCGCTGGCGGTACAGCCAGTACAGCAAGGCGAAGGCGACCAGCGCGATGATGTCGAGGACCGTCGTGTAATTCCAGCCGAAGACGTCCCGTCCGACGTGACCGTGCAAGGCGGGGGGACGATCGGGCACGATACCCAACCCGGTGAAGAGATATTCGACGATCAGTCCGGCGACGCTCATCGTCAGCCAGAAAACCGCGAGCAATTTCAGCGTGAGCCGTGTTCCGTAGTACTTGCGATAGATGGCGAGCAGCGGAAAGGCCAGCAGGTCGGCAAAGACGAAGGCGACGGTACCGCCGAACGAGATGCCGCCCGCCCACAGTGCTGCCGCCAGCGGCACATTTCCTATCGAGCAGACGAAGCTGATGATAGCCAGGAACGGTCCCAGGATCACATTTTCCAGCGCGGACCAAAAACCGTGACCGGTGAGGAAAAGGGATTTCCAGACGTCAACCGGAACGGCGGCATCGGCGAAACCGGCGACCAGGAATCCGATGAGCATTTCCCGGCGGAGCATGGTGAGATCGCTTACGGTGTAGCCGGCGGCCGCCGACCAGCCGGCCAGCGTGGTGATCCTGGGCCGCGGATGCGCCGTCCGGGAAGACGGATGACGTCCCGAGACCGGCTGTCCGTGTGCAGGCTGTCCGTGATGGGCATGCGGATTTTCGGCGTCCGAGTCGGCGCCCTCGGCCAATCGGCGGCGAGCGAGGTGTTGCTCCTCAGGCGAGACGACCCGCGGGAGCAGCACACCGAGGAGGGCGACCATGAGGGCGCCTCCCACGAACTCGGCGAGCGCAAACGGCCATCCGATGAGGAGCCACAGCACGATCCCGAGTTCCACGACGAGATTCGTCGAGGCGAACATGAAGGCCTGCGCTGCGGTGAAATCGGCTCCCCGCACGAACAGCGTTTTCGCCAGCGCCGATGCCGCATACGAGCACGACGAGGAGATGGCCCCGAAGAATCCAGCTCGGGCGAGGGTGACAGGCCGGTGATCTCCCAGTGCCCGTTGCATCTGCTCACGGGAGACGAATGCTTGGACGGCGCCCGAGAGCCCGAACCCGAGCACCAGCGCCCACAGGGTTTCCCAGAACATCCCGGCGCCGTCCGCGATGCTGCGCCCGACCACATCCAGCACTTCCACGCTGTCCTCCGGGATTCTCGTGAGTCAGGATCGGACGAGGCGTTCGATGGCCGCGCTCGCTTCGCGCACTTTCTCGGCGGCTTCCGGTCCTCCGCGTTCGATCGCTTGGGTGACGCAGTGGTTCAGGTGATCTTCGAGCAGCTCCAGCGCGACGGCGCGGAGCGCGCTGGTAGCCGCGCTGATCTGGGTCAGGACGTCGATACAGTAGCGATCCTCGTCGATCATCCGCTGTAATCCGCGGATCTGACCTTCGATCCGCCGAAGTCGAGCCTGGACGACGTCCCTTTTCGCGGTGTACCCGTACTGTGGCATGACCCAAACATACCCTATAGGGGTATTAGTCTCACTCGCACATCATCATCCCCCGCGACGGGAAGCCCCACCACTTGACCGAACCTTCATCGTTTCCCCCGTTCGGTCTCCATCGGCGACGTTCAGCATGAACCCGACCGACGAAGAGGCGAGAGGTCGTCGATGTTCGGATGCGGAGCGGGGATCGCCGCGTGGCTCGGGATGGCCGGACTCTGGCTCGGCACCATCCTTTCCGCGCTGTGGGTGGTGTCTCGCTTGTTCCCGGCCACGACGTCGAAGGATGAGCCAGATCTCCCGCCGAGGGGTAAGGCAGAGCCTGGTCAGCTCATCGCTCATGCGGTCCCGTCTCCCCCGAGCCGCATGGAAAGGAGGTGAAGGAAGATGCGAGGAAAGCATTTTGCACAAATGGCGATCGGCGCAGCAATCTTGCCGGGGCTGTTCGTCCTCGCCGGATTCCCACTGGAACGAGCGCTGCCCTACGCGCTCGTCCTGGCCTGTCCGCTCATGATGGTCGTGATGATGGCCTTCATGAGTCGCGGGGACCACCATCACGGCGGATGCGGCACCGACCATCGAAGAAGCGGGGACGACGCCGCGACGCTTCCCCCAGAACGCACGGAATCCTCCACCCGGCAGTGACCCTGCCCGTGTTCCGTATATACCATGGGGGGGTATAGTAGGTCGGGAAGAGGCCGACCACCCGTTCGGAGAAGAGAAGGGACAACCATGACGACCCGCACGTACTCAGTGCCAGAAATCAGCTGTCAGCACTGCGTGAACGCCATCACGACGGAGCTTCAGAAGATCGACGGGGTGAGAGACATCAATGTTGACCTCGCCGCGAAGACCGTCACCGTCGGAGGTGAGGCCCCGGACGCCGACATCGTCGCGGCGATCGAAGAAGCCGGCTACGCAGTGGCCCGCTGACGACCCGTTGGCGAAATCCCATTCGAGTGATCGGAGCGAGCTCATGACCCTGGCCACCTCGGACCAAGAGGCTCTCAGTCGACGCGGACGAATCGAGCTCGCAGTCGGAGGAATGACCTGCGCGTCGTGCGCCGCCCGCATCGAAAAGAAACTCAACCGCCTCGACGGTGTCGAGGCCACCGTGAATTTCGCAACCGAGACGGCAACGGTCGATTACGACCCCGCGACGGTGGACGCCGCCGACATCGTCGCCGCCGTCGAGGAAGTCGGCTATACCGCAAGACCCCGGGAGTCGCGGAAGGTCGACGACGCCACCGACGCTCCCGACCACTCCGACGACACCGCCGACCTGCTGCGCGACCTGCGCCGACGGGTACTGGTGAGTGCGATCCTGTCCCTGCCGGTGGTGGCGATGGCGATGGTGCCTGCGCTGCAGTTCCGGTTCTGGCAGTGGCTGTCCCTCACCCTCGCCGCCCCGGTGGTCGTCTGGGGTGCGTGGCCGTTCCATCGCGCCGCCGCCCTCAATCTGCGCCACCGAGCGGCGACGATGGACACCTTGATCTCGGTGGGTGTGTTGGCTGCCTTCGGCTGGTCGCTGTGGGCGCTCTTCGCAGGCGGCGCAGGCGAACCGGGCGTCCGGATGACCTTCGAATTGGTAGCCTCCGCGCACCGAGGTCCGGAGATCTACCTCGAGGTGGCCTCAGGTGTGACCACCTTGATCCTGCTCGGCCGTTATTTCGAAGCCCGCGCAAAGCGTCGATCGGGCGAGGCGATCCGTGCACTCTTGGAACTCGGTGCCAAGGAAGTGACCGTACTGCGCGGGGACGTCGAGGTGCGTCTACCGGTCGACCAATTGGCCGTCGGCGACATCTTCGTCGTCCGACCCGGAGAAAAAATCGCGACAGATGGTGTCGTCCTGGAGGGCACCTCGGCGGTGGATGCGAGCATGCTGACCGGCGAGGCGGTCCCCGTGGAGGTCGGCCCGGGCGACGACGTCGTGGGGGCAACCATCAATGCCGGCGGCCGACTGGTAGTACGAGCGACCAAGGTCGGCGCCGACACGGCACTCGCTCAGATCGCCGAGCTGGTGAGGGCAGCGCAATCCGGCAAGGCTCCCGTGCAGCGGCTCGCCGATCGCGTTTCAGCGGTGTTCGTCCCCAGCGTCATCCTCATCGCGCTCGGCACCCTGGCTTTCTGGCTCGCCACGGGTGCCGGTGCCACGCAGGCCTTCACCGCCGCGGTTGCCGTGCTGATCATCGCCTGTCCGTGCGCCTTGGGACTGGCGACGCCGACGGCGCTCCTCGTCGGGACGGGCCGAGGCGCGCAGCTCGGCTTATTGATCAGAGGGCCGGAGGTCCTCGAGTCGACCAGAAAAGTCGACACGATCGTGCTGGACAAGACCGGCACGGTCACGACCGGCCGCATGACCGTCGTCCAGGTCATCGCTGCAACCGGCGAAAACGATCACGACATCGTGCGGCTCGCCGGGGCTCTCGAAAGCGCCTCAGAGCATCCGATCGGCCGCGCCATCAGCACTGCGGCCGCCGAGAAATTCGGCACCCTCCCGACAGTGGAGTCGTTCACGAACAACGCCGGGCTCGGAGTGAAGGGCGTGGTCGAAGGCCACACCGTCGCCGTCGGACGTGAGCAGCTCTTCGACGCGTCGTTCCTCGTTCCCGCAGAGCTGGACGCCGCGCGGCGTGCCGCGGAAGACGCCGGTCGCACACCGGTCTTCGTCGGCTGGGACGGCAAAGTGCGCGGCATCGTCGTCGTCGCCGACACTCCGAAGCCGACGAGCCGCGAAGCCATCACCGCGCTGAAGCGGCTGGGTCTCAGGCCGGTGTTGCTCACCGGGGACAATGCGCGCACCGCGCACGCGGTGGCTGCCCAGGTGGGGATCGCAGATGTGATCTCCGAAGTGCTCCCCGCAGACAAGGTTGAAGTGATCAAGCGGCTCCAGAACGAGGGGCACGTCGTGGCGATGGTGGGGGACGGCGTCAACGACGCTGCCGCCCTCGCGCAGGCCGACCTGGGGCTGGCCATCGGCACGGGCACCGACGTGGCGATCGAAGCGAGTGACCTGACCCTGGTCTCCGGCGACCTGCGAGGTGCCGCCGACGCCATTCGGCTGTCCCGGCGCACGCTGCGCACCATCAAGTCCAACTTGGCCTGGGCATTCGCCTACAACGTGGCGGCCATCCCATTGGCGGCCGCCGGCCTGCTCAACCCGCTCATCGCCGGCGCCGCGATGGCGTTCAGCTCGGTGTCGGTCGTCGCCAACAGCCTGCGCCTACGCCGGTTCACGGCCTTGCACACCGCTACGGCTGCGAGCCCCGGCACCAACATCTCCCATCAGGCAACCGGGGCCGCCGGAAGCGTGACGGCGAACGTCGCGCCGTGACCCGGGCCGCCGCTCTCTGCCGTCACCATGCCGCCTTGAGCCTCCACGAGGGCTTTGACGATGGCGAGGCCGATCCCGGAGCCGCCGTGCGCACGGTCGCGAGCGCGGTCGATGCGATAGAAACGTTCGAAGACGTGAGGCAGATGCTCGGGGGCTATCCCCTCGCCGGTATCCGCGACCACGAACCGCACGCCTCGTCCCGCGGGTTCCGCCCGCACGCTGATCATTCCGCCGCCCGGGGTGTGACGCAGGGCGTTGTCGAGCAGATTGCCCAGCACCTGGGCGAATCGTTCGGTATCGACCCGTACCCTGGGGAGGCCGGGTGCGATCTCGGTGGTCAGCTCGATACCGGCCCGAACGGCTCGCTCGCGCACGGCGGCGACCGCCGTGGCGATCAGTTCTGCCGGGTTGGCGGGCACGAGGCGTAGCTCCAGTTGATGCTCCTCGGCGCGGGAAACCGCGGTGAGATCGTCGGCAAGCCTGGCGAGTCTGGCGGTCTGGGCCCGCAGCATCGAGAGGGTTTCGATGTCACTTGGGATGACACCGTCGGCGAGCCCCTCCAGGTACGCATCGATAGTCGAGACCGGAGTGCGCATCTCGTGCGCCAGGTCGCTGAGCAAGCGACGGCGGGTCGCCTCGACGCTCTCCAGTCGGGCGGCCATGGCGTTGAACGAGTCGGCCAGGGCGGAGAATTCGGCACCGAGCCCCGACGAATCGATCCGGACGTCGTATTTCCCGGACGCCAACGCCCTTGCCCCGACGGCCAGCCGCCGAACCGGCGTCGCGATCCGTCGAGACACGTAATAGGAAATGCCGAATGCGGCGAGCAAGGAAACGACGGTGGAAACCGCCAGCGAAATCGCGCTCGCCGACCGAAACGCATCCTCCACGTGTCGGCTCGTCAAAGGATCCACTCGTCCCACGACGTAGCGCAGATGGCCGTGGAAAATCGGCGGACCGACGGCGGTCGCCACCAACCACAATGTGATCGCTGCGACGATCACGACGAGGAGATGCGCGATGAAGAGTCGTGCCGCCAGACCACGGTCACGTTGCCCGTTCATGTCCCAGATCCCATCCGATACCCCACGCCACGCACCGTGCGAATGTATTTCGGCTCCTCGGCATCGTCGCCGAGTTTGCGCCGCACATGTCCGATGTGGACGTCGACCACGTGCTCGTCCCCGACCCAGCTCGGCCCCCACACGGCGTCGATGAGTTGGCGGCGGGTGAAAACCATCCTCGGGCGGGCGGCAAGCGCTGCCAGGAGGTCGAACTCGGTACGGGTCAACTCGACCGGCCTTCCCGCTACGGACACCTCACGCGCCTCTACGTCGACGACGAGGTCTCCGAACCGCAGTATCCCGTCGATACCTGCGGCCGAATGGGTCCGCGGACGCCGGAGCAACACCTGCACCCGAGCCACCAGCTCGCGCATCGACGCCGGCTTCGTCAGATAATCGTCTGCGCCTACGGAGAGCCCGACGAGCTTGTCGATCTCTTCGGCGCGCGCGGTGAGCATCAGCACGTAGCAAGAGCTGAACGTCCGTAACTGACGGCAAACCTCGACACCGTCCAAGCCGGGCAGGCCGAGGTCGAGCACGACCACGTCGGGATCGAAAACACGGGCGAGATTCACCGCCTCCGCGCCATCACCACTGGTGATCACATCGAATCCGGCCCGCCGAAGGTATTCGGCAACCACCCGCGCCAGAGGCGCCTCGTCCTCGACCACGAGCACTTTCGCTGCTGTCGTCATGGTGACCCCAATTCGTCCGGTGACCACTGTGCCAGGGAGGTCGACCCGATCGCGGGAGGAGGCCGCCATGGCTTCATCGAACCTTCATCGAATGCATCGAGAAAACCCCGGTCTCGACGGCGACAGTGAACGACGAACGCCTTCCCGTTCTGCGAAAGAGGTGGCCGGGATGGACCACTCTCCGCCTCCCACGAAGGTGGTCGTCGTCCACGCACCCGCGTGTCATTTCTGTGAAGAGGCGCACTCCGTTCTCGCCGACCTCGCTGGGGAGTTCCCCATCGAGGTGAGGTCGGTGGAGGCCACCGACCCAGAAGGTGAGGCCCTGTTCCGCCGGTGGCGCGCACCGATGTACCCGCTCGTCCTCGTCGACGGGACCTTTTTCTCTTTCGGTCGTTTGCCGCGCAACAAGCTGCGGGCGCTCCTCGCCGCGCGATACCCGGCAGAGGCCCGGTCATGAATGCGCAACTGCTCACCACCGGCAGCGTGCTCGCCGCATTCTTCGCCGGGAGTGTGGCACTCTTCGCGCCGTGTTGTGTGGTTTTCCTCGCTCCGAGCTACCTAGCGGTCGCAGTCAAGAATCGTCGCTGGCGTCTACTGCCCCTCACCTTCGTGTTCGCCGCGGGGGTAGGGCTCGTCCTCATACCGATCACGCTCGGGATCAGTCTCGTCTCGGCCACGATCGCGCGTTATCACCAGGTGCTGTACTACGTCGGCGGAGCGCTGATGGTGGCCCTCGGTGTCTATGCTCTGACGGGGCGAATGTGGAGCCTGCCTTCGTTCCTGCGGACCCCGGACACCAGCCGTGGCGACACCGGGAGCTTCTTCGCGCTCGGCGTGTTCTCCGGCATCGCATCGTCGTGCTGCGCTCCGGTTCTCGCGGGCGTCATGACGTTGTCCGCCCTGGCCGGAACCGCCGTCGGAGGGTTGCTCCTCGGGTTGGCTTACGTCTTCGGCATGACATTTCCCCTCTTCCTCATGGCCCTGACCTGGGATCGCTTCCGCCTTGGTGAGCGGCGTTGGATGCGGGCACGCCCGATTCGGCTACGGATCGGCTCGTTCTCCCTCTTTACCAACACGATCAACATCGCGGTAGCCGTGGGTTTCGCGGTCATGGGTGGTTTCGTCGTATACCTCGCGAACGCGGCGCGAATGACCGGCGGTCCCGGCTTTCAAGTCGCGGCCGGTCGGGCACTCTCCGCCCTCTTCGCCAGGTTCGAGGCCTGGACCGCAGGTGTTCCTGATCCGCTCCTCGGTTCCGTAGTGCTCGCCCTCGCCGCCGTTTTCGTCATCGCCACGCTGCGGGGACGACGAGATCGTGAACACTCGCCCGCAGCAGAGGACCCGCGTTCCTGCCACGAGGAACCGACGACGGCCGAGGAACAGCCCACGAAGGTGTGAGGACGAGCCATGACCACCAGGACCAAACTTCGCCGCGAGGAAACGCATCGCCGGGAAACCCTCGCCGCCGTTCGAAAAGCACAGGCTCGCCGCTCTCGCCGACGAGTCTTCGTGGTGAGCAGTGTCGTGACGGCCGCTCTGGTCGGCCTCGTGGCCGCGTTGATGGCCACGTCTCGGCCGACATCGTCCAGCGCGACCCGAGTAGCACCAGATTTCACCCTTCCCGATACCGATGGTCGTCAAATTCATCTCGCCGATTACCGTGGCAAGAGCAACGTTGTCTTGTATTTCTCGGAGGGAGCAGGTTGCCAATCCTGTCTGGTCCAGATGGCGCTCATCGAAAAAGATAAAGCGGCGTTCGACCGGGCCGACGTCGTGGTGCTACCGATCGTGATGGATAGCCGCGAGGAAATCGTCCAGGCGATGAAAGCCACCGGCGTGACGACGCCCTTCCTCCTCGACGACGGAAGGGTTTCGACCGCGTACGGAACGATAGGCCGAGGGATGCACCCAGGACTGCCCGGCCACAGTTTCGTCCTCGTCGACAAGACGGGGGTCCAGCGCTGGTACGGCGAATACCCGTCGATGTACCTCTCGCCGTCGGACTTGCTGGCGCAGGTGCGCAAGCATCTCCGGTCCTAGCAGTGGACTTCCGACCCTACCGAGGGCACCACGACCGCCCTCACGATGAGAGCTAGCGAAGAAAGGAGCCTGCGATGATGGGCTGGGGTTGGTACGGCGATGGGCCGGGATGGGTCGGCTGGTTGGCCATGAGCCTGACGATGCTGGCATTCTGGGCTCTGCTCGTGTTCGGGGTGATCGCCGTGTGGCGTGCCCTGTCTCGCGACGACCGCCGCGCCGAGCAACAGCGCCGCAGTGCCGAGCAGCTACTGGAGGAGCGGTTCGCACGCGGAGAGATCGACGTCCAGGAATACCGAGAGCGTCGCGAGGTGCTCCGCTCGGCGCGGTAAGAAGCGCTGCGTCGCGGTTGATGTTTGCGATCGGCCGGATCTCTCTCGGCGATCGCGTGGATGACGCCGTGGTTCAGGTGATCGTCGAAGAGCTCCGGCACGACGGCTCGGAGCGTGCTGGTGGTCGCGCCTTCCTCCTGCTGAAATTCGAAGGGAGCAGGAGTTGCTTTCATGCACGCCGCAACTGTCACATGCCCAGGCTGTGGCGCCGTCCTGCCGGATCGGCGTCTCGGTCGGGCAGAACGCTCTCTAGCGTCGGGCGAATGCCTGGAAAAGTACGGGGAGCTGACCGCTTATACCCTCGCCAAGGGGGATATCGGATTCATCCACCAAGTGGTCGTCGACACCTACGCCGCCCAGCATGCGGGAGGATCGACCAAACCGATCACGGTCGTTTTCGCGCTCGTCGGCCTTTGCTTGGTCGTCGAACGCGGGTACACCGGTCGGCAAGTGCAGCGCGCGCACATGGCGTTGGCGAAGCGGTCGGGCAAACATTCGCCGGACTGGCCGAGGTGGGATCGGCCGCCGAGCGTGGGAACGATGACCGTGCACGATGTTCTGAAGGCGGCGCCCGGCGACGAGCGGGACGGCGCGATCCGCCGGTGGGCGGAAGACGTATGGAACCGGTGGGCCGAAAGACACGGCGAAGTCCGGAATATTTGCGACGCGTACGGACTGTGATCCTCCCCGGCCACTGGACATGCACCCGATCATGCAGCATCATTAGCAGTCAGGACGTTGGAGTGCTAACGACGAGGAGGCGGGCGTGCCGACCTACCAGTACGCGTGCACCAACTGCGGCGAGACCCTCGAAGTGGTCCAGAAGTTCAGCGACGATCCACTCACCGAATGCCCCTCGTGCCGCGGCCGGCTCCGCAAGGTCTTCTCGAGTGTCGGGATCGTCTTCAAGGGATCGGGGTTCTACCGCACCGACAGCCGCACCGATGCGGCGTCCAAGAACGGCGGGGAGAAGAAAAGCGCCGAGAAGGCCCCGAGCGCCCAGACGTCGGGCACGACGTCTGGCGAGAGCTCCAGCAGCTCCTCGACTACCGCGGCGAAAGCCGCCGCGAACTAGCCAAAACGACGCATCAGGCCAACGAATCGAGCAAAAAGAAACGCGGGCGGACCGTGCGCCCACCCGCGTCCCGTCATGATTCGCCGTTCAGAAGCCGGGCGAGCGATCACGCCGCATGGGACGTGATCTCGCCACGTTGCTCGGCCCGCTGGATCGCGATACGCCGAGGCTTCGCCTGCTCGGCGAGCGGGATCACGACCGTAAGCACACCGTCGTGGTAGGTGGCCTCGATCCGGTCGGCGTCGACCCCCTCGGGAAGCCCGAGCTGGCGCATGAAATGGCCGAATACCCGTTCGTTGGCGAGCCAACTCAGGTCGGCGTCGCCCGGCATCGGCCGCTCGGCCTCGATGACCAGCGTGCCGTTCTCGACCCGCACGTCAAGAGACGCCGGATCGATTCCCGGTAGGTCGGCGGAGACGACGTAGCGGTCACCGGCGCGGTAGAAGTCCACAGGGACGAACCGCCCGACCCTTCCGTCGCCGACCGCCGAACCCCACAACCAATCAGTCAGCAGGTCGAACGTACGGAACGGATCGAACAGGACCGCCATCGCAACCACCTCCCTTCACGCAGGAATTTTTCGGACCGGGCCGGGAGCTCGCCGCTCCACGGCTCGTTCCATTCGCCACAGACGCCGGAATTCGCCTACATATTCCCGATCTCACTCGGTGTGCGGCCGAGAATCGGGCGAGATTCGGACGCCGACCGGCTGCCCCGGTCGCCGCGCCGCCGCTTCGGTGTGCTGCTCGGGGGTGGGAGGCTGGCGGCCGACGAGCTCGTAGACGAGTGAGCCATCGACCGTCTCGTGTTCGAGCAGCGCATCCGCCAACGCCTCGACCGCCTCGCGATGCGCTCGAACCAGCTCGACCGCTCGTTTCTCGGCGGCACGCAGCAAATCGGCGACCTCTTCGTCGATTCGTCGCTGCGTCGCCTCGGCGAAGGGCCGGTTCACCACTTCTCGACCGCCGGCCAAGAACATCGAACCGTCGATCGGGTAACTCACCGGGCCGAGCCTGGGAGACAAACCGTATTCCCGGACCATGCGCAGCGCGAGGTCGGTCGCCGTCGACAAATCGTTGACGGCACCGGTCGAGGCTTCGCCGAGGATTTCGAGTTCCGCGGCACGCCCCCCGAGTCGAACGGTGAGCGAGTCGCGCAGGTAACTCTCCGAGAAGAGATGGCGTTCGGCCAACGGGAGTTGGAATGTGACACCGAGGGCACGCCCCGCCGGCAGGATCGTCACCCGCTCGACCGGATCGGCGTTGTCACAACACGCCGCGACGACGGCATGACCGGCTTCGTGGACGGCGACCGCCCGGCGCTCCGAGGGGAGCAACACGTTGGAATCTTCGCGGCGTCCGAGGATGATTCGGTCTCGTGCGTAACGGAAATCCGCTTCCGACAGCACGGAACGACCCTCCCGAGCTGCCGCTATCGCCGCTTCGTTGACGAGATTCGCCAACTCCGCACCCGAGAAACCGGGCGTGGCGCGGGCGATCGCGTCGAGATCGACGTCCGGCCCGAGGCTTTTGTCCCGGCAGTGCACGCGCAGGATGGCCGCCCGGTCGTCCTGGGTCGGCAACGGAACGGTGATCTGTCGATCGAAGCGTCCCGGTCGCAGCAGGGCCGGGTCGAGGACCTCGGGACGGTTAGTAGCCGCCAGCACGACGATTCCTTGCGTGGGCTCGAATCCGTCCATTTCCGCGAGAAGTTGGTTGAGGGTCTGTTCCCGTTCGTCGTTCGTGACGATCGTGCCCGCTCCCGAGCGCCGCTGGCCGATCGCGTCTATCTCGTCGACGAAGACGATGCACGGCGCGTGCCGGCGCGCCTCCTCGAACAAGTCCCGCACTCGGGAAGCGCCGACACCGACGAACATCTCGACGAAACTCGACCCCGTGACCGACAGGAAGGGAACACCCGCCTCACCGGCCACGGCTCGAGCCAGCAAGGTCTTCCCCGTTCCAGGGGGACCCACCATGAGGACGCCCCGAGGAATCCGCGCTCCCGCTCGTCGGTATCGGTCCGGCGCCCGCAGGAAATCGACGACTTCGGCGATTTCCGCTTTCACTCCTTGATAGCCGGCCACGTCGGCGAACCGGGTCGCCGGACGTTCGGTGGTGAAAATCTTGGCGCGGGCACGTCCGATTCCTCCAAGTCCGGCCAACAGACCGTTACCGGCACGTCGTCCGGTGTACGCGAAAAGCCCCAGAAGGAGAAGGAACGGCAGGAACGACAGGATCCCTCCCAGCACCTGCGATGCGAGTGAGGGACCCGGGGGCCGGGCGCGGATCTCGACGCCGTTTTTCTCCAATTCATTCAAGAGATCCGAGCCCGCCAGGCCGATCGGGATCGTCGTCGAATACGACCGCCCGTCGACGAGCCGACCGGAGGCTTCACCGTTCGCGTCGATGGTGATGGTCTTGACCTGGTGGGTGTGTACGGCTTGAAGGAACTGCGAATACGTCAGGGTGGTTCCCGGCGACGGACGCATCGGGAACGCGAAGAACAACACCAAGCTGATCAGTAAGCCGATCGGGAGGAGCCACCGCCTCCACCCGGGCGGCGGGGGTGGTGCGCTTCCGGTCGGCCGGTCCTTCGGCAAGCCCGAACTGGCTTCTTTGCTCATCGCCCCTCCTGTAGCAGCGAGCGCCAGCCGTGAAACAGCACCGACTGGTCCTATCCCAGGGATTCCCTTGCCGCGCCGGTTCGTCACCGGCGTCGTCCTCCACAGCCGCGCTTCCCGCCGTCCACACCCATCACGAGACGATTTGGGCGCGCGTGACGATTCCCTAAGGTGAGGGACGTGACGACCACCGACGCACCCCCAGACGGATCCCCACCCATCGGCATCATCGGAGGCTCCGGGCTGTACGAATTGCTGAGCGACGCCGAAACCGGGCGCGCCGACACCCCGTACGGGCCCCCGAGCGAGCCGCCGCTCATCGGTCGCCTCGGGAGCCGCGCGGTCGCATTTCTCCCGCGCCATGGTCGCGATCACCGTTTTGCGCCGCATCTAGTGCCGTACCGCGCCAATCTGTGGGCCCTGCGGTCCCTCGGAGTTCGACAAATCTTTGCGGTGGCGGCGGTGGGGTCGTTGCGGTCCGATCTCGGGGTCGGTTCTCTCGTCATTCCCGACCAGGTGGTGGACCGCACTTACGGGCGCCCTCATACCTTCTACGACCGCCCCGGCAGGGTCGCCCACGTCCCTTTCGCCGACCCGTACTGTCCGGTCGGACGGCGGGTGGTCGCGCAGGCGGCCCGCGCGCAAGGGTGGGAGCCGGTGGAGTCGGCCACGTTGGTCGTCGTCCAGGGGCCCCGCTTTTCGAGCCGAGCAGAGTCCCGGTTCCACGCGGCGCAAGGCTGGTCGATCGTGAACATGACGGGACAGCCGGAGGCTGGGCTCGCCCGCGAACTCGGTTTGTGTTACACGACGATCGCCATCGTGACCGATCTCGATGCCGGGCTCGGCGAGGGAGAAGGCGTCACCGAAGCCGACGTTTTCCAGGCGTTCGAGCGCTCCATCGCCCGAGTTCGCACGCTTCTCGCCACGGTCGTCGAAGAAGCCCCCGTCGAACCGGGCTGCTCCTGCGCCGACGTTCCTCCCATCCCGGACTCACCTCCGCCGCCGGGCCCCCTCTCGTGACGAGGAGAAGGTCGGGTCGGCGCGGCGCGCCGCGTTGGCTCGGGTGGTTCGCGCCCGCTCCTCCTCCGCTGGACGACGCTCCGCGGTTCGCCCGCGAGGAAACGCCGTCCTCGCCGCGAGATTTCGCGGTTCGCGCGGCGCGTCGGGGTGCCGTCACGGTGCGCCGTTATCGCCGCCTGCTCGGTGCCCTGGGCCTGACGCTCGTCGTCCTCGGCGCCTTCGACGCACGCCGCGCCGGGGAACGTACGGTTCCGGTCGTCGTCGCGGCACGCGATCTCTCGACCGCCGCGCCGCTCACGGATGCCGATGTTCGGATTGCACATCTACCCGCCGATGACCTGCCCGACGGAACGCTCGCGGACCCGGCCGCGGTGAAAGGACGGCGGCTGGCCGCACCTGCGCGGCGCGGTGAAGTCCTCACCGACGTCCGTTTGAGGTCACCGACGGCGGCGGGGCGCGACGGAAAACTGAGCCTGCCGGTGCGGATCTCCGATGCCGGAGTCGCCTCCCGGGTGCACGTCGGAGAGCATGTCGACGTCCTCGCCGCGGGGGAGGACACACCGGGTGGTCGCGCGGAGGTGGTCGCCGCAGATGTGGAGGTCCTCGCGATCCCGGCCGACCAAGAGGCGGATTCG
>JAIMAI010000023.1 GCA_023512015.1 Acidothermus sp. | reverse complement strand
AGAGCGGCGATGAAGCCGTACCAGTGGGTGCCGTGTGGCGGCCATGCGACGGCCAGTGGTGAGTACTGACGCCCAGCAGCGCGGCCGTCTTTCCCAATCGCTCCCAAATACTGGTCAACCTTAGACTCAAGATTTAGGGGATTTGGCTCAACGTTTCGTTGGGACACGGAGGACGAGCCCCTAAGAGGTCTTGATTTTCGGCTTCGTCTGTTCTGTTACAGCACAATTAATGTCCCATTTTCGCGTCCACCTGGACCTCAAGCGGTACACAGTAATAGATATGGCCGACGCTCGTACCCCCACGAAAGAGGGGTTCCTCAAGAGAATCGCCCTCACTGAAATCCGCTCTCACCGCGGAGGTGGCTGCCCTCGGCGATGAAGTCCTCACTGCCGGACAATATTAGTTCACTGATTGGTGCATCTTCTGAACGCGCCATCGTCTCTGAACTTGCTCACCTTGCCCTTGATGAGGGATTGCCCGTAGCGTGGATTCCCCGTTCTGAAATCCTTGACAGGCTAATCACTTCTTCCACCGCCGAGGCTCGAATTCGCATTCCCGAAGACCGTGACGCAGAAATCATGGAAGACTGCGAGGCCGTGTTGAGCAACATCGATCATGAATGGGCTCAGCAGCGCCTGAACGCAGTGCACGCTTTTAGTCACGGATTAGAAGATCCTGTAGTCGCACGCAAGCAACATCATCGACAGTGTCGTCTCCGAAATCTTTGGTCCGAAGGGGCGAGATCATGTCAAGAGAGCGGCTCAGAAGGAGTTCGACGAGCTCGACCCACAGGAGGTTATCGAGAACCTGGTCTTGCGGCCGCTTGTTCGCTGCTATGCCGCGTGGTATCCCGGTGGCGAAAAGCCCCTCCCAGGTCACTTCTCGCGTCACGCGACGGCTCATGCCGTCGGTCACCGTGGTGTCTTCTCACGTGACAACGCCCTCATAGCTGTCATGGTGGCAACTTCATTGACCATACAGTTTTGGGACCACCCCAAGGCTCCAAGGTGTGAAGCACCATCGGCGATGTCCGCGGCTCCGAGCGTGGTCCGCTATCAATGCGATTCGCTCGTCAACGTCGCTCCAGCGGTTCGCTGATGATGAGCGCACAAGGCAGCAAGACCACGATGCTGAGGGTGCAGGCCGCGAGCAACCCCGCCCCGGCCCAGCGCAAAAGTCCCCACTGATTGCGGTAAATCGCGACAACGCGACGTCCTTCCCTGTTGAGTTCGGAAATTCGTTCACGAAGCGCTTTCGCGAAACGGTAACCGGAGAGCGCCCCGATGACCCCGAGGCGAACCGGCAGCCGGTCGACGCGGTTGTACGCAAAAGGTTCCCCATAAGGGTAGGGCCGGAATGCGGCCTGAGGATGAGCAAGGGTCGAAGCAGGCATCGCAGGCGCGGTGATTCCCGCTCCCGTGTTTGCGGGGTTACCGGAGCCCTCCGGCACCCCGGAGTTTTCCGGGACCTGCACGTTCTCCTGGGACATCGATGCTCCTTTCGCGGCGCCGTCCTCTCGGGCGCCACCAAGTCGAGATCAACGGGCGGTAGCGGCACCATGCTAGCCGGATCATGAAGTTGGGGCGACTCAATTTCCGAATACCGTCGAACGGCCCATGACATTTCCCGATCGGGGGAGCACGATAGGAGCCGTGGCGCAGCCTGGTGTCCCGATGCGGGAAGCGGCCCCGGTGATGCCCGACCCCTCCGACGTCGCCGGTGCCTCAGAGCGCCTTGAGATCACGTTCGTGCCGCAGCGGTTCGACGTCACCACCGAACTTCGGGTGGACGTCGTCCGTCGCCGCGTCTTCGACGCTCTCCTGCAGCCGGCGCCCTGGTGGCCGCGTATCGCCGGGCGCGGAACGGTAGTGGTCGAGCCGCGGGTCGGCGGCCGCTTCTACCGGGACTGCGGCGACGGCTGCGGGACGCTGCTCGGTCACGTCTCCCGGCTGATTCCGCCGGAGATATTCGCGGTCCAGGGTTCCCTCGGCTTGGAGGGCATCGTCTGGGCGGCGTGGCAGGTGCACCTCGCTCCGCTCGGCCGCGGTACGGTGCTCACCGGCGTCCTGCGCGGATTCGGCGACCTGGACGACGAAACGCGCCGCCGACTTCTCGCCGAGTGGGACGCCGTGTACGCCGCGTTGGCCGAGTACCTGAACCGATGACCCGATGACCCAAGCCGCGACCGCCCCACAGACCGGGGCAGCTGCCACGCTGCGCGACGTCGTCCAGGTCATGGACGAGCTGTACCCACCCGCGCTCGCTGCTTCGTGGGACGCCGTCGGGCTGGTCTGCGGAGACCCCGAGCAGCCGGTCCGGAAAGTGCTGGCGGCGGTCGACCCGGTGGCCGCCGTCGTCGATGAGGCGGTCGCCGGTGGGTGCGATCTGCTCATCACCCACCATCCGCTCTTCCTGCGGGGCACCACCTCGGTCGCGGCGACGACCGCCAAGGGAAAACTCGTGCACCGGCTCATCCGGGCCGGAGTCGCGCTGTTCACCGCCCACACCAACGCCGACCACGCCCGGCCCGGGGTCTCCGACGCGTTGGCCCACGCCCTCGGCCTGACGGACCTCCGGCCGATCGACCCCCTCCCGACTGCGCCGCAGGACAAGCTCGTCACCTTCGTGCCGGCCGACGCGGTCGACTCCCTCCTCGACGCGCTCGCTGCGGCCGGGGCGGGGACGATCGGCGCCTACGACCGGTGCGCCTGGACGACGGAGGGTGTCGGCACCTTTCTTCCCCGGCCCGGAGCAACCCCGGTCATCGGTGAAGTGGGGAAAGTCGAGACCGTACCCGAGGTGCGGGTGGAAATGGTCCTCCCGCGGGAGCGCCGAGCCGCCGTCATCGCGGCGTTGCACGCCGTCCACCCCTACGAAGAGCCCGCATACGACCTGTACGAACTCGCGGCACCGACGAGTCCGTGGGGTACCGGGCGGATCGGCGTCCTGCCGGAACCCGAGCCGCTGCAGGCGTTCTTGGACCGGGTCCGCTGCGGACTGCCCGCGACGGGTGCGCCCTGGCGGTACGCGGGAGACCCGCAGCGCGCCGTCCGGACGGTCGCGGTCTGCGGCGGCGCGGGCGATGCCTACCTCGCGGCCGTCGCCCGATCGGGGGCCGACGTGTACCTCACCGCCGATCTCCGGCACCATCCCGCGTCGGAGCACCTCGCCGAAGGCGGATGCGCCCTCATCGACGTGCCGCACTGGGCCAGCGAGTGGCCGTGGCTGCCCGACCTCGCGGCCCGGCTGGGTGCGGCCCTCACCGAGCGCGGCACTACCGTGAGGATCGACGTGTCGGGCATCGTCACCGACCCGTGGACCGGCTCGCTGCAAGGAGGAACCCCCTGAAAGTCGACCCCGCGACCCAGGCTCGGCTCCTCGAGGTGCAATCCCTCGACACGACGTTGGATCGACTGGCTCACCGCCGTCGCACCCTCCCGGAGATCGGCGCGATCGAGGACGTCGAACGGCGTCTGCAGGAAATCCACGATTCCCTGGTCGCTGCCCGCACGGCCGACGGCGACCTCGCGCGAGAACAGGCGAAGGTCGAAGCGGACGTGGAGACGGTCCGCGCCCGGGCCCGTCGCGACCAGCAGCGATTGGACGCCGGCGACGTCGCCTCCCCCAAGGAGCTGGAGAACCTCCAATCCGAAATCGCCTCCCTGGAACGTCGGCGCGGCGAACTGGAAGACGCCGTCCTCGAAATCATGGAGAAACGGGAGGCGCTGCAAACCGAAATCGAAACGCTGGAGGCCGAATCGGCCAAGCTCACCGAGGAACGCGCCGCCCTGTTGGCGCGTCGGGACGCGGCACTGGCGGAGATCGAACGGGAGGAGGCCGCCACCACCGCGGCCCGCCGAAGCCTGGTTCCCGAGATCCCGGCCGAGCTAATGACGCTCTACGAGCGGCTGCGCGCTTCGTCGGGGGGGATCGGCGCGGCGGCCCTGCATCGCGGACGCTGCGAGGGGTGCCACCTCACGTTGAATCCCGCCGACCTCGCCCGCATTCGCGCCGCCGACCCCGATGACGTCGTGCGTTGCGAGGAGTGCGGGCGCATCTTGATCCGCACCCCCGAGTCCGGGCTGTGAGCACCGGCCGCACCCTGCCCGGCGCCGCCCCGGTCGGCCGCGCCGCCGCCCGGCGTCTCATCGTCGAAGCGGACGGCGGAGCGCGGGGGAACCCGGGACCGGCGGGCTTCGGGGCCGTCGTCCGCGACGCCGCGACCCGGGAAGTGCTGGCCGAGCGGTCCGGATTCCTGGGCGTGGCGACCAACAACGTCGCCGAATACCGCGGCTTGATCGCAGGCTTGCAAGCCGCCGCGGACATCGACCCGGCGGCAGAGGTCGAGGTACGGCTCGACTCACGGCTCCTCGTCGAACAGATGACCGGGCGCTGGCAGGTAAAACACCCCGATCTGCGTCCGTTGGCCGGCGAAGCCGCCCGGCTGATCTCCCGGTTTCCCAAAGTCACGTTCACCTGGGTGCCGCGCGAAGCCAACGCTCACGCCGACCGGTTGGCCAACGCAGCCATGGACGCCGGCACCGGTGCGGCCGCCGACACCGCCTCGGTCGCCGGCACCGCCTCGGCCGCCGGGTCGTCGCGCCGAGCGGGCGCCAAGGAGGCAACGGTCGGGGTGGTTGGCGCCTACGAGGTGCACGAAATCCCCAACCGCATCGCCGGCTGGATGCCGGCCCCCGCTCACACCCGGCTCGTCCTGGTGCGACACGGCGTCACGTCGTTCACCTTGGAGAAGCGGTTCTCCGGCACCGGCGACCCGCCGCTCGTCGAGCAGGGCCGACGCCAGGCCGCCGCCCTCGCCGAGCGCTTGCGGAGCCGCGGCGACATCGAGGTCATCGTCTCCTCTCCGCTGGCGCGGTGCCGTCAGACCGCTGCGGCGATCGCCGAGGCCGTGGAACTTCCGGTGGCGGTCGACGACGACCTGCGGGAAGTGGACTTCGGCCTGTGGGAGGGGCTCACCTTCGCGGTGGTCGAGCAGCGCTGGCCGCGGGAACTGGCGTTGTGGCTCGCCGACACCGCGATTTCCCCGCCGAATGGGGAAAGTTACGACGAGCTGCGGCTACGGATCAGTGCGGTCGCGTCCCGCATCGTCAACCGCAACCGGGGGCGGACCGTCTGCGTGGTGACGCATTCCCGCCCGATCGCGATGTTCGTGGCGAATGCCCTCGCCGCCCCGGTCGCGTCGATTTACCGGCTCCACGTCGAGCCGGCGAGCATCACCGAAATCGATTACTACGAGGACGGCGTCACCGTGCTGCGGTGTTTCGACGACACCGCACATCTCGCCGTCCGCGATGTCAGCGAAGCACGTTGAGCGCAGCCCAGCTCGCGAGCAGCATCGGCGGGACGCCCAGCAGGCCGAGCCGGGCGAACCGTCCCGCCGAGATGTCGAGCCCCCGGGCGCGGCACCGCTCCCGCCACAGCAAGGTCGCCAGCGACCCCCACAGGGTGATCAGCGGGCCGAGGTTGGTGCCGAGCAATAGCCCGAGGAGGCGGCCGGGGTCGCCGTCCGCCACCCGCTCCAAGGCGAGATAACTCGGGAGGTTGTTGACCACGTTGCTCGCGACCGCGCTGGTGGCCGCCGTCCGCAGCACGCCGAGATCGGACGACGACGTGCCCGCGAGGTGCGCCAGCGCCGTGTCCAGGCCGTGGATACCGAGGGTGGCGATCACGAGAAAGAGCCCCTCGACCAGCAGCACCAGCCGCCACGGAAGGAGGCCGAACCGCAGCGCCTTGCGGCGCCGGACCGCGAAAGCCGCCACCAGGATGGCCGCGCCGCCGGTCGCGACAGCCCATACCGGGACGTCCAGCACGAACAGCGGGATCACGCCGAGGCAGACCCCGGCCGCGATGCGCAGGAGCAGCGGGTCGGCGATCTCGACGGGGCGAGGCTCGGCGAATCGGCCGCCGAGTTCGCGCCGATACGCCAAAGTGATCGTCACTGTGGTGGCGGCGATCGCGACCAGTGCGGGCAGCCACATGCGCGCGGCGAAACCGACGGCCGAGAGGTGAAGCTGATCGACCGCCAGCAGGTTCGTCAGGTTGGAGACGGGGAGCAGCAGGCTGGCGGTGTTGGCCAACCAGACCGTGGTCATCGCGAAAGGTTCTGCGGGCAGTTCCAGCCGGTCGGCGAGGGCCAACACCACCGGGGTGAGCAGGACCGCCGTGGTGTCCAGGCTCAACACGATGGTGGTGACGGCGCCCAGGACGACGATGAGGGCGAAGAGCAGGGGCGTGCGGCGCCGGGCGACACGGGCGGCCCCGACCGCCGCGACGTCGAAAACCGCGGCAGCGTCGGCAAGTTCGGCGACCACCGTGATGGCGGCGAGGAACCCGAGGATGGGCCCGACGCGTTGCGTGGTTGCCAATGCGTCATGCCACGGCAAAGCCCCGGTGGCGACGCACAACCCTCCCGCGAGGATGGCGAGCAGCCACACCGGACCACGCCCTTTCGGTCGACGGCGCTTCGGACGCCGGCCCGGGGCGGGTCCGGCGGCCGCCGTCCTCGATCCTCCCATCTGAGGTGATCAACGGATGGTGCGACGGTTTCCCCGGTGGGGGACGGCGCTTGCCGCAGTGCTCGCGGCGAGTGGCTTGGTGATCGCAGGCCTGACCGTCTCGCCGTGGCGGCATCGTGGGCACACCCCGGTCGTGCTGCCGGGCCGTTCCGCCGTCCCTCGGCTCGGACGCTTTGGAGCTGCGTCGCCGAGCGGTCGTCCCGAGCTCGCGCAGCACGGCGCCGGCTCCTCGGAAGCGGAAACGGCGGTGATCGCGCGGGCGGAATCCGGTGCGGGGACGTCGGCGTGGGGCGCGGGGGTGTCGTTCGCGCCTTCCTCACCGGTGGAGGGGTTCGCCGACCGCGTCAGTGTGCGGCCGGGGGAGAGCGTCCATTTGTACATTCGCTCGGACGCCGCTCCGGTGCGGGTCTTCGCTTTTCGCATGGGGTGGTACGGCGGGGCCGAGGGCCATCTCGTGGCGACGTTTCCTCCCACCTATGCGGTGCATCAGCCGGCCGGGCAATTCATCGCCGCAACCCGGACGGTGAGCGACGCGAATTGGCATCCGAGCCTGACGGTCGACACCTCAGGGTGGTTTCCCGGGGATTATCTTTTCTTGCTCCAGGATCCGGCGGGCCACGGCCGTTGGATTCCGCTCACCGTACGCTCGGCGAGCACGGCCGGCGACATCGTGCTGCTCAATGCGGTGACGACGTGGCAGGCCTACAACGCCTACGGCGGGTACAGCCTGTATCACGGCCCGGATGGCTCGTATGCGAGTCGTTCCTACGCGGTTTCCTTCGACCGGCCGATCGACTACGGCGGCGGCTCGGGGGATTTCTACGGCAATGAATTGCCGGTGGTAGCGCTGGCGGAGCGCCTGGATTTGCCGGTGGCGTATGTCACCGACACCGACTTGGACGCCGATCCTCATGTGCTCGACGGTGCGCGAGCGTTGATATCGCTGGGGCATGACGAGTACTGGTCACAGGCGATGCGCGATGAGGTCGAGCGTGACCGTGATTCATTCGGGATGAATGTCGCGTTTCTCGGGGCGAATGCTATCTACCGCCATATTCGTCTGGCGCCGACGCCGCTCGGACCCGACCGTCTCGAAATCGATTACAAGGACGGCGCGCTCGACCCGATGAACCGCATCGATCCCTCCGAGGCCACCTATCAGTGGCGCGACGGCCCGGACCCCCGGCCGGAGAGTGTGCTCACCGGCGCGTTTTACCAGTGCAATCCGGTGCACGCTCCGATGCGCGTTTTCGACTCCTCCAGTTGGCTGTTCGCCGGGACTTCCGTCATTCCGGGTACGAACCTGCCCGGTCTGGCCGGTCAGGAATTCGACGCGGTCGACCTCTCGGTTCCAACGCCCCGGCCCATGGAAGTGCTCTTCCACTCTCCGGTCGTCTGCCACGGTCGCGCTTCGTTCCAGGACACCGTGTACTACACGACCCCGAGCGGGGCAGGGGGGTTCGACTCCGGCACGAGCGCGTGGGTCTGCGCTCTCACTCCGATGTGCACACGGGGCAACAGCGCGATAGGGCGGGCGGTCGTCACGACGGTCACCATCAACCTGCTGCGGGCGTTCGCCGCGGGACCGGCGGGGCTGTCACATCCCGCTCACGATGACGTCGCGCTCCTGCATTGATCGTAAGCTGAGCTCCGCCGCGTGCGAGTCTGCCCTCTTCAGGTCTTTCTCTTTTTGCCTTTTCGTTTGTTCGTGGCCGTCTTTCTCTCGTGGCCGAAAGGTCTGCCGCGCGGTCGAGGTCCCCAACAGATCGCGCCTTGACATCTTGTGGAAAGGTTTGCAGACTGTGGGTATGGACACAGCTTCCGGCGACTCGCCGACCCAGAGAGTATTGGTCACACCCGGAGAGCAGACCGAATACATCGGGCTGGCAGCCGCGGAGCTCGGCCCTGGGCAGCGTCTTGCCGTGTGCCGGGAGGAGGAGTCGGTCATCGTCGTCCTCTCGGGGGTCGTCGAGGTGCGGCTCGACGGCGGCATGCTCGGCGTCGCAGGAGGCAGGCGTGACGTTTTCGAACGCCCCGGATACGCGATCTATGTGCCTCCTCGCGAGCGCGTGGAACTGATGGCGCGGACTCCCACGGAGCTGGTCGAGACGTGGGCACCCCTCGACGGGGGAGAGGCGGCGCCCGTCCGCATCATCGGCCCGAATGACCAGCGCCTGGCCCAGGTTGGCAGCGGGAACTGGTCACGCAGCGTGCGTACCATCTTGGGCCCCGAGCATGCGGCAGGACGCCTGCTGCTCGGCGAGACCATCAACCCCCCGGGGAATTGGTCCTCGTATCCGCCGCACAAGCACGACCGGCAGGCCCCACCCGATGAGGTGCGCCTTGAAGAGGTCTATTTCTTCAAGGTGGATCCGCCCGAGGGATTCGGCGTCCAGATTCGCTACGACGACGACGGCGAGGAGCTTTTCCTGGTGCGCGACGGCGACGTCGCCGCGATTCGGAGCGGTTACCACCCGGTCGTGGCCGCACCGGGATATTCGCTGTATTACCTGTGGGTGATGGCCGGAGAGGGTCGGCAAATGATTCCTTTCCTGGATCCGCGATACGCGTGGATCCAGCAAAGCGGCGGCAGCCGATGACCGCTGCGGTCATCGACGTCGCGTCCGGGGCTCCGACCGCAAGTGAACTGCTCGGATTCGGTGGCGAAGAATTCGTGCCGTGGCAGCTCGGAGCGGTGGGGTGAAACGCCTCAGCTTGTCGACGCTGAGCGAGGTCCCGCACACCAGTCGGCCGCGGATCGACCCTCGTGGTATCGGGGTCGGCATCGTGCACCTCGGTCTCGGAGCCTTCCACCGCGCCCACCAGGCCGACTTCACCGAGGAAGCGATGGCGCGTGCCGGTGGGGATTGGGGAATTTGCGGGGTAAGTCCCCGTAGCCCGCGGGTCGTCGATGCCGTAGGCCCGCAAGACGGCTTGTACTCGCTCCTGGTGCGGGGGCCCGATGGCAGCCGGGCGCGAGTGCTGACGCCGTTGCGCGGGTGGCTCGTCGCCCCGAACGACCCGGACGCGGTAGTCGCCCGGATCAGCGATCCGACGATCCGCATCGTCACGCTCACCGTGTCCGAGAAAGGCTATCGGCACGACCCTGCTACCGGTCGGCTGCGTCGCGACGATCCCGAAGTGGTCGCGGACGTCGCCGGGAGGCCGCCGCGAACCGTGGTCGGATTGCTGGTACGCGGGCTGCAACGGCGTATGACGACGTCCGGCGCACCCATCGCCGTCCTTTGCTGTGACAACCTGCCGCACAACGGGGCGACACTCGCCACCGTCGTCGATGATTTCGTGGAAATGCTGCCGGACGGCGATGAGCTGCGCGAGTGGATGAAAAGCTCGGTGAGTTTTCCCAGTTGCATGGTCGACCGCATCGTGCCGGCCACCACCGCCCGCGATCGTGACGAGGTCGCCGCCCTTCTCGGTTTGCGCGACGAAGCCGTCGTCGTGGCGGAGCCTTTCCGCCAATGGGTCATCGAAGACGAATTTCCCGCCGGCAGGCCCGCCTGGGAGCATGCGGGGGCACTTCTGGTGAGCGACGTTCGCTCGTACGAGCTGGCGAAACTCCGTATGCTCAACGGTGCGCATTCCCTGTTGGGGTATCTCGGCGCACTCGCCGGAATCGACACCATCGCCGAAACGATGAGCCGCGACCATTTCGCCGTTGCGGCAGGCAATTTGATGACGCAGGACGCCGCGAAAAGCTTCGAGCCGCCGCCGAGCCTGGATCTCGCGGCGTACGCCGAGGATTTGCTGGAGCGGTTCGCAAGTCCGGGTTTGCACTACCGCACGTTGCAGGTCGCGAGCGATGGTTCGCAGAAATTGCCGCAACGTCTTCTCGGGACGATCCGAGACCGCCGCGCGGCCGGTGCGCTGCCGCGGTGGGCCGTGCTCGCCGTCGCCGGCTGGATGCGGTGGGTCTGGACGCCGGTCACCGACGTCGGCACACCGCGCGTCCTCGACGACCCCATGGCCTCACGGCTGGAGGCGCTGGTCTCCGCGGTGGACGATGCGGCGGACGTGGTCGCCCGGTTGCTCGGCGTCCGCGAGATATTCGGCGACGATCTCGTTGGGGACGCCCTCCTTCGGGCGGCGTTGCGGGACGACCTCGCGCGGCTGGCCGCCGACGGCGCGGATGCCGCCGTCCGCGCCATCGTGGCGGAAATGGCGCGGTAGGGTCCGGCCGCGCGGCGGGATCCGAGCCGTTGATCGGGAAGTGACGACGGGGGCGGAGGCGTCTACAGTGGCAGACGCGGGCGAGCCGGCCGGGCGGCCGCGTCGGGCCGCACCAGCGGACCCGCCGAGGAAGGTCCGGGCTCCGAAGGGCAGGGTGGTGGGTAACACCCACCCGGGGTGACCCGCGGGACAGTGCCACAGAAAGCAAACCGCCGCGCGGCTTCGCGCGGTAAGGGTGAAACGGTGGTGTAAGAGACCACCAGCGTCCGAGGTGACTCGGACGGCTCGGCAAACCCCACCCGGAGCAAGGTCAAAAGGCGGCGGACGCCGTGAGGTGGCCGTCGCTGCGCAGGCGTTCGAGGGTGGCCCGCCCGATGCCTGCGGGTAGACCGCTAGAGGCTGTCGGCAACGGCAGCCCGAGAGGGATGGCCGCCCGTCGCGGAAATCCGCGACGACAGAACCCGGCCTACAGGCCGACTCGCCCGCTCTCTTTTCCTCCCTCCTTCGCCGGTATGTCGCGTTCCTTCCCCTTGCTCCTCTTGTGCTTCGCCTCTCGCCCGTCGACTCGCCGGCGTGTCCTTGCCTTGCTGGCCGGCCCACGTGCCGCGGGAAAAATTCGGATGCGTTCCTTCCCGCTTCCTGCTAACGTCCGCCGACGTCGACACCGCTCGCGGGTGTCGCTGGGGACCGCAAGCCGAACGAACGAAGGGATGCTCATGTGGGGGGAATACGGCCCGCCGCGCCGTGGCCGCTTTCAGGTCGTGAAATTGCTGGACCGTCCGTTGCTGTTGGACTGGATGTTCTATCTGTGGGTGGTTGCGTTGGTGGTGGGCTTCAAAAACGTGCTCGACGACCACAGCTACGTCGACCCGTTCACCGGGCGGAAAGAACACTCCTTGGACGCAGCGTTCGTTTTCGATCTGGCCTTCATGTTTTGGGTGCAGACCCTGTTCTTCATGTACATTCCCGCCAAGATACGGCGAGCGCTGCGGCGCCGACGGTATCGAGGTCCGCGGATTCACCCACTCACCATCGCTTTCCTCAGCGAGATCAGCCCTACCGAGCGGATCCTGGCCGGCGGCCCGGCGCGCTGCAAGGAGCTCGACGTAGCGCGGATGGAATTCCTCGAAGCGCAACTGGGCGGTACCGCGGCCGTTTACCAATTCGCCAAAAGTGTCGGAGCGCACGGATTCAGTTTTCTTGCGGCGGACTGGGTTGTCACCAACAAAGCGCTGTACTACGTGAGCTACTACCCACGGCTGGCCGATCGCTGGCCGTGGACGGAGAAAGTCTCGGTTTACAGCGGTGGGACGGCCGGGCGGGGCCTCGGACAAGTGGTCCTCGAGCACGGCAACCAAAGGTTCGTGTTCCAGGTTCCCTTGTTGGACGCTGACCTGTTCGTCGGTGCCGCGCACCTCGGCGCTCGATACCTGGGCGAGGGTTCTCTTGAGGGCGATTCATCGTCAGGTCAAGAAAACTCCCCACCCCAACTCGACCGCGGACCGTAGGGCTCGATTCGGGAACCGGACTCCTCGACTCGGGAAACGGACTCGATGCGGAGCTGAAGAAGGCACGACGGGAGGATATCGGAGGCTTCGGCTTCTCGGCGTCCTCCCGCGACGGGCAGCGAGCCGGTCCGACCGGGCGCTTGGCACAATTCCGCAGTGACGATCCCTAACACGATCTTCCCGCCCGCGCGGGTCTACGCGGTCGAGATCACCGGGGCCGAGTTGGTCACCCCGCGGATGCGCCGCATCCACCTCGCTGGACCCGATCTCGTCGGCTTCGCGGCCATCCCGGGCCAAGACGTCGTCGTCCATCTGCGGACGCCGACCGGCCCGGCGCACCGCCGCTACACGATCCGGAACCTGGACGCGACCTCCGGCTCGCTCGACCTCGACGTGGTGCTTCACGGACACGGCCCCGGAGCCAGGTGGGCGGAAGCAGCGCAGCCCGGGGAGCGCCTCGAGATCTTCGGCCCCCGCGGGAAGGTGCCGTTGGCGCCGGCCGCACGGCAGGTCTTCGTGGGCGATGAGTCGGCGATTCCCGCGATCGCCGAGATGGCCGCGGCACTGCCGCCGTCCACCGAGATCACAGCGATCATCGAGATCGCGGACGCCGCCGAACGCCAGCCGCTGCCGCCGGCGGTCGACGTCCGCTGGCTGGTGCGGGACGGCGGCGAGCCCGGCACTGCAGAACTTCTCGCCCCGGCGCTCGACGAGCTCGCTCTGCCGGACGCCGACCGCCACCTGTACGTGTTCGCAGAATCCCGGGTGGTACGCGCCCTGCGGGATCTCCTGCTGGCCAAGGGGGTCGGGCCGGCGGAGATATCGGCGAAGGGATATTGGAACAAGGGCCGAGCGATGCGCGGCTGAAGGTGCCCGTCGCGGCCGACGCGCGACACCTCGCCGACGGGCCGCTCACCGCCCGCACCTTCGCCGGTTACGGCTCCGCGGGCCGCAGCTCCGCAGGCCGCATCGCATCTCCGCGGCCCGCAGCTTGGCGGGCCGCAGCTCCGCGAGAGACGTGATGAGCCCGCCCTTTCGCCTCGCCGTGCCTCCCGGCAGACTTGATGCCATGAGTCTCGATCGTGGAATAGCCCCAGATCCGTTCGACATCCTTCCGCCCAAGCCGTGGTTCACCCTGGAAAGCCAGGACATCGCCGACGGCAAACCGCTCGCCCGCACGTTCGTGCACACCAGTGTCGGAGGAGAAAACCTCAGCCCTCATCTGCGGTGGTCAGGTTTTCCCGCGGAGACACGGGGTTTCGTCGTCACGTGTTTCGACCCCGATGCCCCCACCATGAGCGGGTTCTGGCATTGGGTGTTGGTCAATCTGCCGGTGACGACGACGGAACTCGCGCGCGGTGCCGGTAGCGGCGGTGCGCTACCGGCGGGCGCGTTCCACGTCCGCAACGACTACGGCGAAAAAGCCTACGGTGGTGCCGCCCCGCCGGCAGGAGACCGCGACCATCGCTACGTATTCGCCGTTCACGCGCTGGACGTACCGGGCCTCGATGTCACCGAGGATGTCGCTCCGGCGGTGGTCGGATTCCATCTCACTTTTCACACCCTCGCTCGGGCGGCCTTGCGCCCGACGTATCGGATCGCGTGACGACGTACTCGGCGTGCGTTCTGCTGCGCGGTTCGCCACCGAACGACAACGGCGGTGGTGAGGCCAGCTCACCACCGCCGTCGCTGTGTCTGAGCCTACGCGCGGCGTGCTCCTGCCTTGCGGGGAGCGGTTTTGACGGTCTTGCGCGCAACCGGTTTACGCGCGGTGGTTTTGCGCGCTGTCGTCTTGCGGGCGGGTGCGCTCGTCGTCGACGCGCGCGTCGCGGTCGCTCGTGCGCCCGCGGTTGCCTTGCGGACGGGAGCTTTGCTCGCGACGGCCTTGCGGGTCGTCGTCTTGCGGGCCGCGGTGGCGCTGGCACTCGTCTTGCGTGCGGTGGTGGAACGCGTGGTGGCCTTGGCGGCAACCGTCTTGCGAGCCGGAGCTTTGCTCGCGGCAGTCTTGCGGGCTGTCGTGGAACGCCGTCCGGCGCTGGTGCGGGTGGTGGACGTCGTCGCGGCGCGCTTGACGGCTACCTTCCGCGCGCTCGTCGTTTTCCGCGCGGTCGTCGTTTTTTGTGCAGACGCCGCTTTTCGTGCGACCGTGGCTTTCCGTGCCGGTGTACGCGCCGCAGCTTTCGCGGTTGCTTTCCGCGCGGACGTCGTTCGGGTGCCGGCGGTCCGACGGCTCGTCGTCCGCTTGGTGGTGCTGGTGGTTGCAGGCACTCGTGCCTCCTCCGAGACTCGGTCCGGCTGGGTCACCGGACACTCCAGGTCCACGATGGCACCGTCGACGGCATAATGCGGGTAACCAGGCCGTATCGGCGCCACTTCTTTTTCGGTATCCCCGGGGATGCAGTGGAGCGTTCGACGGGAGTTTCCCGATGGTGAGCCACTTGGTCTCACAGATCCTGTATCTTCCGGTGTGGTTGGCGCTTCTCGTCGTCTTCGCGATGCCGGCCTTGGAAGCGTCCGTATTCCTGGGCTTCGTGTTCCCTGGGGAGATAACCGTGCTGCTCGGCGGTGTGCTCGCCTACGAGAGCAAACTTGCGCTCGGCTGGGTCGTCGGTGCGGCCATCGCAGGGGCCGTCATCGGCGACAACATTGGCTATGCCGTCGGACGACGCTTCGGTGACGCGCTCCTCGGTCGTATTCCCCCGCGGTTGCTCAAGCCCGAACACGTGGAGCGCTCCAAGGCTCTGATACGCAAGCTCGGTGGCCGTGCCGTGTTCGTCGGCCGGTTCACCGCAGCTTTACGTGCGCTCGTCCCGGGATTTTGCGGCGCATCCAACATGCGTTACCGGACCTTCTTCATCTGGAACGTCGCCGGGGGAGCGGTGTGGGCAAGTGGCGTCGCCGTCGCGGGGTATCTCGCGGGAGACGCATGGCACCGCGTCGAGTCCGGACTCAGCGTGCTGGGTTACGTCGTACTGGGACTCGTCGTCGTCGGGCTGGTCGTGCTGTGGATTCGACAGCGGCGGCGTTCCACGGTTCGTGAGGAATAAGGCTCGGCGCGGTCGGGCCTTATTCCACGCTCGGCTCTTGTTCGCGGTCCGCAAGCGAATCCCACATGCGCGAAAGACGACTCCGCCACGACGCGAACCGACCGGCCGCCGCCTCTTCTCCGGCTGCGGTGCTGACGAGATGGCAGACGGTTTCGAAATCCGGAATCAGCAGGCCGCCCGACGACGTGCCGCCGGCGCCCGTGACACCGGCCATCCTGACGTCGGCCATCGTGCCGCCGGGCACCGTGACGCCGGAAACCCCTCCCTCGGGGACCGCCGCCTCCGAAGGTGGTACCGCGAGCGCCTCGTGGGCGAGGCTTTCGAGTTCGGGGTCGCCGTCGTTGACCGCGAGGATCGTCGCGCCTGCTTTCCGGGCGTCCAAAACCCGTTCCAGCAGCGGATCGGGTGCCTTCGTCGGAGCGACGACGAACACGGTGTCCCGACGTCCGGCAGATTCCAGCCGCTCCAAGCCGATGGCCAGATGCGCGGGGGCGCCGGGGGGAGGGGACCAGCGCACCAGCGACGGCCGCAACTGCGGGACGCCGGCCAGCCGCGCCTCGTCGGACAAATGCGCGGCCAGATGCCACGGTTCTTCCTCAGGGGTGCCGACGAGGAGAAGGCCTCCCACGTCGTGACGGGCACGACGCAGGCAGCGGGCGAAATGCACCGTGCGTTCGACCCAACCGGTTCCGGCCAGCAGGTCGCGCAGCACGAGGATGCGACTGCGATCCACGCGACGCAGCCTACTGGTAGGAATGCGTGAGGTCGGGGTATCGACCCGCAGCGACGTCGTCCACGAAAGCGCGGGCCGCAGCGGTGAGAATACCGCGCAAATCGGCATACTCCTTCACGAACCGCGGCATTGGTGTGGGGCCGAGGCCGGCCATGTCGGTCCACACCAGCACCTGCGCATCGCAGGCCGGGCCGGCGCCGATGCCGATGGTGGGGATGCGCAATTCGGCGGTTATCTCAGCGGCGAGCTGAGCGGGAATCATTTCGAGGACGATGGCGAAAGCGCCGGCGTCCTGCAGGGCTAGCGCATCCTTGCGTAACTCCTCGGCGTCTTGCCCGCGTCCCTGGACGCGGTATCCGCCGAGGGCATGCACGCTCTGCGGAGTGAAGCCGATGTGCGCCATCACCGGAATGCCTGCGTCGACGACGGTCCGCACGTGCTCGGCCACGCGGCGTCCCCCCTCGAATTTGACCGCCTGCACGCCGGCTCGTTTGACGAATTCGATGGACGTTTGCAGGGCCTGTCGCGGCGAGAGTTGGTAGGAACCGAACGGCAGGTCGGCGACGACGAGCGCGCGGGTAGCTCCGCGGGCGACCGCTCGGTTCAAGACCAGGAGTTCCTCGGTGGTGACGGCCAAGGTGTCCGGATAGCCGAGAACGGTGTTGGCGGCGGAATCCCCGACCAGGAGCACGTCCACGCCCGCCTCTTCGAAGATTCGGGCGGTGAGCGCGTCGTAGCAGGTGAGCATCGCCCACCGTCGTCCCTCGCGTTTGCGGCGCTGCAGCTCGTGGATGGTGATGCGACGCGGAGTATCAGGGGAATGCGCAGACATGAGAGCCTCCACGCCTCGAGTCGCCGCGGCGGCGTACCCGGGCAGGTCTCATCCTCTCACTTCGCCGGCTTAGGCCGGCTCAGCGTGCCGGAGCGTGCGGCTCGACCCAGCGGTTCGTGATCGGGATACGTCGGTCGCGGCCGAAGTTCCTGATTGTGATCTTCGGTCCGGGCGGGTACTGGCGGCGTTTGTACTCGGCGCCGTCCACCATGCGGATCACGCGGTCCACGGTGGCGGCATCGTGTCCGGCGGCGATCAGCTCGTCGCGGCTGAGGTCCCGTTCGACGTAGCCGTCGAGGATGGCGTCGAGCTCCGGGTACGGCGGGAGGCTGTCGGTGTCGAGCTGGCCGGGTCGCAGCTCCGCGGACGGCGGCTTGTCGATGCAGTTCTGCGGGATCGGCGGCACCCGGCCGGCGCGTTCCGCCTGGGCGTTACGCCATCGGGCAAGCTCCCAGACCAGGGTCTTGGGCACGTCCTTGAGGGGAGCGAATCCGCCGGCCGAATCGCCGTACAGGGTGGAATAGCCGGTCGCGAGTTCGCTCTTGTTCCCGGTGGTGAGCACGAGATGGCCGTGTTCGTTGGACAGGCTCATCAGGATCGTGCCGCGGATACGAGCTTGGAGATTTTCCGCCGCCAACCCGTGCAAATCCAGTTGTTTGTCGAAGGCGTCCATGATGTCGGTGATCGGGATGACCGTGTGCTGCGTGCCCTGACGGCGGGCCAGCTCGGCGGCGTCCGCGAGGGAATGCTCGCTGGACCAGCGGCTCGGCATCGCGACCGTGTGGACGGCGGCCGCACCGATCGCGTCGACCGCGATGGTGGTGACGAGCGCCGAGTCGATCCCCCCTGAGAGGCCGATGAGCACCGAACGGAACCGGTTCTTGCGGATGTAGTCGCGGGTCCCGGTGACCAGCGCGGTGTACACCTCGGCTTCGGGGGAGAGGCGCGGCGCGGCGCCCGCCGGGGCGGCCGGGTAGCCGGGGAGTTCCGGCGTCCCGAGGTCGACCCGCTCGATCACCATGCGGGTGCCGTCGCGGACGTCGACCACCCCGCGGCGGCGGCTGGTCGCCCGCGGCAGCGTGAGGTCGATGACCGCGATCCCTTCGTCGAACTGCGGGGCGCGGACGAGGGGAGAGCCGTCGGCGTCCACCACGAACGAGTCGCCGTCGAAGACCAGCTCGTCCTGGCCGCCGACCATGTTGACGTAGGCGATCGGCGCGCGGACTTCGGCACTGCGCCGCCGGGCCAGTTCCAGTCGCCGGTCGGGTTTACCCCGCTCGTACGGCGACCCGTTGAGGACCACGACCAGCCCGGCGCCGGCCGCCCATGCGGCGGTGAGCGGACCGCCGTCCTGCCAGAGGTCCTCACAGATCACCATCGCGATGTCGACGCCGAGATGACGGACGACGGGCAGCCGCTCTCCCCGGGTGAAGTACCGATGTTCGTCGAAGACTCCGTAATTCGGCAGGTGGTGTTTGTCGTAGCGGGCAACGACTTTGCCTCCGATGAGGAAAGCCGCGGAGTCGGTGGGGAGGGGACGGCCGGTGGGGCCGGGGCGGTCGGACGGCGGCGCGTCGAGGTATCCGACGATCACCCCGATGTTGCCGAGACCCTCGGCGGCGAGCCGCGCGGCGAGGTCGTGCACGGCGCGGCGGGAGGCCTCGACGAAGGACGGGCGCAGCGCGAGGTCTTCTACCGGGTACCCGGTGAGCATCAGCTCGGGGAAGGCCACCACGTGGGCGGCTTGGCTCGCGGCGTACTTGGTCCAGGCGATCACCATTTCGGCGTTGCCCGGGATATCACCCACGACGGGGTCGACTTGGGCGAGGGCCAGGCGGAACTGGGGCACGACACGAGGGTACGCGGCGTAACCCGCGTGTAACGTCGGGCCGCGAGGATGGCGGAAGAAGCGGCGGCACGCGACCGCAAAGCGGTCGGTGCCGCACGATGGCGCGGGACTCGGGCAGGATGGTCGCCATGGACAAGCAGACCGAATTCGTGCTTCGCACCTTGGAGGAGCGCGACATCAGGTTCGTGCGGCTCTGGTTCACCGACGTGCTGGGTTTTTTGAAATCCGTGGCCGTCGCGCCGGCGGAGTTGGAAGGCGCGTTCGCGGAGGGAATCGGTTTCGACGGCTCGGCGATCGAAGGGTTCGCGCGGGTGTACGAGTCGGACATGCTCGCCCGCCCCGACCCCTCGACCTTCCAGATCCTGCCGTGGCGCTCGGAGGCTCCCGGAACTGCCCGGATGTTCTGCGACATCCTGATGCCGGACGGCTCGCCGAGCTGGGCGGATCCGCGCTTCGTGCTCAAACGGGCACTCGCCAAAGCGGCGGAGATGGGCTTCACCTTCTACACCCATCCGGAAATCGAGTTCTTCCTGTTCGAGCGCAAGCCCGAGCCGGGCGAGCGGCCCGTTCCCATCGACGCGTCCGGTTATTTCGACCAGACCGCGCACGGGCCGGGGCATGACTTTCGCCGCCAGGTCATCACCATGCTGGAGGCCATGGGGATTTCCGTGGAATTCAGCCATCATGAAGCCGCTCCCGGCCAACAAGAAATAGACCTGCGCTACGCGGACGCGCTGACCACGGCGGACAACGTCCTCACCACCCGCCAAGTCGTCAAACAAGTCGCGCTGGAGCAGGGCGTCTTCGCGTCGTTCATGCCCAAGCCTTTCACCGAGTACCCCGGCTCCGGGATGCACACACATCTGTCGCTCTTCGAAGGTGATCGGAATGCCTTCTATGAAGCGGGGGCCCAATACCAGCTCTCGAAGACGGCTCGGGCTTTCATCGCCGGCATTCTCCACCACGCAGCGGAGATCACGGCAATCACCAATCAGTGGGTGAACAGTTACAAACGCTTGTGGGGTGGGGCGACCCGCACGGCCGGTGCCGGGGGAGAAGCTCCGTGCTACGTGTGTTGGGGACACAACAATCGCTCGGCGTTGGTACGGGTGCCGATGTACAAGCCGCAGAAAGGCAATTCGACCCGCATCGAGATTCGCTCGGTCGACAGCGCGTGCAACCCGTATCTCGCGTTCGCCGTCTTGTTGGGGGCGGGATTGGCGGGGATCGAACAAGGTTACGAGTTGCCGGAGGGCGCTGAGGACGACGTGTGGGCGCTGTCGGAATCCGAGCGCCGAGCGATGGGGATCGAGCCGCTGCCGACCTCCCTCGACGAGGCCATCAAGGCGATGGAGAAATCCGAACTGGTGGCAAGCATTCTAGGGGAACATGTCTTCGATTTCTTCTTGCGCAACAAGCGGGAAGAGTGGGCCGAGTACTGCCGACAGGTGACGGAATACGAACGCGACCGGTATCTCCCGGTGCTGTGATGAGGCGACATCGAGGGAGGCTCTCGTCATCGAGCCCCGGGTCTGGTCGGCCGTCGCGAGTGCTCGTCTACGCTTAGCCTGCGAGCCTTAGCCTGCGCGCTTCCACCTGCTCGCCTCCACCTGCGAGCGACACCGTACGGCGAGCAAGCTGCATCCGCGTCGAGCCCGGAAGCCGCGAGGCGATCGCCTGGAACGGGTCCAAGGAGGTGTCGCTCGGCCCGGGCTGCCGTCGCGAAATGTCGTGTCGAGAAAGGTCTGTCGCCAGATGCTTGACATGGTGGATTGTCCCGTGCCAGACTTCCTGACACGGCCGTGTCGTCGTATCACCGCAATCGCTGTCTGCGTGGTCGCAGCTGCTCTCGGAGATCTTCGGCTGGCCTGAACCTTGTCGCGTAAAGTCGGTGGAGCTCTCATGAACTCGCATTCCTCTTCGCCGCTGGCTGTGGCAGCCGCCGTCCTCGCAGTCGTCTGCAGCACCCTGGTTGCGGCTCTCACGCCGCGGCTTACAGGGGGCGGGCGAGTGGCCGTCGTGGCAGCCGGGCTCGCTGTGGCTCTCTTCGCGCTCTTCGCAGCCGGCTATCTGCTTCGCCGCTCGATGACCCGAGGCGGATCCTGACAATTGTCGCCCGAAACGGGCTGATGAGCGCCAGTGCGTTGAGGGCGTGACGAAAACGCTGCGCTGACCAAACCGTACGTGCACATCCTTACCGGCCACTTCGGCTGAGGCGACGACGGCGGCGACGACAATGCTGAGCCGCAGGATTCCCGGTCGACGCGGCCCCTGCGAAGACAACCTTGTCGCCCAAATCGTGCGCATGCGTCACCAGCCTGCCGGTCGGTGTTGCGTCGTGACCCGCCGGTGAACGGGGACCACGGCTCAGCCGTTTTGCGGGAGATCTCCGTCCAACCACCTGCCGTCCCGCATCAAATCCCGGCCGGCCAGCTCGTTCACCTCACGCCAGGCCTGAATGCGTCGCGGCACGATGCGAAACCAGCGGTAGGGCGTGTCGAGAGACCGAGGGTCGAAACCGGCGCGGGCGGCAAACCGGTGCCCGACCTCCGTAGGCAGTTCATCGATCTCCAGCACCTCGACGTCGCCATCGATCATGATCACGTCGCGGGTGTGGCCCAACCCCAGCCTGGCGGTCTTCGTGGCGGCGAGGTTCCTGCCCGTGCGACTGTGCGTGGGCGTGGCCACTAGCAGGCTCTCGCCGTCCCAGTCGAAGGACAGCGGCACCAGGTACGGTTCGCCGTCCGCCGACGCACTGGCCACCCAGATGTCGACGTCGTGGGCCAGCCGGTGCTCGGTGTCGCGGCGACGCTGAGCCCGGGACCGGGGCTCGGCGACCACCGGGTCCGGACCCTCCGCCGTCATGCGGCCTCCTGCGAACAGCCGCTGCGCTTCACGACGCGGTCGGCGTCGCCGTCGCCCGCGACCTGACCCGGCGCTCGGAGCGTGACGAATCCGACGGGTCTCACGTCAGCCGAGCTCCTGGATGCGGATCAGGTTCCCTGCGGGATCGCGGAAGGCGCAATCGCGGATGCCGTACGGCTGCAGGGTCGGCTCCTGGACGACCTCGGCGCCGCTCGCCTCGAGCTGCGCGAAGGTGCCGTCGAGATCCTTGGTGCCCAAGACGATCCAGCCGTACGTGCCCTTGGCCATCATCTCCAAGATCGTGCGACGCTCCTCCTCGGTGATACCGGGGTCGGTAGCGGGCGGCGCCAAGAGGATAGACGTCTCGGGCTGGCTCGGGGGACCGACTGTGATCCACCGCATCTTGCCGCGCCCGACGTCGTTGCGGACCTCGAACCCGAGAGCATCGCGGTAGAAAGCCAACGAGGCGTCCGGGTCGGTGTGGGGGAGGAAGGTAGTGCGAATCGTTATGTCCATGGCGGTCACAGTAGCTGCGGCTCGGCGCGTCCGGCTTCTCCATTCCTGATCGGTCTGGTCACCTGCTTCGCCACGCACGGTGGTATCCCTGCCGCCGTCGCCTCCGCCCGACGCCGGTACACGCTGGGCGGCACACCCACCAGCTCCGTGAACCGCGCACTGAAGGTGCCCAAGGACGAGTAGCCCACCGCGAAGCAGACCTCGGTCACGTCGAGATCACCCCGGCGCAGCAACGCCATCGCGCGCTCGATCCGCCGCGTCATCAGATAGGAGTACGGCGATTCGCCGTAGGCAAGGCGGAACTGGCGGCTCAAGTGCCCGGCCGACATGTTCACCCCGCGGGCGAGCGCCTCGACGTCCAAAGGCCGGGAATACTCCCGGTCAATCCGGTCGCGGACGCGGCGCAGCAGCGCCAAATCGCGGAGGCGTTGCTGAGCGGCGGATCTGCGAGCCATGTGCGCGATGCTGCCACGGCGGGCCGCGGCGCTTCAAGCCCGCCGCTCCGCTACGGTTCGTCGCCTGCGCCCTGGTTTGCCGGGCAGGGCGGACCGGGATGAAGAATGAGCCGAGGTTGTCGTCTACCGAGACAGGCGTCCGTGGTCGAGGAATTGGAACGACTGGCGACCCAGACGGGATTGCTGGCCCGTCTCGGCTTCGCCGAACCGACTCGCGCCGCCGAGCTGCTGGACGCGGTGGACGCCGCCGGGCTTGCGCCGTCCCCCGAGCTCCTGACCGACCTCGGTCAGGCGGCGGACCCCGACCTCGCGCTGCGGGCGCTGCACCGCCTCCTCCAGACGGGCGACACCCTGCCGACCCTCGCCACCGTGCTGCAGACCGATCCCTCGGCGCGCCGACGCCTCGCGCTCGTCTTGGGCGCGAGCAGCGCGCTCGGCGATCACCTTGCGGCGCATCCGATGAGTTGGACGGCGCTTTGCACTCCGTCCGATCGGGCTCCGACGTGGCTTGCCCGCCGCCTCGCGCTGCTCGACGCCATCGCAAAGCCGGACGGCGACCGCGAAAGCGCGCTGGTTTCCGCCTACCGCGACGCGTTGCTGGACATCGCCGCCCGCGATCTCGCCGGAGAGGCGGACGTCGTCCAGGTGGGGGCGGAGCTCGCCGACCTCGCCGCCGCTACCCTGGAGGCCGCCCTCGCCCTCGCCCGCGCCGAAGTCGGGCCGCAAGCCGACCGATGCAAGCTCGCCGTCATCGGCATGGGCAAATGCGGGGGACGGGAATTGAATTACGTCAGCGATATCGACGTCGTCTTCGTCGCGGAGCCCGTCGGCGAAACCGGTGACGACGAGGCGCTACGAGTGGCGACCCGCTTGGCGGGCGCCCTTATTCGGCTCTGCGCGCCGATTTGGCAGGTGGACGCCGCGCTCCGGCCGGAAGGGAAATCCGGCCCGCTCGTCCGCACGCTCGCCAGCCATCTCGCCTACTACCAGCGGTGGGCGAAAACCTGGGAATTCCAAGCGCTGCTCAAAGCTCGACCCGTAGCCGGTGACCTGGAATTGGGCCGCGCGTACGTGGCCGCGGTCACCCCGCTCGTCTGGCAGGCGGCCGACCGCGAGCATTTCGTCGAAGACGTCCAAGCGATGCGTCGGCGGGTCGAGGAGAACATTCCGGAAAAGCTTGCCGGGCGAGAAATCAAACTCGGGCGCGGTGGACTGCGCGACGTCGAATTCGCCGTCCAACTGCTCCAACTCGTGCACGGGCGAACCGACGAAAGCCTGCGCAGTCCCCACACCCTCACCGCGTTGCGCGCCCTCGCCGCCGGCGGATACGTGGGGCGGGCCGACGCCCGCGACCTCGACGAGGCCTACCGATTCCTGCGCACCCTGGAACACCGGCTGCAATTGTTCCGGTTACGGCGCACCCACAGCCTGCCCACCGACGACACCGAATTGCGCCGCCTCGGTCGTGCTCTCGGATTTCGCCGCGATCCGGTCGGGGAATTGCAGGCCGCATACGCCAAATGCACCCACCTGGTGCGCCGACTCCACGAGAAACTCTTCTACCGGCCGCTGCTCAGCGCCGTCGCGCGGCTCGGGGAGGACGACGCGCGGCTGGCCCCGCAGGCCGCCGTCCGCCGCCTGGCCGCCCTCGGATACGCCGACCCGCAGGCGGCCCTCCGCCACATCGAGGCCCTCACCGCCGGGGTCAGCCGCCGCGCGGCAATCCAACGCACGCTGCTGCCGGTTCTGCTCGGCTGGTTCGCGGACGCCCCCGACCCCGACGCCGGGCTGCTCGCGTTCCGCCGACTCTCCGACGCCCTCGGCGACACCCCGTGGTATCTGCGGTTCCTGCGAGACGAAGGCGCCGCCGCCCAACACCTCGCCCGCATCCTCGCGACCAGCCGCTACGCCGTCGACCTCCTCGCCCGCGCCCCCGAATCCGTCGCGATGCTCGCCGACAGCCCGGGGGAGGGGCCGTATCAGTTACGCCCGCGCCGCGGCGAGGAACTGCGCGCCGAGCTGCTGGCCGCCGTCCGTCGCCACGACGACCCGACCGTCGCTGTGGACGTCGCCCGCGGGCTGCGTCGCCGGGAGCTGTTCCGCATCGCGTGCGCCGACATCCTCGGGCTGCTCGACGTCACCGCCGTGGGGGAGGCGCTCACCGATATCACCGAGGCGATCCTGGACGCCGTCCTCGACGTCGTCTCCCGCGCGATGCCGCAGCAGGCTCGCCTCGTGCGGCTCGCCGTCATCGGCATGGGCCGCCTGGGGGGGCGGGAACAGGGGTACGGCAGCGACGCGGACGTGCTGTTCGTGCACGAGCCCCTCCCGGGAACCGACGACGCGCCCGCGGCCGCCGCCGCACACGAGATCGCCAACGAGCTGCGCCGACTGCTGGCCCGGCCTGCTCCCGAACCGCCGGTCGAGGTGGACGCCGACCTGCGTCCCGAAGGTCGCCAAGGCCCCCTCACCCGGAGCCTGGAATCCTTCCTCACCTACTACGAGCGGTGGTCGGAAATCTGGGAGGCCCAGGCGCTGCTCAAAGCCCGTGTCGTGGCCGGGGACCGCGAGCTGGGGGAGCGGTTCATCTCCGCGATCGACCCGATTCGTTTTCCCGCCGGTGGGATCGACGCCGCTGCGGCCCGAGAAATCCGGCGGATCAAGGCGCGGGTGGAGAAGGAACGGCTCCCGCGCGGAACCGATCCGGCGCTGCACACCAAGCTCGGCCGCGGCGGGCTCGCCGACATCGAATGGACGGCGCAGTTCCTCCAACTCCAGCACGCCCACCGGATCCCCACGTTGCGAACGACCTCCACCCTCGGCGCGTTGCACGCCGCCGCGCAGGCCCAGGTCATCGATCCGGCGGACGCCTCGACGCTGGCCGATGCGTGGCAGCTCGTGACCAAGGTGCGTAATGCCCTCGTCTTGGTCCGAGGGCGACCAACCGACACGATTCCCACTGTTTTGCGGGATCTGGTAGGGGTTGCCCGGCTCGTCGGGTACGCTGCCTCCCAGCCCGGTGATTTCCTAGACCTTTACCGACGGGTGACCAGGAGGGCGCGGGCCGTCGTCGAGCGGGTGTTCTACCCCTGACGCGGGTTCTCCGGTCGGGCCGGCGGGGGATGTGAGCATGCCCGTGAGTGTCGACGAAGCGCGTCGGACCACGCCCGACGGTGTGCCGACGCGGCGATCACGGTGGGGGGTTTTCGCCAATCGGGAGTTCCGCGGCATCGCGCTCGCTCAGGTCACCAGCGAATGCGGCGATCAGATCGCCGGGTTGGCGGTGGCCTACTTCGTCTACACCCGCTCCAGCAATGCGTTTCTCACCGCTGCCTCCTATGCGGTGACCTACCTCCCCTGGGTTTTCGGCGGGGTGGTTCTCTCCCCACTGGTCGACCGCTTCTCCCGCCGCACGGTGCTGTTGGTCTGCGACTTCGCCCGCGCGGTGCTCATGCTCGCTCTCATGGGCTTGACGTTCGACGACCACGCACCGATCTGGGCGTTGATCGCGTTGATATTGCTGGCGAGTTTCTTCTCCCCGGTTTTCGTCACCGCTCGCAGTACCACGATCCCCGACATCTTCGAAGGCGACCCGCTGTACGTGCCGGCGGTGGCCACCGGGCGCATTCTTCAGCAGATCGACCAGGTGTTCGGTTTCGCGCTCGGCGGGATCATCGTTGCGCTGGTCACCCCGCGCGGTGCCCTCGCGGTGGACGCCGCCACGTTCCTGGCGTCGTTCACCCTCATCGCCACCCACGTGCGCCCCCGTCCACCGGTCCGGCCCCGGGAGCCGCTGCGGATCGGTGCGCTGGTGCGCAATATCGGGCCGGATATCCGGCTGGTTGCGGCGGAGCCCGCGCGCAGGTATCTCGTCCTCGCCTGCGCGCTGACCCTGCTCTTCCTCATCGCGCCGGAAGGCCTGGCCGTCGCCTACGCCAAGCAGGAGGGCCACGGTGCGGTCGCCGCCGGGCTGCTCACCGCCGTGTCGCCGTGCGGGGTCGCCCTCGGGGCGTGGCTGTACGTGCGGTTCCTCTCCCCGGTGCAGCAGGGGCGGTGGCTGCTGCGAATGCCCGCGATCGGCGCGCTGCTGCTGGCGGCCACCGCGCTGCGGCCTCCGCTGTGGGTCGTCGGGCTGCTGTGGCTGGGGTCCGGCATGGCCCAATGCTTCGTAATCACGAGCATCGCCGCGTACAACGTCATCACCGACGCCGGTTTGCGCGGCCGGGCGAACGGGCTCGCCAGCGCCTCGATTTCCTTGACGCAAGGGCTGGGTTTCGCCCTGTGGGGTTTGGTCGGAGACTGGCAAGGTGCCGCAGCCGGGGTGGCGTGGGCCGGCGTCGCCGGGCTGCTCATCGTGTCACTGCTTCGATATTTCTGGCCCGATCACGCCGTCGATCACGCCTGGTATCAGCTTGCCGCCGCTCAGCGGCAACGTTAACGTGTCGAAAACCGGCCGTCCCGACAGCAGGCGTTGGACGGCGAAACCCGCGGCGAGCACGGCTACTCCGCCGACGGCGTCGAGGACGAAGTGGTTCGCCGTCCCGACGATGACGAAGAAGGTCGTGAGCGGATAGACGATGCCCAGAGCTCTCACCCACCAACGTCGGGCGAGGGCCCAGACCACCAAACCGGCCCACAACGCCCACGCGATATGCAGGCTCGGCATCGCCGCGAATTGATTGGAGATTTTCGCCACCCCTCCGGAACCCCACGAGCCCCAGGTGTGGAACACGACGATGGTGTCGACGTAGCCGCCGTTCGGCATGAGACGCGGAGGGGCGACCGGATACAGCCAGAACACCACGGCGGCCAAGGCGTTCGCCGCGTAGAACGCCGTGCGCGCACCGCGGTAATAGTAAGGGCGACGGACGTAGAGCCACACCAGCACGCTGATGACGACGATGAAATGCATGGTGGCGTAGTAATAGTTGGAAATTTGCGCGAGCAGGTGAAGGCCTCCGATGTGGGCGGTGGCCACCAGGTGGTTCAGTGATTTCTCCACGTTCAGGTGCATCGCCCGTTCGGCGTCGAGGATGTCGCCGGCGTGCCGCAGCGCCAGCGTGATGTGCCCGGGAACCGCATCGCGAATGAGCGAATAGACGAGGTAGCTCGCGACGACGAAACAAAGCTCCTGCCAGAAGCGGGGCTTGCGGTGTTCGCGCAGCCGCCGACGTACCCCGCGCAGGAGATCCGCCAGCGCCACGAGGATCGCGTAGAGCCGGCCCCGGATGCTCGGAGAAGGAAGCGACGCCGTCACCGCGGGCGACGGGGTTTGGGGGAGCGAGACCTCCTCACGAGCCACAATTCGCAATCTTGCCAGAAGATCGCGGACGCGGGGAGGGGACGACGGCCACCTCCGCCGTCCCTTACCGGGCGCAGCCCCGGAGATGACCCGCAAACGACGTGGGCGCCGCGGCGGGATCACCACGGCGCCCACGAGGAGGAGCCGGTCTGTCAGACGTCGAAGTACAACTCGAACTCGTGCGGGTGAGGCCGCAGCCGAATCGAATCGACTTCCTTGGTGCGCTTGTACTCCAACCAGGTCTCGATGAGGTCCGGGGTGAAGACCCCCCCTTCGAGCAGGTAGTCGTGGTCGGCTTCGAGCGCGTCGAGGACCTCGGGGAGCGAGCCGGGCACCTGCGGCACGTTGGCGTGCTCCTCCGGCGGCAGCTCGTAGAGGTCCTTGTCGATGGGCTCCGGCGGCTCGACCTTGTTCTTGATGCCGTCGAGGCCGGCCATCATCATCGCGGCGAACGCCAGGTAGGGGTTGCAGGACGGGTCGGGGACCCGGAACTCCAGACGCTTGGCCTTCGGATTGTTTCCGGTGATGGGGATGCGGATGCACGCCGAACGGTTCCGCTGGCTGTACACCAGGTTGACCGGCGCTTCGAAACCGGGCACCAGGCGGTGGTAGCTGTTCACGGTCGGGTTGGTGAAGGCCAGCAGCGAAGGAGCGTGCTTGAGCAGCCCGCCGATGTAGTACCGGGCCATATCCGAAAGACCCGCGTAGCCGAGCTCGTCGTAGAAGAGCGGGGCGCCGTCCTTCCACAGACTCTGGTGGGTGTGCATACCGGAGCCGTTGTCACCGAAAATCGGTTTCGGCATGAACGTCACGGTTTTGCCGTTGCGCCACGCGACGTTCTTCACGATGTACTTGAACAATTGCAGATCGTCGGCGGCCCGCAGCAGGGTGTTGAACTTGTAGTTGATTTCCGCTTGGCCGGCGGTACCGACCTCGTGGTGCTGCTTCTCGACGATGATGCCCACCTTGATGAGCTCACGGGCCATTTCCGCCCGCAGGTCGGCGAAATGGTCTGTCGGGGGTACCGGGAAATAGCCGCCCTTGTAACGCACCTTGTAGCCGCGGTTCCCGGAATCCTCGATACGGCCGGTGTTCCATGCACCCGCGATCGAGTCGATGTGGTAGTAGCTCTGGTGCGCCGACGTCTCGAACCGCACCTCGTCGAAGATGTAGAACTCGGCCTCCGGGCCGAAATACGCGGTGTCCGCGATGCCGGTGCTGGCCAGGTACGCCTCTGCTTTGCGCGCCACGTTACGCGGGTCACGGCTGTAGGCCTCGCCGGTCAGCGGGTCGTGGATGAAGAAATTCATCACGAGTGTTTTCTCGGCGCGGAACGGGTCGATGAAGGCGGTCGTCGGGTCCGGAAGGAGCTGCATGTCCGACTCGTGGATCGCCTGGAATCCGCGGATCGACGAACCGTCGAACGCCAGCCCGTCACGGAAGACACTCTCGTCGAAGGATTCGGCCGGAACGGTGAAATGCTGCATGATGCCCGGTAGGTCACAGAATCGGACGTCGACCGACTTCACGTCGTTGTCGCGGATGAACGCCAGGACTTCGTCGGCGTTTCGGAACATGCGTCTCCTCCTCGGTAGCGTGGCGGGTCACCCCGACCGTAGCGGGTGGCGGTTTCTCGTCGGTGTCCCGGGTGTTTCGGCGACGTTACGGCGGGGCTATCGTGGCCGGCGTGCGCAAGACGCGGGACTCGTGGCTCGACGGGCCGCGGCTCGACGTCCCGGACTCCTCGCCGCGCTCAACGTATCCCGGGGAGCGACTCGGGTTACCACCGGCCGGGCCGATGTCGGTCGCCGGAATGGGACGGCGGCTGGCTGCCCTCGTCCTCGACTGGTTGGCGTGCCTGCTGGTGGTCGCGCTCTTCACCGGCCACCGGTTGCTCGCCCCGGGCGACCGCCCGTTCCTCACCCTCGCCGTTTTCACCCTCGAATACGTGGTGCTGCTCTCCGCGCTCGGCACCACGTTCGGGATGCGCCTGGTAGGTATCGGGGTTCGCCGCCTCGACGGCTCGCGGGTTGCGCTGCTTTGGGTCGTCGTGCGCACCGCGTTGCTGCTCTGCGTCGTCCCAGCCGTGATCTACGACACCGACTACCGCGGTCTGCACGACAAGGCCGCGGGGTGTGTCGTCGTCCGACTCTGACCCGGCCGCGCGGGAAGACGGGCGGGACGGCGACGGTGCCGCCCGGCGCGGGACGGGCCGACGGCAAGGGCGAGCGCGGGAGGGGGAGCCTCCGGATCGGGGCGGGTCAGCGCGGGAGGCGTAGGCCGCGCGGCAGGCGCATCCCCTTCGGCAGCGGGCCTTTCGGCAGGGCATTGGCCAAGGTGCCGAGGGCGCGTAGCCGGTTCTCGATCTGGTCGACGGTGGCGCCCCGGTAGCGGCGGGGGAGGCGGCTGAGGCGACCCGGCAGTTTGCGGAGCGGCACCTGCCCGGGACCGTTCCCAACGTAGATCACCTCTACGTGGGTGCCCGAGGCCACGCGGTTGATCCGCTTCTGCTGGTCGGTGATGAGCGGCGCCAGTCGGTTCGGGTCACCCTCCCCGATGAGGATCACGCCCGGTTTGCCGACGACCCGGTGGACAACGTCCATCGCGCGGGTGCCGGCCACCGTCGGGGTCACCCGCCAGTCCCCACGCAAGGTCGAGATCACCGCCGCGGCGGCCCCGGGTTGGCCTTCGATCTCGGCGTAGGCGGCGGCTTGGGCTCGGCGTCCGAAGACGATGAAGGCCCCGAGGATCCCGCCGATAACGCCGAAGACGGTGAAGACGATGGGCTGCCCGAGCCCCCACCCCGCTCCCTCGAAGACCGCAAAGGTGATCAGACCTCCGAGGGTCATCGCGGGGACGAGACGGCGGTCGCGGGCCCGGGTGATCCGGAAAGCTTCTCGGATTTGCGCCCGGCGCTTCTTCGGGACGTCGGAGGCGTCGGTCGCCGCGCCGCTGCGGCGGCCCGCAGGGCGGGAATTCGCAGATGCTCGAGCCATCGTCCTCTGGGTTGGTTCGTCGTGCGACCGGTCGCGGGAGTCCGCGCGGGACCGGGTTGCGGGGGTGGGACTCAGGATAGGCCAGCGGCGGTCGGAGCCGCCGTCCGGCTTGCGATCGCCTCGCGGTACAGCCGTCCGGCTCGGTAGGAGGAGCGGACCAACGGCCCCGACATCACCCCGGAGAAACCGAGGCTGCGGGCCTCGGCGGCGAGTTCCTCGAACTCCTGCGGGGTCACCCACCGCTCCACCGGGTGGTGGCGGACCGACGGCCGCAAATACTGCGTGATCGTGACGAGCTCGCAGCCGACCGAGCGGAGGTCGGCGAGCGCAGCGCTGATCTCCTCGCGGCGTTCGCCGAGGCCCAAGATGAGGTTGGATTTGGTCACCAGACCCGCTTCGCGGGCCAGGCGCAACACCTCCAACGACCGCTCGTATCGGAAACCCGGGCGGATCGAACGGAAAATCCTCGGGACGGTCTCGATGTTGTGGGCGAAGACCTCCGGGCGTGCTCCGAAAACCTCGTCGAGCAGCTCCTGCTTGCCGTGGAAATCGGGAGTGAGGACCTCCACTCCGCAGCCGGGGACCACGCGGTGGATCGCGCGGACCGTCTCGGCATACAGCCAGGCCCCTTCGTCGTCCAGGTCATCGCGGGTGACGCCGGTCACGGTCGCATACCGCAGTCGCATCCGCGCCACCGATTCGGCCACCCGACGGGGTTCGTCACGGTCGAGCGGAGCCGGTTTGCCGGAATGGATCTGGCAGAACGAACAATTCCGGGAGCACGTGTCCCCGCCGATGAGGAAGGTAGCTTCCCGGTCCTCCCAGCACTCGAAGATATTCGGGCATCCGGCTTCTTCGCAGACGGTGTGCAGACCTTCGCGGCGCACCAACTCCTTGAGATCGTGGAAATTGGGGCCCATGTGGGCGCGGGTACGAATCCAAGCGGGTTTGCGTTCGATCGGGACCTGCGCGTTGCGGGCTTCGATCCGCAGGAGTTTTCGCCCGTCGGGGGTCACCGCGGTCACGCCCGCCTCCTCAGCTCTGCTCGTCGCGTGGTTTCAGCCTACCGAAACGTCATCCGCCCGAACCACGGCGGCCGTGGGCACCAAGAACTCCGTCAATCGCCGGACGACCAAGGGCCGGACCTCTTCGACCGTGACGTCCCGTCCGCATTCGACGGAAAGCGAGGTGACATCGGCGTCCGGCAGACCGCACGGCACGATCCGGCGGAACCAGCTCAGGTCCGGGTCACAGTTGAGCGCGAAGCCGTGCATGGTGGTGCACCGAGAAATTCGCACCCCGATCGCGGCGATTTTCTTCGCCGGCCAGCCGTCGTCGGCGTCGACCCACACTCCCGAACGGCCCGGAATCTGGTGGGCGCGGACGCCGAGGTCCGCGCAAACCGCGATGAGGGCACGCTCGATACGACGCACATGACCGACGGCATCAATCGGCACCGGCAATTTCACGATGGGGTAGCCCACCAGCTGCCCGGGACCGTGCCAGGTGATCCGGCCACCGCGGTCGACTTCGATGACCGGGGTGCCGTCGGTGGGGCGCTCGAAATCCGCGGTTCGCTTACCGGCGGTGTACACCGGCGGATGTTCCAACAGCAAGCAGGTGTCGGGAATTTCGTCGGCGACGCGCCGTGCGTGCAATTCTCGTTGCCGCGCCCATGCCTCCCGGTAATCGACAATGCCGTGGTGTTCGAAGACCAGCACATCTGCGACGATACCGCGGCGGTTCAGGCCAGGATGTCCTTGGTGGTGAAGCGCCCGTACGCCAAGGCGCCGAATACGGCGACGTACCCGGCTTGCAGCAAGCCGTTGCGGATGGTGCTCGACCACTCGATCGGGTCGCGAAGCAGATCGCCGAAGCCGAGCCACTCGTGGGAGAACAGCCACGGGTGCATCCAGGCGACCTGGGGGATCGTGCCGAGGACCTGAGAGACGATGGCGAGGACGACGACCGCGGCCATCGCGCCCACGGGCACCTCCGTGAGGGTCGAGATGAACAGCCCGATCGCGGCCATGCCGATCAGCGAGATCGTCACGTATCCCGCCACCAGGAATTCCCGGCCCAACGCATCGAGGGGGTGGATCGTCGCCCCCGAGAGCAGGGTCACCGGACCGATCGGGAAGAGCAGGGCTCCGATCGCCGCGCCGACCAGAGCCACCACCAGGGTCGCAGCGGCGCAGAACGCCACCGCGGCAAGGAATTTCGCGGCGAGCAGGCGGACGCGCCCGACCGGTGCGACCAGCAAGTACCGCAAGGTGCCCAGATTGGCTTCGCCTGCGATGGTGTCACCGGCCACCACTCCGGTGGCGAGCGGAAAGAACAACGGCGTGCAAACGGCCAACGCGGTCAGCGCCACGAAAAGGCCGTTCTGGGTGACCCGGTCGAGAAACGCCGGTCCCTCACCGGGATTCACTTGGTGGGAAGAGAGTTTCACCGCGACCGCGATGAGCACCGGTACCGCGGCCAGCACCGCGAGCAAGGCAATGGTGCGGCGACGGCGGAACAACGTCAGCAGTTCGCTGCCGAGGACGCTCGAGAAATGCGCGCCGCGAATGCGCCGGGTCGCGCCGCTCGGTCGGGTCGTCGCGGTGCTCATCCGGCAACCTCGAATCCCTCACCGGTCAACGCCACGAACAAATCCTCCAAACTGCCGTGGTCGGAGGCGATCCCGCGGACCCGCACCCCCGCGTGGACCAAGGCCGCGCACACCTCTTCCGTCGGCGTCCCGTCGGCGTCGGCGACGACCCGCAACCGATCGCCCCGCGTCTCCACGCGGATGTCGCGCAGGCACAGTCCGGAAAGGACGTGCGCGGCGTGGTCGGCGTCCGGGGTCTCCACCACGAGACGGGGACGGCGCAGTCGGCGCAGCGTCTCCAGATCCCCTTGCGCCACCAGCTTTCCTTGGCTCATCACTCCGACGTGGGTGCACATCTGCTCGACCTCGGCGAGCAGATGCGAGGAGACGAAAACCGTCGTCCCGTCCTCGGCGAGCGAACGCACCAGCGCCCGCACCTCGCGGGTCCCCTGCGGATCGAGCCCGTTGGTCGGCTCGTCGAGGATCAGCAGGTCACGGGGAGACAGCAGCGCGGCCGCGATACCGAGCCGTTGCTTCATGCCGAGCGAATACGTCCGGACTTTCTTCTCGGCGACGTGGCCGAGGCCGACCCGCTCCAGGGCGGCGGCGATGCGTGCCCGGCGGTCCTTGGCCGAGGCGTGGGGATTCGCGCTGTCGAGTCGGGCTAGGTTGGCTGCCCCGCTGAGAAAGGGGTAGAACGCTGGGCCTTCCACGAGCGCCCCTACCCGCGGAAGCACCTCACGAGCGGCCTGCGGGATGGGGTCGCCGAGTACCCGAATTTTCCCGGCGTTGGGGGCGAGCAGTCCGAGGAGCAGGCGAATCGTGGTGGTCTTGCCCGAGCCGTTCGGCCCGAGAAATCCGTACACCGCTCCGCGGGGGACGGCGAGGTCGATCCCGTCCACGGCGAAACGGGTGCCGAAACGTTTGGCGAGACCGGTGGTCTCGATCGCGAGGTCGCTCACGGGCGACCCACTTTCAGTGCAGCCCGCATTGCCGACGACGTCACGGCCCCGACGTAGAGGTTTCCGTCGGCGACGGCGAAGGAGAGGAGCGGCGTGGCGAGGAGGACGCCGCCGGGCACCGGTTCGCCGTAGTACGACACCGCGGAGGCAATTCCCTCGGCTATTCCCGAGGTGGCCGCAAGGACCGTGATGGTCGACCATCCGTTTCCGAGGAATTCCGGACCGTGGTGGGCGGAGAGGGCGGACGACGAGGGGGTCGACCGCTCCTGCTGTGGCCGAGGGGGAACGGCGCCGGGCTCGGCCGAGGCTCCCGGTGGGGACGTACCACCGGATCCTGGTGGGGGCGTGAACGCGAATCGCGAGGATGCGACGGGACCGAACGACACCGAGCGAAAAGCCGTCGTCAAGGCCGGATTTGCCGAATCCTTCGGGAAAATCGCGACGCGCAGTACGACCTGTGTGGCGGCGTCGAGGTCCACCTCGATGTGTCCGACCGACGTATTCGCGTCGGTCGGGGTGAGGGTGAGAACGTAGGCTGCTCGGCCCGCTACCGACGTCGTCCCGGCCGTCTGCACCGATGTGGTGGAGGCGAGCGTAGAGAGCAGGCGTCGGGTGAACGCGTCGGGTTGCGTCGACGTAAACAGCTCGCCCAAGCCGTGCAGCCGAGTGAGCGGAAAATGCGTGACGCTATTCCCCGAATACGAATACACCCAGAGGGTCGTGGTGTTCGCGACGATCTCGGTTTCGTCGAGTTGGTCCAGGATTTGGGCGCGAAATCCCTTGGACGACGCCCACACCCGGACCGTGTGCGTCCCCGAGAGCAGCTTCGTGACCACCTGGCCGGCGGGCTGGACACCGAGCGGAGGGACGAACGGAAGACCGAAATCGGCAGTGATTTCCACGGTTCCCGAGATGCCGGGAACCCGGGGTTCGGCGAGGGCCGCGACCAGTTGACTCGCCGTCCGCGTCGGCAGCTCGGGTAGGGCGCCACCGGTGTGGTGGGCGGCCGCCGAGACCCCCGCGATCACGACGCTGACGGCCGCCGCGGGCGCGATCATGCGCGCGAACCGGCCACCGACCATGCCAGGTAGCCTACGCCGCGAGCCTGAGGACCAAGGGTTGTGGAAATCCGCTCCCAGTCGTCGGCCGGGTGGGGTGGAATGGCGGCCGTGGCTGAGCTGCCGTCGATTCCCGGATACGAGGTCGAGAGCCTGGTCGCACAGGGCCCGCGCACCGAAGTGTGGCGGGCCCGGCATCGGCGCACCGGGCGGCTGGTGGCTGTGAAACGGCCCCGCCCGGGGATCGGACGGTCGCGATCTGTCGTGGCTCGGCTGGAACACGAAGCTCGCGTTCTGGCCGCGGTCTCGCACGAGCACGTCGTCGGCTTGGTCGCCGGTATGCGGGGCAGCTGGTGGAGAGGGCGGGCACCGACGGTCCTGGTCACCGAGTACGCCGCGGGCGGCAGCCTGGCGCAGTTGCTCGACAGGCGCGGCCGCCTCTCGCCGGGTGAGGTCATCACCCTTGGCGTCGCATTGGTCCGCGCCGTCGAAGGGCTGGTGAGCCGCGGCTTCGTCCACGGCCGAATCCACCCCGAGCACGTCGTGTTCAGCGAGATCGGCAAACCGCTTCTGGTGGGCTTCGGCTCGGCGACCACCTCGCCTCCGGCCCCGGTTGGCGGATCGTCCGACCTCGCCGATGTGGCGCGGCTTCTCGTCCTCGCCTTGACCGGCGGCCCGCCGGTGCCCGGGACGTCGGTGGCAACCCTGGCTCCGGCGACTCCGCCGGGCCTGGTCGACGTCCTCGATCGGTGGCTCAC
>JAIMAI010000022.1 GCA_023512015.1 Acidothermus sp. | reverse complement strand
GCGTAGAGGTGCCGCCCGTAGGCGGTCTTGGTGAGCAGCAGGGTGAGCAGGACGAGGAGCACGAGAATGATGAGGACAACCCATGGTGTACCGCGGATCGACGTGAGCTTGGGATTCGGGGAACGTTCCTGGTTGAGGAAGTAGACGGCGAGCCCCCCGAAGACGGTGAGCACGGCGACGCGAAGCCCGACGAGGCTGAGCGGCTCCGCCGAAAGGCCCTGGGCTCGGCGGCGTACCGAACGAACGAAGGTGACCGCAGCGTATCCCCCGACGAAGACCACAAACATCACCCAACTCCACACCGGGGGGATGTTCTTGTTCGCGACCGCGTTGACGATGTGGAACCGTTGCGTCGGGATGGCGTTCCCCTGTCCTTCGAATTGGAGCAGAACCCCTTGCCATCCGAGGAACAGAGCCAAGGTGACAACGAACGAGGGGATGCCTACCTTGGCGACCAGATAACCGGTCAGGACACCGATTGCCGTCCCGGTCGCGATCGCCAAATAGATTGCGGCGATTTGGTTGGCCGCGGCACCGGTGATGAGCACGAGAATCCCGGCGAGGATCGCGAGGGCGGCCCACCACAGCCGTTGCCAGATGGCGACCCCCAAAGTAAAGACGAAGGCTGCGAGGTAGACACCGAACGTGCCTCCCTTGAGCACGTTGTACAGATTGCCGTGGTGGTTGAGGGCGAGTGCCATCGCCGACGCACATACTCCGCTGGCCGTTCCGGCCGACAGGTCGATTTCGCCCAGGAGGAGGACGAAGACCAGGCCCATGGCGAGCAGGATGTAACCCCCCGCTTGGCTGGGCAGATTTGCCAGGTTGCCGACCGTGAGAAAGCGCGGGCTCGTCGTGCTGAAGACGACGAGCAGGACGATGACACCGAGCAGTGCCGGCAGCGCACCGGGGTCCCCGCGGCGAACCTTGGCGACGTAGGCCCTGAAGGAATCCCGCAGCGTCAGGGCTCCGATGTCGCCGCCGAATCCGCCGAACGTTGCCTGCTCACTGGTGGCGGATGTGCCGGTCTGGGTTGGCTTGAGTTCTGTCATCTCACACCTACACGGAATCAGGCGCTTTGTGCTGCTTCAGCGGGCTGCAGTCCGAGCTCGCCGCTGCGTCCGGCGGTGATGAGCTCGACCACTTGCGAATGAGTGACGTCGGCGGCGCGCACCTCGGCGGCGACCCGCCCGAGGTACATCGCAGTGATCCGATCGGCGACCTGCATGACGTCGTTCATGTTGTGGGAGATGAGGACGACGCCGTGCCCGGCATCCGCTAACCGACGCACGAGGTCGAGTACCTGTTTCGTCTGCGCCACGCCGAGGGCGGCGGTGGGCTCGTCCAGGACGATGACGCGGTTCTCCCACAGCACCGCTTTGGCGATGGCGACGGTCTGGCGCTGTCCACCGGAAAGGCTGGAAACCACTTGCCGGACGGATTGAATCGTGCGGACCGAGAGACTCGCGAGGGTTTCTCGGGCCCGACGCTCCATGGCGCCTTCGTCGAGAACCCGAAACGGCCGGGTGCGCAATTCCCGACCCAGGAACATGTTCTGGACGATGTCGAGATTGTCGCAGAGTGCGAGGTCTTGATAGACGAATTCGATGCCGTACGCGGCGGCGTCTCGAGGTCCGTGGATGTGAATCCGCTTTCCGTCGAGGAGGAACTCGCCGCTGTCGATCGGGTAGATGCCCGCCAGACATTTGATGAGGGTCGTCTTGCCGGCGCCGTTGTCGCCGACCAGAGCCATGACCTCGCCCGGATACACGTTGAAGTCCACGTCGCGCAGGACGTGGACGGCGCCGAAACTCTTGTTGATGCCCCGCAGGGCCAGCATCGGGGTATCTGCCACGCTTTCGCCTTCTTTCGGTCCCGCCTTGCCGCATCGACAAGGGCCTACCTGACACCGACGATAGAACCCGCGGCGACCATCTTTGGAGCAATCCGCGCAGGTCCACGAACACTGGTGGCACGACCGTGCGGTCGTGCCACCAGCAACTGAGGAGGGTTCAGCTCACGCCGTACTTCTGGCAGAGCGCCGCCACGTCACCCTTGCAGATGTCGGCGGCCGACGCCTGCCCGGCCTTGACGACGTCCTCGACCTTGTCGGCCGTGATCCACTCGGGCGTCTGCAGCGCGGACGGGACGTCGCGGTTGCCCTGAGGATCGTGAACCTTGCCGTTGATGAGAGAACCGGGGTCCTTGCCCTGGATCAAATCGATCGCGAGCTGGGCGGCCGCCTGGGCCTCCAGCGAGGTGTTCTTGAAGACGGTGCCGCACTGGTCACCGCGGAGCACGCTCTGCAGGCCCGGCACGGTCGCGTCCTGGCCGGTGACCGGCGCCTTGAGTCCGTGCGCCTTCTCAACGGTGATCACGGACTGCGCCATGCCGTCGTTGGCGACGAGGACGCCGTCCACCTTGCCACCGGCGGCGGTGAGCAACTGCTCGAAGATCGTTCCAGCCTGGGCATTGTCCCAGTTGGGCACTGACTGGTCGCCGACCTTCTTCCACTTGCCGGTTGCGTATTGCTGATCGAGCACCGAATCGTAACCCTGCTTGAAGAGGGTCGCGTTGTTGTCCGTCGGCGAGCCGTTGATCTCAATGATCTTTACCGGGTTCGACGTCGTTGCCTGAGCGGTCTTGTCCTTCAGGCAGTCGACCAGGCCCTGGCCCATGAGTTTGCCGACCTGCACGTTGTCGAAGGAGACGTAGTACGAAGCGCTCCCCCCGAGGGTGAGCCGGTCGTAGTCGATGGTCTTGATGCCGGCCTGCGCGGCCTTGGCCTCCACCGCCGCACCCGAGGGGCTGTCGAGGTCGACGATGATCAAAACCTTGACGCCCTCCTGGATCATGCTGTCGGCGATCTGAGCGAACTTGTTCTTGTCGCCCAAGGCGTTCTGGATATCCGCCTTGATACCTGCGGCTTGGAAGGCCTTCTGCAGGTTCGGACGGTCCTGGCTCTCCCAACGCGACGAGGACTGGGTGTCCGGGAGGATGACACCCACCTGGGCGCCGCCGCCACCGCCGCCGCCAGCCGACGATGACGCGGCTGCACTCTGCGAGCTCCCCGCGGCGCTCGGCGTGCTGCCGCCGGTGCTCTTGCTGCTGCTGCACGCCGCGATGCCGAGTCCGGCAATAGCGGTGATCGCAGCGATTCGAACAGCGTTCTTGTACATAGACATCCCCTCTTGCTCCAGGCTGGGCGCGGAGCGTTTGCTCCGCAGGACGGCCCAGTTGTTGCGTCGGACAACATATGTCGCGGCTGCGTGGTCCCGTAAGGGGGATCCGGGCCAGCCGGTTGGTTCGGTATCGATCCGTTATCGCGGCGTGACCGGGAGGCCCCGGGCTGGCGCGAATTCGGCCGATTTGTCTTCCCCCGTAGGGAAGAGAGCGCTTTCATCGCCGACCGGCGGAGTGTCGGTGTCGAGAGTCCGAGATACTCGGTCTGCGGCGGGAGTGCGCAGCGAAACGGCGACGCAGGTCGCACCCGTGACGAGGAGAGCCGCCCCCAGCATGTGGATCTCGACCAGCCCGACGGGGAGGCCGAGGAAGTACTGCGCCCAGCCGATGACGGCTTGGAAGCCGAGGACGCCGACCAAACCCCGCGTGGCGAGACGTGCGCGCCGTCCGACGTCGATGATCGTGGCGGCAATGGCTAGCCCCACCGCCAGTCCGATCAGCAGCATGGCGAGATCGGCATGGAGTTGCGCGAGGGAGGCCGGGCGTGCCGGGATGCGGGCCGCGCGAGGATCCCCGGCATGTGGTCCCGCCCCCGTCACGGTCGTTCCTGCGGCGCAGACGGCGAAGGTCAAAACGAGGAGGGCCGAGCCGGCGCGGCGCAGGAGGGGCGGGGCGGGCGGGACGTCGTCCGGCTTCGCGCGCAGCCATGCCACCGTCGCGAGGGCGACCACGCCCATCGAGAGCAGGAAGTGTGCCGCGACCGCCCACGGGTTGAGGTCCGTCAGCACGGTGATGCCGCCCATCACCGCTTGGGCCGGTACGCCGAGGAGGGTGCCCCACACCCACGCCTTGAGGTCGGCGCGCGGGGGGGTTGCGCGGTGGACGGCGAGGAGGGCGCCCACTGCGGTCGCGAGGACTACGTAGGTGAAGAGCCGATTGCCGAACTCCACGTACTTGTGCCAGGAGAGCTCGGCGGTGGGGACCAGCGAGGAGCGAGTGCAGTCCGGCCACGATGGGCATCCCAGCCCTGAGCCGGTGAGGCGGACCAGCCCTCCGGTGCCGACGATCGCGATGTTGGCCAGCAGGGCCGCTCCGGTCCACCTGCGCACGACGGCGGGACTCGCTCGCCAAGATCGGAGGCGGGATATCACCCGCGTCGCGTGCACGCCACGATGGTACGTTTCACGCCCCTCCCGGCCGCGCCCTCCCCGAAATAGGTAACATTGCCGTTGTGAAATCCGCCGTTGCCTCTCCGTGGTCGGAGGACGTGCGCACTCGTGATCGAGTGGCGCGGGCGCTCCACGAGCACGGGCCGCAGAGTGCGGTGGCTCTCGGGCTGCGCTTCGGACTCACGCCAGCCGCCGTCCGTCGGCATCTCGATGCACTGATCGCAGCCGGCAAGGTGTGCGAAGTGCCCGAACCGCGGGGGAGGGTCCGGCACCGCGGCCGCCCCGCAAAGCTCTTCGCGCTCACCGAACTCGGCCGTGCCGCATTTCCCCACGCCTACGACACGCTCGCGACCGCGGCGTTGCGGTACGTGGCGAATCTGGCGGGGGAGTCGGCAGTTCGGGAGTTCGCCCGCAGCCGCGCAGAGGAGCTCGAGACGCGGTACGCAACGGTGCTCGGCGGCGTGGAGCCGAAGCAGCGGCCGGCGGCATTGGCGGCCGCCCTGTCGGACGACGGGTACGCCGCTTCTGTAGAAGAGGTCCCGACGGGAGCGCAGATCTGCCAACACCACTGCCCGATCGCGCATGTGGCAGCGGAATTCCCGCAATTGTGCGAGGCGGAGACCCAGGCCTTCGCCCGGCTGCTGCAGACCCACGTGCAGCGCCTCGCGACGATCGCGCACGGTGATGGAGTCTGCACGACACACATCCCTGCGGGCGTGCTCGTCGGGGGTGAGGTGGCCGGCCGGCGGGGGATGGGTGCGCTGCTGCGGCCACGGCGTGAGGTCGCACGGGCTGGACGCCGCACGAGAAGCCAGGTACGGACGACGACGTTGGACCGGGAGAGAGTGGACCGAGAAAGAGAGGTCGCGCGATGACGACACTGCAGCACCCCGAATTGGAGCAGCTCGGTCGGTACAAGTTCGGCTGGGCCGACCCGGACATCGCCGGGGCATCGGCGCGCCGCGGGCTGTCCGAAGAGGTGGTTCGCGATATCTCGGCCAAGAAAGGCGAACCGGCCTGGATGCTCGAACGTCGCCTCAAGGCGCTTCGCATCTTCGAGAAGAAGCCGCTTCCCACGTGGGGTGCCGACCTCTCGGCCATCGACTTCGACACCATCAAGTACTACGTGCGGGCGAGCGAGAAGCAGGCGAGCAGTTGGGACGAACTCCCAGAGGACATTCGCCGCACCTACGACCGCCTAGGAATTCCGGAAGCCGAGAAGCAACGACTGATCGCCGGGGTGGCCGCGCAGTACGAATCCGAGGTGGTCTACCACAAGATTCGTGAGGACTTGGAGCGCCAGGGTGTCATCTTCCTCGACACCGATACCGGGCTGCGCGAACACGAGGACCTCTTCAAGGAGTACTTCGGGTCGGTGATTCCGGCCGGGGACAACAAGTTCGCCGCCCTCAACACGGCGGTGTGGTCCGGCGGCTCGTTCATCTACGTCCCGCCCGGCGTGCACGTCGATATCCCGCTCCAGGCGTATTTCCGCATCAACACCGAGAACATGGGGCAGTTCGAGCGGACCCTCATCATCGTCGACGAGGGGGCGTACGTCCACTACGTCGAAGGATGTACCGCTCCGATTTATTCGACAGATTCGTTGCACGCCGCGGTCGTCGAAATCATCGTGAAGAAGAATGCGCGGTGTCGTTACACGACCATTCAGAATTGGTCGAACAACGTCTACAACCTCGTGACGAAGCGTGCCGTGGCGCACGAAGGCGCGACGATGGAGTGGGTGGACGGGAACATCGGCTCGAAGGTCACCATGAAATACCCCGCCGTTTGGCTTGTCGGGCCGCACGCGAAGGGTGAGACGCTGTCGGTGGCTTTCGCCGGAGAAGGGCAGCACCAGGATGCGGGGGCGAAGATGGTGCACGCCGCGCCGTACACGTCGTCCACCATCGTGTCGAAGTCGGTGGCCCGGGGCGGCGGACGGACCAGCTACCGCGGTCTCGTTCAGGTGATGGAAGGTGCGTACGGCTCGAAGTCGACGGTGAAGTGCGATGCGCTTCTGGTCGACAGCATCAGCCGGTCCGACACCTACCCCTACGTCGACGTTCGCGAGGACGACGTCGCTATGGGGCACGAAGCGACGGTCTCGAAGGTGAACGAGAACCAGCTCTTCTACTTGATGAGTCGCGGGCTCACCGAGGACGAAGCGATGGCGATGATCGTGCGTGGTTTCGTCGAGCCGATCGCCCGTGAATTGCCGATGGAATACGCCTTGGAGCTGAACCGGCTCATCGAGCTGCAGATGGAAGGGGCCGTCGGCTGATGACCCAGCTCAACTACTCCGCCGAGCCCTCCGAGCTCGAACGCGGAAAGCTCGACGACGATCCGGATGCGCCCCTTGGCCTACGTCCGCACAGTCACGGCCTGGAGGGCGGCAAGCACCTGGAGCGGACGTTTTCCTTCGACCCGGCGGATTTCCCCGAACCGGACAGTCATCAGGAGCTCTGGCGTTTTGCCGCGCTCCCGCGGCTCCGTCCCCTGTTCGCGGGCCCCGCGCCTACCGGAACGGTGGATTACAGCTTTTCCGACGACGCCCCGGTGAGCATCGTCCCGATGACCGACCCGCGGGTGGACCGTGTCCACACTCCCTTCGACCGGATTTCCGCGGTCGCACGGCAAAAGGCTCCCGAAGCGCTTCTCGTCGAGGTGGAGGGGGAGCGTTCCGAGCCTCTCACCGTTGCGGTCAAGGGTTCGGGGGCCCTCGCCTACGGCCACCTCGTCGTGGTCGCGAAACCGCACAGCACGGCGACGGTGATCCTGGATCACGCGGGCAGTGGTACGTTCGCGGCCAACGTGGAACTCGACGTCGGGGACGGCGCGGCACTCACCGTGGTCAGCATCCAGGAATGGGACGACGACGCCGTCCACGTGGCCGCACACTCCGCGCGGCTCGGGAGAGACGCCAAACTCCGGCACATCAACGTGACCTTCGGCGGCAACGCGGTGCGGATCTCCCCGCTGGTCTCCTTCGCCGCACCGGGAGGCGATGCCGAGCTGCTCGGGCTCTTCTTCGCCGACGCCGGGCAACACATCGACAATCGACTGCTCGTCGACCACACCGCTCCGCACTGTCGCAGTCGGGTGAATTACCGAGGCGCGCTCCAAGGGGAGAAAGCCCGCACGGTGTGGGTTGGAGACGTCGTCATCCGCCCGCAGGCCGTCGGGACTGACACCTACGAAGCCAACCGCAATCTGATCCTCACCGACGGCGCCCGAGCGGACTCCGTGCCGAATCTAGAGATTCTCACCGGCGAGGTCATCGGTGCAGGTCACGCGAGCGCGACCGGTCGCCTCGACGACGAGCAACTCTTCTATCTGCAAGCCCGCGGGATCGACCGGGAGCAGGCTCGGCGTCTTATCGTGCGGGGTTTCTTCGCAGATCTCATCGACGACATCGGTGTTCCCGACGTGGTGAGTCGACTGCTCGCCCACGTCGACCGCGAACTCGAACTCACCCACATCGAGGAGCTTGCATGAGCACGCTGGAAATTCGCGATTTGCATGTCACGGTCGAAGCGGCCGAGGGGGAGCGGGAAATCCTCCACGGAGTCGATCTCGTGGTGGCTTCCGGGGAAACCCACGCCATCATGGGCCCCAACGGTTCGGGTAAATCCACCCTCGCGTACGCGCTCGCCGGTCATCCGAAGTACCACATCACCTCCGGTCAGGTCCTCCTCGACGGCGTCGATCTCACCTCGATGAAGGTCGACGAGCGGGCCCGCGCCGGTCTTTTCCTTGCCATGCAGTACCCCGTCGAGGTACCTGGGGTCTCGGTCTCGAATTTCCTGCGGACGGCGGTGACCGCGATCCGTGGGCAGGCTCCACGACTGCGGGCGTGGGTCGCCGAGATGAAGGGTGCCATGGAGCGGCTCCAGATCGATGCATCGTTCGCCGACCGCAACCTCAACGAGGGCTTCTCCGGAGGAGAGAAGAAGCGTCACGAGATCCTGCAGCTGGAGTTGCTCGACCCGAAGTTCGCGATTCTCGACGAGACGGATTCCGGCCTGGATATCGACGCCCTCCGCGTGGTTTCCGAGGGGATCAACCGCTTCCGCGCGAACAAGGAGCACGGCGTCCTGCTCATCACGCATTACACGCGCATCCTGCGTTACGTCCAGCCGGATTTCGTGCACGTCTTCGTCGACGGGCGGATCGCCGAGGAAGGGGGCCCGGAACTTGCCGAACGGCTCGAATCCGAGGGGTACGAGCGCTACGTCAAGGCCAGCGCGTAAGGAAACGCGTCGGAGAAGTCGGAGAAATGGTCGGCCATCCTGCCCGGACGGTGCGGTCGACGTGAGGAGGTCGCGGTGAGCTTCGACGTCGAGACGGTGCGCAAGGACTTTCCCATCCTCGACCGCCAGGTGCGAGACGGTCGCCCGCTCGTCTACCTCGACTCCGCGAACACCTCGCAAAAACCGCGGCCCGTCCTCGACGTCCTCACCGAGTTCTACGAGCGGCACAACGCCAATATCCACCGGGCCACCCACGCGCTCGGTGAGGAGGCCACCGAAGCGTATGAGGGTGCGCGGATCAAAGTAGCGGAATTCATCCACGCTTCGGCACCCGAGGAAATCGTCTTCGTCAAGAATTCGTCGGAGGCGTTGAATCTTGTCGCGAACGTGCTCGGCTGGGGGCCGCGGGCCGTGGGGCCCGGAGACGAGGTCCTCATCACCGAGATGGAACACCATTCCAACATCGTTCCGTGGCAGATCCTTTGTGAACGCACCGGCGCCCGGCTGCGGTGGTTCGGCGTTACCGACGACGGCCGCCTTGATCTCTCGAACGTCGACGACCTTATTACCGAACGCACGCGGGTGCTGGCCGTCGTCCACGTCTCCAACGTCCTCGGGACGATCAACCCGGTCTCTCTTCTCGCCGAGCGGGCCCACCGCGTCGGCGCGCTGGTCGTCGTCGACGCTTCCCAATCGGTTCCGCACATGCCGGTCGACGTCACCACCCTCGGCGCGGATTTCCTGGCCTTCACCGGACACAAGATGTGTGGCCCGACGGGAGTCGGAGTGTTGTGGGGGCGCCGCGAGCTGCTCGAGGAACTCCCACCCTTCCTCGGCGGCGGCGAGATGATCGAGACGGTGACGATGGAACGCTCCACGTACGCCGCGGTTCCCCACAAGTACGAGGCCGGCACCCCTCCGATCGCCCAGGTGGTCGGCCTCGGCGCTGCCGTCGACTACCTGCGCTCCATCGGGATGGACGCGATCGCCGAGCACGAGCGGGAGATCACCGCTTACGCTCTCACTCGGCTTGCGGAGGTCGAGGGTCTGCGGGTGCTCGGCCCCACCGAGGCAGTCGATCGCGGCGGGGCGATTTCCTTCGTGGTGGACGGCGTCCACCCTCACGACGTCGCGCAGGTGCTGGACGCGCACGGGGTCGCCGTCCGGGCCGGCCACCACTGCGGCCGACCGATCCACCTGCGGTACGGGGTGGCCGCCTCCACCCGCGCTTCGTCGTACCTGTACACGACCAAGCAGGAGATCGACGCCCTGATCGATGCGCTCCACGCAGTGCGGAGGTTCTTCGGCTGATGGAGCTCCAAGGGATGTACCAGGAGATCATCCTGGATCATTACCGCAACCCCCACCACCGCGGGCTCCGCGAGCCGTACGACGTCGAGGTCCGTCACGTCAACCCGACCTGCGGCGACGAGGTGACCCTCCGGGTGAAACTCGACGGCACGAAGATCCTCGATGTCTCTTACGACAGCATCGGCTGCTCCATCAGTCAGGCAAGCGCCTCGGTCCTCACCGACCTCGTGATCGGGAGCGAAGTCGACGACGCGATGGCGGCCCACGAGGCGTTCCTCGCCCTCATGCAGGCCAAGGGCGCCGAGGTGGGCGATGAGGCGGTGCTCGGTGACGCCGTGGCGTTCTCCGGGGTGGCCAAGTACCCCGCGCGGGTCAAGTGCGCGTTGCTCGCCTGGATGGCGTGGAAGGATGCCACGTTGCAGGCGTTGGCTCGTCACGGTGGCGAGCCCGCCGAAAGCTGATCATCTCGGTGGGCGTTCGCGGTTAGGCTCTTTCCCGGGAGGTGGGTAGCGTGGTGGCCAGTGTCGAGGACGTCAAAGAGGCGTTGTACGACGTCGTCGATCCCGAGCTCGGCATCAACGTCGTCGATCTGGGTTTGGTCTACGGGCTCACGGTGGACGACGACAACGTCGCCATCATCGACATGACGTTGACGTCGGCGGCGTGCCCGCTCACCGACGTGATCGAGGATCAGGCCAGGGTGGCTCTCGATGGGCTGGTGAAGGATTTCCGCATCAATTGGGTGTGGATGCCGCCTTGGGGTCCGGAGCGGATCACCGAGGAAGGCCGGCAGCAGCTGCGTGCGATGGGCTTCAATGTCTGAAACGCGCCCGTCCGACTACAAATCCGTTATGCGGCAATAACGCAGCGAATTTTCTCGACACGCCGATACCCCTGATGAGCAAAACTCGCGTCTGATCTCGTAAGGTGACGTCAGACCACGCAGGTGGCCAAAACCTTCGCAGCGGAGGTTTGAACGGGCGGTCACCTAGAGATGATCATTATGCGGTCGGTAGGCATGACACGTCGAAGAATTCACCTCAGACGGGGAGTGGCGAACGGCCGCATCATGACTGATCATGGGTAGGGAGAACCGCCCGACCGTTCGAGCAAGAAGGGGAAAGGACCGTGGCCGAGACCGTCAAGAAGGGTAGCCGGGTCACCGGCAGCGAGCGGGAGAGGCTCGCAGCAGAACTGCGCAGGAAGTACGACCAGGGGTTCAGCATCCGGGCCCTCGCCGAGCAGACCGGACGGTCGTACGGCTTCGTCCACCGCATCCTCACCGAATCCGGTGTGCAGCTGCGGGGGCGTGGCGGCGCGACACGGGGGCGGGCCCGGCAAGCCTGACACTGCAGCGGCTCGGCAGATGCGGTGGGTGGCGTTGCCGCCCCCGCATCCTGCCGAGCCGTTCCGGGCTCTGCGGGCCGCGTGGCACACCCTCACGGGCGACGTTCGCGTGGTCGTCGTCCACGGGTTGTTTGCCGCCGATGTGGCGGCCGCCGAGCTTCGCGACGCGCGGGACGCCGTGGAGTGGCTGCGCCGCCCCGACCTGCTGTCGATCGCCCTGCTGGATGGGCCGGTCACGGGATTCGGCTGGGCTGTGGCGCTCGCCGCCGATATCAGGGTGGCGACCCGGCGGACTCGATTCGTGACGCGTGATCTGGTGCCGGGCTTGGGGGTTCTGAGCCGGCTTCGTGCCGCGCTCGGCTACGGTCGTGCGTTGCTTCTGGCCACCACGGATACCGAGCTGTCGGCAACGGACGCCCACCGTTTCGGGCTCATCGACGAGCTAGTCGACCATCGTGATGACGCGGAGCGAGTGATCTCCCGTATGGCGGAAGCCGTGCTCGCCCAGTCACGCGACCGCTTCGCGAAGGCCAAGGCCTCCCTCGAACTCCCCGAGGATCGTCGGGAATGCGAAGTGGCCGAGTTGGCGCTCCTCGAAAAAGAGAGTGTTAGTCGAGGAGTTGCATCGTGAGCATGTTCGGTGGCGTCGGCGGTATGGGCGGCGCCTGGCACGGAATGCGGTCGTTCCTGCAGGACCGCTCCGTAGCCAACAAACGCCTGGCCCCCGGGACAGTGCGCCGCATCCTGCGTTTCGCCAAGCCGTACCGCTGGCTCATCCTCACCCTGGTCGCCTTGCTCGCCTTCGATTCCGCCCTGGGATCCGTCACCCCCCTGCTCTTCCGGGAGATCATCAATAAGGGGGCGTTGGGTCATCGGCCGGGGCTGGTCGTCGTCCTGGCCCTGGGAGTCGCCCTCATTGCCGTCCTCGACGCCGTGCTCATGCTCGTCGAACGCTTCTTCTCCGCTCGCATCGGCGAAGGTCTGATCTTCGATATGCGAGCCCGGGTGTTCGCCCACGTGCAGCGCATGCCGATCGCATTCTTCACCCGGACCCAGACCGGCGCGCTGATCAGTCGGCTGAACAACGACGTGCTGGGAGCCCAGCAGGCGTTCACCTCGACCATGTCGAGCGTCGTGAGCAACCTCTTCGGCGTCGCTTTCACGCTGGGCGTGATGTTCGCGCTGTCGTGGCAGATCACCTTGGTCGCCCTCGCCCTCTTACCGATCTTCGTGATTCCCGCCCGATGGTTCGGCAGACGACTCCAAGCGATCACCCGCGAAAGCTACAACCTCAACTCCGCGATGAACACGACTATGACCGAGCGATTCAACGTCGCGGGTGCGTTGCTCGTCGCCCTTTTCGGGCGGAGGGAGGAAGAAGACGCCGCCTTTCGCGCCAAAGCAGGTCGGGTTCGCGACATCGGGGTCACCCAGGCCATGTACGGGGTGGTGTTCTTCGCCTCGCTCATGCTGGTCGCCTCCCTCGGGACCGCCCTGGTCTACGGCTGGGGCGGGTGGCAGGCCGCCGTCGGGCGGCTGGACGTCGGCACCGTGGTCGCTCTCGGTGCGTACCTGACCAGGCTCTACGGCCCCCTCACGGCCCTCTCCAACGTCAACGTCTCGATCATGACGGCGTTGGTGTCGTTCGAGCGTGTCTTCGAAGTCCTCGACCTCCCCATCATGATCCAGGACGCGCCGGGTGCGGTCGAGCTCGATCCGCGCAGCGCTCGCAGTGTGGAGTTCGACCACGTGACCTTCCGCTACCCGGCCGCCAGCGAGGTCTCCTTGGCCTCCTTGGAATCGGTCGCCGTCCTGGACAGCAAGCCGGGCGAGACGGTGCTCCACGACGTCTCGTTCCGCGCCGAGCCCGGGCAGCTCGTCGCGATCGTCGGACCTTCCGGGGCGGGGAAGACGACGATCGCCTCTCTCGTGCCGCGGCTGTACGACGTGACGAGCGGGTCGGTGAAGGTCGGCGGTATCGACGTTCGCGAAGTGACCCTCGACTCGCTTCGCAGAGTCGTGGGGGTGGTCACCCAGGATCCGCACCTATTCCACGACACGATCCGCGCGAACCTGCGGTATGCCGCTCCAGATGCCAGCGAGGAAGAACTCATCGAAGCGTGCAAGGCGGCCCAGATCTGGGACCTCGTCTCCAGCTTGAAAGACGGCCTGGACACGGTCGTTGGTGACCGCGGATACCGGCTCTCCGGAGGGGAAAAACAGCGGCTCGCGATCGCTCGCCTGCTCCTCAAGAAGCCGAGCATCGTCGTATTGGACGAGGCCACCGCCCACCTCGACTCGGAATCCGAAGTCGCCGTCCAGCGGGCGCTGCAATCGGCGCTGGCGGGCCGCACATCCCTCGTCATCGCCCACCGGCTCTCGACGATTCGCGGCGCCGACCTCATCCTCGTCGTCGACGACGGGCGGATCGTCGAACGGGGCACCCACGAGGAATTGCTCGCCGCCGGCGGGCTGTATGCGGAGCTGTACCGCACCCAGTTCGCGACGTCGTCCGCGGAGGGGGACGGCGATAGGCGGGTGGCCGGTTCCTCAGACGGCTCCGAAGCGGTGGGCTTCGGAGCCGCCGCAGCATCGGTCGGTCCGGAGAGGATGTCGGTCAGCTCCGGCGGAGGGTGAGGCCGAGGCGGCTGAGCGCCTGCGGCAAGCCGCGGACGCGGCGACGAAGGGACAGCACGTACTCTCCGGCCCGGTTGTGCGCGGGCCCGGTCTCGCCGGTGAGATTGTTCGCGGTGTTGACGATGCCGATGTGGCTGTACGCCTGCGGCACGTTGCCGACTTGACGTTTGCGGCGCACATCCCACTCCTCGCTCAGCAAACCGAGGTCGTTGCGGAGGTCGAGCAGCCGCTCGTAGATGTCCCGCGCTTCCTCGCGTCGTCCGGCCAGACACAGCGCATCGGCGAGCCAGAAAGTACAGGCGAGGAAGGTGCCTTCTTCTCCGCTGAGCCCGTCGATGCTCGGGGTGTCACCCCCCGTCTTGTAGCGCCGCACGAATCCGTCCTCCACGAGCTCCCGTTGGATGGCCTCGATGGTGCGGATGATTCTTTCGTCCGTCGCCGGGAGAAAACCGTAGGCAGGGATGAGCAGCAGCGCAGCGTCCAGTTCGCGTGATCCGTACGCTTGGGTGAAGTATCCGAGCTCCGGGTTGTATCCGTGGGTGAGGACGTCGTCGCGAATCTCGTCCCGCAGGGCCTTCCATTTGGTGACGGGTCCCGAAAGCCCCCAGCGTTCGACCCCGCGAATCGCCCGGTCGACGGCTACCCACGCCATGACTTTCGAGTGGGTGAAGTGCTGACGGTCGCCGCGGATTTCCCAAATCCCGTTATCGGGGTCACGCCAGTGGCCTTCGAGGAAATCCATCACCACGCGCTGGAAAGACCAGGTTTGCTCGTCCGGGGCGAGCCCCGCGGTGCGGGCGAGTTCGAGAGCATCCATGACCTCGCCGTATACGTCGAGTTGGAATTGCCCCGAGGCCGCGTTTCCGATGCGCACCGGCCGTGAGCCTTCGTACCCGGCCAGCCACGGCAGCTCCTCCTCGGTGAGTCGGCGCCGCCCGTCGATCCCGTACATGATTTGCATGTCTTTCGGGTCGCCGGCGACGGCTCGCACCAGCCATTCCCGCCACGCCTTGGCTTCCTCTTCGTAGCCTGCGTCGAGCATGGCGTGCAGGGTCATCGTGGCGTCCCGGAGCCAGCAGTAACGGTAGTCCCAGTTGCGATCGCCACCGAGCTGTTCGGGAAGCGACGTGGTCGCCGCGGCGACGATGCCCCCGGTCGGCCGATACGTCAGGGCCTTCAACACGATGAGCGAGCGGACGACCGCCTCGTGATAAGGGCTGGAGGGGTCGCAAAGGTTTCCGGCCACCCATTTCTGCCAGTACTTCTCGGTATCACGTAGGGCGCGGAACGGGTCGGGGGTACGGGGCGGGGGCCAATGGGAGGGATTCCAGGTAGCGGAGAACGCCAACCGGTCCCCTTCGGAGACGCTGAACTCGGCAACGGTCGAGAAGTCGACGCCTTTCGTGGGAACGGGGGAGCGAATCCACAGCGCATCCGGTCCGGCGATCGCTCCGAGGACGCCGTCGTGGCGGGTCACCCAGGGAATGATGTGGCCGTAATCGAAGCGGATGCGTAGCGTGCTGCGCATCTCTACCCGTCCGGAAATGCCCTCGACGATCCGGACGACGTCTGGGACCTCGTCACGCGGGGGCATGAAGTCGATGAGACGCACCGAACCCTCGGGGGTGTCCCACTCGTGTTCGAGGATCAACGTGTCGCCGCGATAGCGCCGCCTGGTCGCATCGGCGCCGGATACCGGGGCGATGGTCCAGTGTCCGTTGTTCTCGTCCCCGAGGAGAGCTGCGAAGCAGGCCGCGGAGTCGAAACGCGGGAAGCACAGCCAGTCGATGGATCCGCCCACGCTCACCAAGGCGGCGGTCTGCATGTCTCCGATCAGCCCGTAATCCTCGATCGGTCGTGACATCGACGAACTCCTCTCCTGGGGCGTTCCTTCATCCTTCCGTACCCTGGAGCTGGCCGGTCGAGGCAGGCGGGAAGGAAATGTGAGTGATGCGACGCAGACTCCTGCCCGGGGTCCTCGCCGCGCTCATCGCCTTCGTTCTTGCCGGGTGCGGTCGGGCCGTGGTCCGACAGGAAGTCGTCGTCCATTTCGTGCCGGGAGCCACCCAAGCGGATCACTTGCGGGTCTGGCAGAGCTGCCCCGGGGGCCCGGGTGTGATCCGCGAGCCGCTCGCGACCGACAGCCGGTATCCCTCGACGCTGCTCAACAACGTGCGGTATCGGGTCGAGACGGCGAACAATTACCAGCTCCAGCAACTGTACGACTGCCTGCGCAAGGACCCGAGCGTCGCTGGGTACGCCCTGGTCGGGGGAGACCAGCAGTGAAGGTTTGTTTCGTCATTCGCCGCCGACCGACGGCGAACCGATCGCAATCATGCGTTCGACGCTTCGCCGCGCGCGGGCTGCGAGCTCCGGTTCCACCTCCACCCGGTAGATGAAGTCGCGAAGACTTCGCAGGAGCTTCTCCGGCGTAATCATCTTCATGTACGGGCACACTGCGCGCTCGGAAACCGGCACGAATTCGGTACGCGGCGCCAGTTTCCGCAACTGATAGAGGATTCCGGTTTCCGTCGCGACCAACACCCGCCGCGCCCGCGTCTGCTTCGCGTACGCCACCATTCCGCCGGTCGACAGCACCCGGGTGCGATCGGCCGGCAGGTCCCCCGTGCCGGTGAGATACAGCGCGGTCGTCGTGCAACCGCATTCCGGATGCACCAATAGCTCCGCGTTGGGCTCTTCGGACAGCCGACGACGAACATCCGCCGGTGAAATCTCGGCATGGACGTGACATTCGCCCGCCCAGATCTCCATCTCGCGGCCGGTCACCCGTCGTACGTGCGCGCCGAGGAATTGGTCCGGAAGGAAGAAAATCGGTATATCCGTGGGAAGCGACCGAACGACATCGGCGGCATTGGAGGACGTGCAACAGATATCCGCCTCCGCCTTGACCTCGGCGCTCGTGTTGACATAAGCCACCACGACGCCGTCGGGATGACGCCGCTTCCACGACCTGACGTCGTCCGCCGTGATGCTCGCGGCCAACGAACAGCCGGCTTCCGGCTCGGGGAGGAGCACGGTCTTCTCCGGGGAGAGAATTTTCGCCGTCTCCGCCATGAAGTGGACGCCGCAGAAAACGATGACCTGCGCCGGGTGGGTCGCCGCTATTCGCGACAAGGCCAGCGAATCTCCGACGTAATCAGCGACGTCCTGGATTTCGGGGATCTGATAATTGTGTGCGAGAATGACCGCATTGCGTTGCCGGGCAAGCTCCCGTACTTCCTGCGCCCACGTCTCGGGGAGGGTAGCCGTATCTAGGGTCATTCTGAGTCCGATCGTCGTCCGTCGTCGTCTTCGTCGCGTCGCGTCGCGGTTTCCCTTTCGAGTTCATCATGCCGGAGGAGCATCGGGCCTTGCTCCTTGCGGGTCAGTCCGGCGTTTGCGATCACCACAGCCAACCAGGGAAGAGCGATCCCGGCGACGATCGCTACCAGTCGGAGCCACCCGTGAACGACGAAGATGGCGAGGACCAGCGCGACCGTGCGCACCGTCATCGAGAAGACGTAACGCCGAAACCGCTGCGACAATTCGACGGAGTGCGGCGGTCGCGCGGTGGTCACCAACGGTACCTGCTCGCGGCGCAGGCGGCCGCGACCTGTCACGCTTTTCACCGTACCGAGGGATGCAAGGCGGACGGCGGCACGTGCCGTCGTCCCGGGACGAAGGAGGAATCCCGATGACCGACCGGACATACCGCGTCACCGAGATTGTCGGGACGTCGCGGGAAAGCGTCCAGCAGGCGATCCGCAACGGCATCCACCGTGCCGCGCAGACCCTGCGGCACCTGGACTGGTTCGAGGTGACCCAAATCCGGGGCAACCTCGTCAACGGCGAAGTCGACCATTTCCAGGTGGCGATGAAGGTGGGGTTCCGCCTCGAAGACCCCTGAGCAAGCCGCGGTCACGGGCCGCACCGGCGAGACACAGCCGGTTCACGAGGCCTGGGAGACCGTGCTCATGTTGAAGTCGGGGATCCGCAGCGGCGGCATGGCAGTGCGGGTGAAGTCGTCGCTCCACTCACGCGGCAGGCAGCGCACCGTGGCCCCGACCTCGCTCGTCCTGGAGAGCAGATCCACCGGACTCTCGTTGAAGCGGAAGTTGTTGACCGCGCCGACGACTTCGCCGTCCTCGATCAAGTAGAGCCCGTCTCGGGTGAGTCCGGTGAGCAGCAAGGTCTGAGGATCGACTTCGCGGATGTACCACAGCGAGGTGACGAGCAAGCTGCGACGCGACGAGCCGATCATCTCCTCCAGGCTCGGGCCACCGTCGGCATGTTCGAGGATCAGGTTGTCGATCCCGGGGGTGAGCGCCAGGCCGGTGAGGGCCGCTGAGTGTCGGGTCTGGATGAGGGCGTTCAACGTCCCGCGGTCGATCCAGGACGTCGGCGCGAGCGGCAGCCCGTTGTCGAAGACCGACGTCTCCGCGGTGGACAGGTGGGCGATCACAAATGGTTCGCACTCCAAGCCGGGTGCCCACGGGTCGCTGCGCAGCGTGAGCGGAACCGACGTGAGCCGCTCGCCGACCCGCGTTCCGCCGCCGGGGCGACTGAAGACGGTCCGGCCGTCGTGGGCGTCGCGGGCGCCGGCCGACCAGTACATGTAGATCATCAAATCGGCTACCGCCGTCGGTGGGAGGAGGGTCTCGTAACGTCCGGGGGGAAGCTCCACTTGGCGGGAGGCCCACTGCAGACGGCGGGCGAGATCCTCGTGCAGGGCGGCGACGTCGACGTCGCGGAAGGTGCGGGTGGGGGCCGCCGTCCATGCCGAGCGGAGGAAATCCGGGGATTTTCCGGTGATTTCTACCTTGCCGGTCGGCTGGTCGTGGCGCAGCCGGACGCCGGTGGAGGACGCGAGGTAGGTGGTCCGCATTCGGTGCTCGGCGTACCCGAACAGCAGTCGGCCGGCTCCTTGGGCCCTCGCCAATTCCTCCCCGAGCGGGGCGACGAAATCGGCGAATACCGCCCCCGAGGTCTCCTGCGGTGGGGCGGACCAGGCGTCGTCCGCGGGTCCGGACGGCGCGACCAGCGGTACGGCGTCCTCCGCCGGCGTGCTGGACCGCCCCGCGCTCACCGCGGCGTCCACCAGCTCGGCAAGGTCGGTGGCGGCCGTGGCGCTGCGCGACACTACTCCGGCCGCCTGTCCGCCGCTGCGCTCGACGACGGCGACGACCGTGATGCGCCGCTGGCGGGTGACCCCGTTGGTCGTCACGGTGTTGTTCGCCCAACGCAGGTTGGCCGAACTGTCCTCGTCGACGATGACGACGCAGCCTCCGACGCCCGCGAATCCCGCCGCCAGGTCCAGGATTTTCTCCGCGGCGTCTTGGGGGGAGAAAGCCGCCACTATCGGCCCCCTTCCTGCACGGTGTTGAGGATTCGGATCCCACGGAAGAGCGCGGATGGGCATCCGTGGCTCACCGGAGCGATCTGACCGGGCTGCCCTTTGCCGCAGTTGAACGCACCCCCCAGGACGTAGGTCTGCGGACCACCGACGGCCTCCATCGCCCCCCAGAAATCCGTCGTCGTCGCCTGGTAGGCGACGTCTCGCAGTTGACGTACGAGACGGCCGCCACGAATCTCGAAGAAACGCTGGCCGGTGAACTGGAAGTTGTACCGCTGCATGTCGATGGACCAGCTCTTGTCCCCGACGATGTAGATGCCGCGGTCCACCATGCCGATGAGCTCCTCGGTCGACGGACCGTTCGGCGCCGGCTGCAGGGAGACGTTGGCCATTCGTTGGATCGGCATGTGAGCCGCGCAGTCGGCGAAAGCACAACCGTTGGACCGGGGAAAACCCTTCAACCGCGCGATACGGCGGTCCAGTTGGTAGCCGACCAGGATGCCGTCCTTCACCAAATCGAATTGCTGGGTCTGCACTCCTTCGTCGTCGTAGCCGATGGTGGCCAGCCCGTGAACCGCGGTACGGTCCCCGGTCACATGCATGATCGGAGAGCCGTAACGCAGCGAGCCCAATTTGTCGAAAGTCGCGAAGCTGGTCCCGGCGTACGCCGCCTCGTAACCGAGGGCGCGGTCCAATTCGGTGGCATGCCCGATCGACTCGTGAATCGTGAGCCAGAGATTGGTCGGATCGATGACCAGGTCGTAGCGGCCCGGCTCGACCGACGGGGCGGACATCTTCTCGGCCAACAACTCCGGAATTTCGGCGATTTCGCGGTCCCAATCCCATCCGGTTCCGGTGAGGTATTCCCATCCACGGCCGGCCGGCGAGGCGAGGGTGTCCATCGTCTCGAACCGTCCGCTGGCCTCGTCGACCGCGACGGCGGTCAGTGTCGGCATCACGCGGACCCGCTGCTGGGTCGTCGTCGTCCCCGCGGTGTCGGCGTAGAACTTGTTCTCCAAGACCTGAGCCACTCCGGCGTCCACGTGGTCGATTCCGGGAGCGGCAAGCAGCCGGCGGCTGCGGTCTTCCAGCAGGCCGAGCTTCTCGGTGTCCGGGACGGTGAACGGGTCGACGTCGTAGGCCGACACCCACACCGCGTCGCGATGAACCGGCTCCGGCGCCAACTCCACCGGCTCGCGGTTCACCGCCTTGGCCGCCCGCGCGATCTCCACGGCTTGCTCGGCGACCCGCCGGGCCGCTTCCGGGGTCAGGTCGACGCCCGCAGCGAAGCCGAACGTTCCCTCGTAGACGACGCGGACGGCGAATCCGACGTCCTCGTCGTCGATACGTCCCTGGAGGCGCCCGTCGCGTAACCGCAGATGCTGGCTGCGGATCCGTTCGACGCGGACGTCGGCGTGGCTCGCGCCGAGCCGGGTGGCGGCGTCGAGTGCGGACTCGGCGAGCGGGGTGAGCGGCAAGGCGAGGAACGATGCGTCGATCTCCCCAGGCATGGGACCTCCTGTCGCAATTCCCCCGACACCCTACGACGTCACGCGAAGGTCCCGGACGCGCCACCGCCCCGCCGGGTGCGCGAGAACGGCGGGGCGGTGGGAGTCGGGGAACGGCTTGGAGAGGGTGCCTGCCTGCCGGGTGCGCCGTCCCCCTACGCGGATGCTGTCGTTTCTGCCCGCCCCCCTAGACCGGGCAGAAGCGGCAGCAAGTCTTGGACGGCGAAGTACCGAGCGGTCTCGCGCAGGGCCGGGGACATCGCGGCGAACCGGAGTCGGCCGCCGGTGTGTCCCGCCCAGTCCGCGGCGGCGACGAGGATCGCGAGGGCTCGTTCGTGTACTTCGGTGACCCTGCCGGCGTCGACGACGATGTCGTCGCGGCCGGCCGGACGCTCACTGAGGAGGGCGGCGCGCAGCTCGGGAAGGCTTGCCACGTCGAGGGAGCCGTCGAGGCGGACCACGATGCCGTCGGTGAGAACGGTGGTGTGGACGGTTCCGGTGCTTTCCGCGGTCATAGTGCTCATGGCGGCCTCCCTGAGGAGCATTCGGGTGTTCCCGGCGGAACGACATCCTCTGCATCGGTTCGGGACACGGGCTTCGGCAGAGCCGGTTGGCGCGATTTGTGTTGCGCCGCTGGGCGGGGGTGGAGACCCCTCCGGGTGGTGGACCCCGCTACGCCGCTCGGCGCAATGCCGCCGTCCGATACCCTGCGGTCGCGGCGCTTCGCAGCGCCGCAGACGCCGGTGCAGTGAACAGAAGGGGACGACGTGTCGCGGTGCGTCTTGGTGACGGGGGGATCCCGAGGCATCGGGCTGGCGATTGCCCAGGCTTTCGCCGCGGACGGCGACCGAGTCGCGGTCACGTACCGCAGCAGCGACCCGCCGCCGGGGCTCTTCGCCGTCCGGGCCGATGTTACGGACGCCGCGGAGGTGGAGGCGGCTTTTGCCGCCGTCGAAGCCGAACTCGGTCCGGTCGAGGTTCTCGTGGCGAACGCCGGCATCACCCGCGACACCCTCTTGTTGCGCATGACGGACGACGATTGGCACGCCGTCGTCGAGACCAACCTCACCGGCGCGTACCGGGTGGCCAAGCGTGCGGCGCGGGGAATGCTGCGGGCTCGTTTTGGGCGGCTCATTTTCATCTCCTCCGTCGTAGGCCTGTTGGGCTCGGCGGGCCAAGCAAACTACGCGGCGACGAAAGCAGGGTTGGTCGGTTTTGCCCGGTCCTTGGCCCGTGAATTCGGGTCGCGGGGAATCACCGCCAATGTGGTCGCGCCGGGATTCGTCGACACCGAGATGACCCGGGTGCTCGGCGAGGCGCGGCGTGCGGAAATCCTGCAGCAAGTGCCGCTCGGCCGCTATGCGACCGCGGAGGAAATTGCGGGAGTGGTACGGTTCTTGGCAAGCGATGCGGCGTCGTACATCACCGGCGCGGTGATTCCGGTGGACGGCGGATTGGGAATGGGGCACTGATGGGGATTCTCGCAGGAAAACGTGTACTGGTCACCGGGGTCCTGACGGACGCGTCGATTGCTTTCCACGTGGCGCGTCTGGCGCAGCAAGAAGGGGCCGAAGTGGTGTTGTCGTCGTTCGGTCGGGCTTTTCGACTCACCGAACGGATCGCCGGCCGACTACCGAAGCCGGCGCCGGTGATCGAGCTTGACGTGACGAATACCACCGATCTGTCGGCGCTGCCCGACCGGGTCCGGGAACACGTATCCGGTCTCGACGGCGTGGTGCATGCCATCGCGTTCGCGCCGGAATCCGCCCTCGGCGGGAAATTCCTGCACACCGAGTGGGAAGACGTCGCCACGGCGCTGCACGTTTCGGCGTATTCGTTGAAAGCCTTGACCACCGCAGCGCTTCCGCTTTTCGATGAAAGCGGCGGAGCGATCGTCGGATTGGATTTCGATGCGTCGGTGGCCTGGCCGCTCTACGACTGGATGGGAGTGGCCAAAGCCGCCTTCGAGTCCTGCGCCCGCTACCTCGCGCGGGATTTGGGGCCGCGGGGTATCCGGGTCAATCTGGTCTCCGCCGGTCCGGTGCGTACGGTGGCGGCGAAGGGCATCCCGGGATTCGAATCCCTCGCGCGAATCTGGACGGAGCGAGCTCCGCTCACGTGGGACCTCGCCGATGGGGAGCCGCCGGCACGGGCGGTGGTGGCGCTGCTCTCCGACTGGTTCCCGAAGACCACCGGAGAGATCGTGCACGTGGACGGCGGAGTGCATGCCGTTGGGGCGTGACGCCCACGCCGGGGGACCACCGATTCGCAGGACCGCCTATCCACAGAATCACGGAAGATTTCCACAGATTTTCTCAATTTGATTGACCCGTTCGGGGGACGCGCTTATAGCGTTTTCGTGACACAAGGTCAAGGAGGCGCGCCGAGACGTCGAGGTCGCCCACGAAGACGCGCGCCGAGTACGGCGATGGCTACCAAGGAGGTCAGCGCATGGGGGCACACAGCTACCGCGGTCCACGGCACGCCAAGCCTCGGGGTCCACGGCACGCCAAGCCCGCTCCACCGACGGCGGCCGGTCGCACGGTGGCCGCGACGGGTGTCGCCGTCGCCGTGATCACAGGTGAGACGGTCGGGGCGGGCGCCGCCTCGGCAGTCGGGAGCGACACGTGGGCCGCCCTGCGCATGTGTGAGTCCAGCGGCAATTACCGGATCAACACCGGCAACGGGTACTACGGCGCCTACCAGTTCGATCTCCCGACCTGGCGGGGCCTGGGGTACAGCGGTTTGCCGTCCGACGCGCCCCCCGCAGTGCAAGACGAAGCGGCCCGCCGGCTTTACGCCCAGCGTGGATGGCAGCCGTGGCCCGCGTGCTCCCGCAAGCTCGGCCTCATCGATGATCGAGTGGCTAGTCGAAGTGCCCCGCGTTCCCCCGTGCCTTCTGCGACGCCAGTCGAGGCCGTCGACCACGCGGTTCCCGCAAGGTCGGTCCGGTCGTCGACGGTTACCCCGACCAGCCTGCCGTCGGTCCCGTGGGACGGGCATTACCTCTCCGTTCGCGACATCTGGCAGGTCCGCCAAGACGCGCGGTTGCTGCAGATGGCTCTCGTCGCCCGCGGATACCAAATCGCCATAGATGGCCGTTACGGTCCGCAAACCGCGGCGGCGACGACCGCTTTCGAGCGCGCGAACCATCTCCACGTCGAGGTCCCCGCGGTCGCCGGGCCCCAGGTGTGGGGTGCGCTCTTCGGGCGTTGACGGCGCCTCGCTGCACGAGGGAGTCTCCCGGTAGGTTCGTGCCATCATGGCCGGCCAAGCACGTGACGACGCCGTCGTGCGCCTATCGGATGTGACGGTGATCCGGGGTGGGGCGACCCTCCTCGCGAACCTCGATTGGCAGGTGCGAGCGGGGGAGCAGTGGGCGATCCTCGGCCCGAACGGCGCGGGCAAGACGACGCTGCTTCGCCTCCTTGCCACGCAATGGTTCCCGACCCGCGGCTCCGTCGAGGTGCTCGGCGAACGCCTCGGGGCCGTAGACGTGTTCGAGGTCCGGCCCCGCATCGGTTTCGCCAGCGCGGCACTCGCCGACCGGCTGCCGTTCTCCGAGCGGGTGTTGGACGTCGTCCTCACCGCTGGTTACGCCGTGATCGGGCGGTGGCGGGAGCAGTACGACGATCACGACGTCGTGCGGGCTCGGGGGATGCTGGAGGCTCTCGGGGTGGCCCACCTTGCGGATCGCCGCTACGGAAGTTTGTCGGAGGGCGAACGCAAGCGGGTCCAAATCGCACGGGCCCTCATGAGCGACCCGGAATTACTTCTCCTCGACGAGCCGGCTGCGGGCCTCGATCTCGGCGGTAGGGAAGAGCTCCTCGGCCATCTACACCGACTCCTTATTTCCCCCCGTGCCCCCGCAACCGTGCTCGTCACCCATCACGTCGAGGAAATCCCACTGGGGATCACTCATCTGTTGGTATTGAGCCGCGGCAGGGCCGTCGCCGCCGGTCCGCTCACGCAGACCCTCTCCGCCGATACGCTCTCCGCCGCTTTCGGGCGTCGGCTGCTCGTCGAGCATCGAGATGGGCGCTATTTCGCGCACAGCGCGCCCGACGGGTGAACGAGGGTCCGCTGAAAATCGTACGCTTCCCCGGATAATCGGGTGGCCGCGTACCATCGAGGCATGCCGGCCTGGTTGATCTGGACGATCGTCGCGGCGGTGTGCGCGGGTGCCGAAGCGGTGACCCTCACCCTCATCCTCGGTTTCATCGCAGTGGCCGCAGTCATCGCGTTGGTCGTCGCGGTGGTCGGTGGACCGGTCGTCGCCCAGCTGGTGGCATTCGTCGGAAGCGCGGTCGCGTTGCTCGGGGTGGTCCGGCCCATCGCGCGCGCCCATTTGCAGACCCGGCCCGCGTTGCGTACCGGGGTTGATGCTCTGGTGGGACGGCGAGGGGTGGTCGTCGAGCGGGTCGATGCGCACCACGGGCAGGTCAAGATTGACGGTGAGTTGTGGACCGCCCGTCCCTACCTGGATGGGCAGGTGTACGAAGCCGGGACAACCGTCGAAGTCGTGCAAATCCAAGGCGCGACCGCCTTGGTGTTCGGAACGGAGTAACCCATGCCTGCTGCCGTCGTCGCCCTCATCATCATCGCGATCTTTGTGTTGATCGTACTCAGCCGGACGGTGCGGATCGTTCCGCAGGCGAGAGCCGGTATCGTCGAGCGGCTCGGCCGCTATCACCGCACCCTCACGCCGGGCCTCAACATCGTGGTTCCGTTCATCGACCGCGTGCGGCCGCTCATCGACATGCGCGAGCAAGTCGTCTCGTTTCCCCCTCAGCCGGTCATCACCGAGGACAACCTGGTCGTGGGGATCGACACCGTGCTGTATTTCCAGGTGACCGACGCGAAAGCGGCCACCTATGAAATCGCCAATTACATCCAAGCCATCGAACAATTGACGGTTACCACGCTGCGTAACGTCATCGGCGGCATGGACCTGGAGAAGACCCTGACCTCGAGAGAGGAAATCAACGCCCAATTGCGAGGGGTACTCGACGAAGCGACCGGCAAATGGGGGATTCGGGTCAACCGGGTGGAATTGAAATCCATCGATCCGCCGATTTCCATCAAGGATTCGATGGAAAAGCAGATGCGCGCCGAGCGGGACAAGCGGGCTGCGGTGCTGCTCGCCGAGGGGCAGAAACAAGCGCAGATCCTCACCGCGGAAGGCGAGAAGCAGGCTGCCATCCTGCGGGCCGAAGGGCAGGCCCAGGCAGCGGTGACCCAGGCGAAGGCGGACGCCGAAGCGCAGGCGTTACGAGCCAACGGCCAGGCTCAGGCGATCGCGACGGTGTTTCACGCCATTCACGAAGGAAAAGTGAATCCCGAACTCCTTGCCTACCAGTACCTGCAAATGTTGCCGCAGATAGCCCAGGGCGAAGCGAACAAGGTGTGGATCGTACCGAGCGAACTGAGCAAAGCCCTGGAGGGAGTGGGTCAACTCTTCGGCCGCCCACCGGCGACGGAGCCGAAACCCGACGGCGAACGGCGGGATTGAGCCGCCGGGGCGCAGAGGTCGTGGCGTTCAGCTGATCTTCGCTGCGAGCGCCAGGACGAGCTGGACGTACCAGTCGGCGTGGTTGTAGTTCCACAGCGCGGCTTGGAGACCCGCGTCTCCGTTTCCCGCGCCGTTGGCGCACAAATAGCGGGCTGCGGTGAAAATCGCGTCCGCGGGATTCCAGATGTCGGCTTTGCCGTCTCCGTTGCCGTCCTTGGCATAGCGGACGAAGGTGGCCGGCAGGAATTGCATCGGACCCAGCGCACCTGCGGAGGAGACCATGCTGCCCCGACCGTGATGCGTTTCCACCTGGCCGATGGCGGCGAGGACTTGCCAGCGCAGCCCCGGGCAGGTTTTTGCCGCGGCCTGATACAGCTCCCTATAGGTGGGCGGCACGGGCAGGGCCACCGCCTCCGCCGCAGCAGCCATTCCGGCTTGTGCGCTCGCAGCGCGGGCCATCGCCAGGGCAGCCGCCGCGGCTTCGTAAGCGGCTAGGGTGCGAGCCCGCGCGGAGGCTTGGTCGAGGAGCGCTTGCTCGCGATCCAGGAGCTCCTGCAACGCCAGGTACCGCTGCTGCACCGTCGCGGCGGTGTCCAAGCCGCTGTCGATGGCCGCTTCGTCGGCTTCCCAACGTTGCTTCGCCGCCGTTGCGAGCCGGTTGAGGGTCGCCGCCCATTCCCCCCGCATCTGCAACACCGTGGTGACGTAGGGGAGATGGCTGGCGGGCGGGACCTCGCCGTCTGCGATCCACGCCGCGTAGAGACCCAACGGGCCCCCGTCTTCGTACAACGCGACGATCCCCGAGAGGTGGTCTGCGACCGCGCGGTCGGCCTCCGCCTGTAACGTCTCGTAGACCCGACGGGCAGCGACGGATGCGGAGACCGCGCGGGCGACGCCGTCCAAAGCTGCTTCGTACGCCGCGAGTGCCGCATCCACCTGCGGCTGGAGCTGATGGACGGCTGCCGCGATCCGGGCCGCTTCGCGCTCGGCCTGCGCGGCGGTCTCGGCGCTGGCCTGCGACCCGACGAGGACGAGCGCGAGCGCGGCGGCGGTCGGCACGCCGAGGAGCCGGCGGAAACGGCGGGACGTCGGGCCGCGACGCAGCGAGGAGCAGGCAACCCTCACCCTCGTGACGTCGGCGACGGGGCCGGAAATCTTGACGGCTCCGCCGGTGTGAGGGAGGTCGCCGAGTGGGTCAACCTTTATCCTCGGGATGTGCCGGCGATGACTTTTCTCGACGTCGCCGGAGTTTTCGGGGCGGGGATCGTGGCCGGAACGGTCAACACCATCGTCGGCTCCGGGTCGCTCCTCACTTTTCCGGTGCTGCTCGGGGTGGGATTGTCGCCGCTGGCCGCAAACGTGACGAATACCGTCGGTCTGGTTCCGGGCTCGGTGAGCGGGGCGATTGGTTACCGGCAAGAACTCGGCGGACAACGCCGCCGGGTCTGGCGTCTGGTGGTGTCGTCCCTGCTCGGGGCGCTGGTCGGAGCGGTCCTGCTCCTGGCGCTTCCCAGTCACTCCTTTGAAAGAGTCGTGCCGTTCCTCGTGCTGCTGGCGTCGCTGCTCGTGTTGGTGCAACCCCAGCTGGCCCGCGCGGTGAGTCGGCGCAACGCGCTGCGCGGCCATCACCCCGAACGTCTCGATCCCCTGATGGACGTCGGTAACTTCCTCACCGCCGTCTACGGCGGCTATTTCGGTGCCGCCCAAGGGGTCATCCTCATCGCGCTGCTCGGGGTCTTCATCGACGATCACCTGCAGCGGCTCAACGCAGTCAAGAACGTGCTCGCCGCGGTGGTCAACGGCGTGGCCGCCGTCATCTTCGCCGTCGTCGCGCCCGTGCACTGGTGGTTTGCGCTCGCGGAAGCCCTGGGCGCGGTGATCGGTGGACAGCTCGGCGCGACGGTGGGACGGCGGATCCCGCCCCGACTGCTACGCGGGATCATCGTTGTCGTCGGGGTGGTGGTGGCCGCCAAGCTTCTCTCGGGCTAGGGGGCGTCCTTCGCAGGCTCAGGGACGGCGGCCGCTGCCGCCGGTTCAGAAGGGACGGCGGCCGCCGAGGGCGGCCCGAGCCAACGCCACCAAGACGATGACCACCGCGGCAGCGATGATGATGGTCCGCACGAGCGTGCTGAACAGAAGGGCGAGGGCCATTCCGGTGACGAAGCCGCTGCCGAACAACGCGATCGCGCTGCGGGCTCCTCGGCTGAGCCTGCCGGGCCGACGGGGAAAGAGCTCCAGGTCGTCCATCTCTCCCTGCTGATCCTTTCCGGTGCACCTGACGGCGTTTTCGCGCGGCAGCGGGTGGTCTCGAGTTCTCGTGCAGCTTCACGGTACCGGGCCATGCTTTCCCGTCGCCGGTTTGCGTTCGGCATCATGCGCACGTGGCTACCGTCGTCGAGGTCGATGACCCAGAAGATCCGAGGCTCGCGGATTATCGGTCGCTCACCGACGTCGAGCTGCGCAAACGGCTCGAACCGGCTCACGGCCTGTTCATCGCGGAGAGCACCCTGGTGATCCGGCGGGCGCTCGCTGCCGGATACCGGATGCTCTCGGCTCTGGTATCGACCCGTTGGCTTCCGGTCCTTGAGGCCGAATTCGCTGAGGTGCAAGCCCCGGTGTACGTCGGTTCACCCGAATTGCTCCAGAAAATCACCGGCTTCAACGTGCATCGCGGGGCGCTGGCGGCCTTCGCGCGCCGTCCGTTGCCGACGATCGACGATCTCGTGGCGGCCTGCCGACGGCTGGTGGTCTTGGAGAACGTCAACAACCACACCAACCTCGGGGCCGTGTTTCGCTGCGCGGCCGCGTTGGGCATGGACGGCGTGGTGCTGAGCCCGCAATCGGCGGACCCGCTCTACCGGCGCAGCGTCCGGGTCTCGATGGGCGCCGTTTTCACCGTGCCGTACGCACGAGCCGCCCGCTGGCCTGATGATCTCAGCGCGTTGACTGCATGGGGATTTCGGCTGCTGGCGCTCACCCCCGATCCGGCAGCCGTGGATGTGCGGAGTCTTCGGGTGGACCCGTCGGAACGGATCGCCCTGCTGCTCGGGGCAGAGGGCCCTGGTTTGTCGGACAAGGCCCTGGAAGCGGCAGATCTTCGGGTGCGGATCCCGATGCACGCCGGGGTCGATTCGCTGAATGTCGCGGCTGCTGCTGCGATCGCCTGCTTCGTGGTGGGACCTGGGCGAGGCGGAGAACGGGCGGGCTAAGGGGTCGGCTCCTCGGCCGGAATAGTGCTCACGGCGGATTTTCCTTGCGAAACCGGTATTCTCTTGTCGGCCACCATTCCTCTGTTTCGACGGTGGCCGGACCCGATTGTCCGTGAACCGCAGACAGAAGGGCCGCCGGATCGGTGGGGGGGACGATCCGGCGGCCCGGCCTGAGCGCTTCGCCGAGGGCACCAGGCCGCTCGGCTCCTCACGTCTGTCAGATCCACGTCGTGTCGCGCATCGCCGTCCCTCCTTCCGCGCACCTGCCCGGGGTGGCGGGGGACGACGAGACGTGGTCGCCGTCCCTTATGTCGGCACCCCTGCGACCGAACTAAAACCCGATCGAACCACGAAAACCCGACAAACGCACATAGTGGCAACAAAGCACGTGGCAGTACCTGAACAGTGCTGGAGATTCCCGGAGCGCCACGAAGGGGCATGAGGAGCATGAGACGGGCACGGCACAGGTCGGAGGGGTAAGCTCTCACTACCAGCGCCTATAGCCGGTGACGGCGGCGCCGGGGAGGTTCTCGTCCTTCCGAAATGGGGTGTCGTGAACCGGGGTGGCGTGGGCGAACGCGGGTCGGCTCGGCGGCTCGGGCAGTGGCTGCGGTCGGCGGCGCTGGCGGCGATGTCGCCGCGCGCCCGCGCCTATGTGATCACGGTTGATGCCCTTTACCTCGCGGTGGTGGCCGCGGGTTTGGCGACGATCGATCTCCATCTGCGGGATGGGATCGTCTTCGTCGTTTTGATCGCGCTGGCGATCGTGAGTATCGAGACGTCGTTGCGTTTCGTATGGCACCGGCCTCCGGGTGGGGGAAGTTCCAACGATCTGTTGGCGGTGTGGACGCTTCCCGTGGCGCTCTTGCTGCCGCCCGTCTACAGCGCGGTGGTCGTCGTCCCGCTGATGGTGTACGTGCAGCTACGGGTGGTGCGCCGCGCCCCGGTGAAGTTGTTCTTCAGCATTGCGTCGACAGGTATTGCGGGATATCTGGCGTCCAGCGTGCACCAAGCCTTCTTCCCGCCCAACACGGTGTGGACGGCGGCCACGCTAGCCGGATCGTCGCGGGCCCTGTTGGCCACCGCAAGTTGTGTCGTGGTGCGATATGTCGTCAATTGGGTGCTGGTCGACGAGGTGGTGGCGCTCACCAAACCGGGGCATCGACGGCTGGCATTGCTGCGGGACCGGGAGAATCTCGGCGTTTCCGCCGCCGAGGCGTGCATGGGCATCCTCGTCGCGTTGGCGTATGCGACGTCGCTGGTCGCGGTGCCGTTGGCGCTGCCACCTGTTTTGGTCTTTCAACGCACGCTGCTGATCGCTGAATTGCGTCATGCCGCCCGCACCGACCCGAAGACCGGCTTGGCCAACGCCACGTATTGGCGTGAGGTGGCCGAACGTGAAGTGGCCCGTGCCCGCAGTGGGGGGGAAGCGCTGGCGATCCTGCTGGTCGACGTCGACCATTTCAAGGCCATCAACGACCGATTCGGTCACCTCATCGGTGATGAGGTGCTCCGCGCGGTGGCGCGCGGACTCACTCACGGACTGCGCCCCCGCGACTTCGTCGGCCGGTTCGGCGGGGAGGAATTCGTCATCCTCCTCACCGGTTCGGACGCCGAACAGGCCCGGCACGCGGCCGAACGTATCCGCGGTCACATCGCAGGCCTTCGGGTCGAGACGCCGTTGCACCGCGAATCGGTCGGCGTGACGATTTCGGTCGGCGTCGCCGCGTTTCGGGAAAACGGACACTCGGTGCTCGAGCTGCTCGACGCCGCCGATAGCGCGTTGTACGCGGCGAAACGGGCGGGACGAAATTGCGTGCGGGTCGCGACCGGCGTGAAACAGCAGGTGCTGGATCTCACCGGTGACGTCCCGCGTCTCCTCGAGGTACGCGCCGACCAGCCGGCCGTCGTGGACTGAGGACCGAGTCGATCGACATGCCCGCACCTCGAGCACGCGTCCGGGAATACCGGCTGCAGGATCTCCCCGCGCTGCGTCGCATCTGCGTGCTCACCGGCGATGCCGGGCAGGACGCCACCGGCTTGTTCGGCACCGACGACCTACTCCCGGATTTGTTCCTCGCGCCGTACGTGGAATACGCTCCCGAGTGCGGTTTCGTGCTCGACTCGGCAGGCGAACCTGTCGGGTACGTGGTCGGCGTCCCGGATACCGGCGAATTCGTGGCGTGGTACCGCGCAACCTGGATTCCAAGACTCGAGTCGAAATACCCGAAACCCACCGACCCGGGAACTCTCGAAGCCGATTTGATCGCCGGCCATTACGCTCCGGAGCGTATGCTCCGCCCGGAATTGGCGGATTTCCCGGCTCATCTGCACATCGATATTCTCCCCGACCACCAGGGAAGGGGTTGGGGTCGAGCGCTGATGTCCACCGAGTTCGATGCCCTGAGGGAAAGGGGAGCGCGTGGGGTGCACGTCGCGGTGTCGACGCGTAACGTCCGGGCGCACGGGTTCTACGAGAAGCTGGGTTTTAGGCGCATATCGGAAAGTGAGAATGGAGCCGTCGCCTACTTGGGATATTCGTTTCGGTGAAGCCGCGGGTCCTCAGGCCCGAAGCCGGCCGGCGCCCGCGGCGATCACCAGGGTAGCGGCGGTGACGACCGCGAAGGCGATGGGCAGTGAGGCGATATCGGCGATGCCTCCGACGATTCCCGGAGCGGCTATTCCGGCGCCGTAAGCAATCGTGGCCACGCCGGTGATGCCCCGGGACGGCACCGGGTCGGCGTGGCCGGCCGCCGCGACCGCTAGCGGGAACGCAGCGGCGATCCCGAGGCCGATGAGGGCGAATCCGACAATCACAGAACCGGTGGCCAGGGCCGTGGCAACGAGGAGTCCACCGAGGACGGCGACCATACCGCCCGCGCGTACGGTACGTACCGCCCCGAAGCGGCGGACCGCAAAATCCGCTCCGAAGCGGCTGGCAGCCATGGTGAACGCGAAAGCGGTGTAGGCGCTCGCCGCCGTTCCGGCATCGGTGTGCAGGACCTTCTTCAGGTACACCGCGCACCAGTCCGAGCTCGCTGATTCCGCGAAAATGGCACAGAATCCGACCAGGCCGATGAGCAGCACCGGTTTGCTCGGGAGCACGAAATGGGCGGGCGGCGCGGAATCGGCGTCCGCGGTATTCGCCGGCAGCCGTGAGGTGACCGCCAGTGCGACCACGAGGACGGCGGCGTCCACGGCCGCTAGGTGCAGCCGGGCATCGACCCCGGCGTGCGCCAGAAGGGCCCCGACGGCGGAGGCAGCCATTCCGCCGACGCTCCACGCGCCGTGCAATCCCGACATGATCGACTTTCCAATGGATCGTTCCACCGGAATGGCTTGCGCGTTCATCGCGACGTCGGCCATGCCTGAGGTGGCTCCGTAGAGCAGGAGGAGTGCGACCAACGCGCCGAGATTTGGAGCTAGGGGAGGCAGGGCACCGGCCACACACCACGCGGCCATGAGGAGCCGGGTCATCCGCCGGCCGCCGAAACGATGGAGGAATCGGCTGGCGAACGGCATCCCGAGGATCGCTCCGATCGATCCGGTGAGCAACGCCGCGCCGAGAAGGCCGGGGGAGAGCGCCAAGCGGTCTTGTATCCACGGGATGCGGGTGGCGAAGGTGCCGAAGACCGCGCCGTGCGCGGCGAACGTCACGGCGATCGCCAGCCGTGCCCGACGCGCGGTGGAGGCGGCTGGGGGAGCGACGACGACGGGGTCCATGGCCCACCAGTCTGCCTGTGTGAGAGCGTTCCCACGAAGCCGGGGTGCGGCGTCGGAGGAGCTCGTTGATCGTTTGGTCACCCCAGGGGGGTCGTGGACGGCGGGGTGTAACGCGGGAGGACGCCTCGACGATGTGCAAGGCGAAGCCCTGCCGACGCGTCGGCGAGTCTCGTGAAGGAGGAACTCGTGATCAAGCTGTCGATCCTGGCCGGCAACCTGAAGGTGGCGACGGTTGCCGTGGCAGTAGTCGCTGCGGGGGGCGGCGGCACGGCCTTGACCTTGTACAACACGGCTGGTTCGTCTTCGGACGTGGTCGTTGCGCAGGCGAGCGGATCGGAGTCGGCGTCGGGGTCGGCGTCCGTTTCGGTCTCGCCGTCACCGAGTGTCTCGGTCAGCGTTTCCCCCAGTGTGTCGGCGAGTGCGTCGGCCTCCGCGTCTGTGAGCGCGTCGGCAACCACGTTCGTGTTGCCGAGTTGCAGCGCCGATGAAAACCACGGGCAGTATGTCTCCGGGGTGGCGAAGTTGGCTCCGCGTGGTCGTGACGCCCATGAGAACGGTGAGCCGAATCACGGTTTCTGGCTCTCGCAGGCTGCGCAATCGGATTGTGGATTGAAGGCAGAGACGTCTGGGAGCGAATCTCCCGAACCGAGCGAATCGGAGTCTCCCGAAGCCAGTGAGTCGCCTGAGGCCAGCGAGTCTGCCGAGGCCAGTGAGTCTGGCGAGGTTCAGGAATCGGGTGAGCTCGGTGCGCACGTGCTGGTGTGTGCTTCGCTCGGCGTGGGAGTTGGTCACGGCCATTCCCACGGACACGGCGACAACTGCAACGCAGCGGAGTGAGAGGAGTCGCAAAGAGCGTACGAACGTCCTCACCACCGATCCCCCCGGTTCGTGGGGCCCGGCCGAGGTGCCGGGCCCCACGATCGTTTTATTCGCGGCGTTTCACGCGGAGCCTCGGTCATCCGAGGCGCCGTGATTTGTCCTCTCCCGACCGGCCTATCAGGTGGTCGAAAGGCGAAGCGCTAAGGCTTCGAGTTTTTCCGGGTTGTTGACGAAATGCAGGGCGATGATGCGCCCGTCGAGGATGTCCAGTGTTGCCGCGGCGATCGGGCCGTCGTCCACGGTGAGCACCAGGCCGGGTTGGCCGTTGAGCACGACCTCGTGAAGCCGGGCGTGTGACGGCACCGTAGGAGCGATTCCGATGAGGAAACGCGCGACCTTTTCCGCGCCGTTGATGGGGCGCAGGGCAGCCTTCACCTTGCCGCCGCCGTCGGTCCAGAGCGTCACGTCTGCGGCGAGGAGGGCGAGCAGACCATCGGTATCGCCGGCAAGACATGCCTCGGCGAAACGGCGGGCTATTTCCCTGCCGCGTTGGTGGTCGGCATCGAAGCGACGGCGGCGTTGCGCCACGCTGCGACGGGCCCGGCTGACGAGCTGACGGCACGTGGTCGGCGTCCGATCGAGCATTTCTGCGATCTCGTCGTAGTCGTATTCGAAGACGTCGCGGAGCAGCAGGGCGGCCCGCTCGAGCGGGCTCAGTGTTTCCAGCAGGACCAGGAAGGCCATCGAGAGCGTGTCGGCGAGTTCCACGAGACGGGCCGGGTCGTCGTCGTCGACGAGAAGGGGCTCGGGGAGCCAGGGTCCGACGTAACTCTCCCGACGCGCCCGTGCCGAGGTGAGTTGGTCGATGGCGATGCGGACGACGGTCGTGGTGAGGAAGGCGTCGACGGACCGCACCCTGGCACGATCGGTGGCCTGCCACCGAAGGAAGGCCTCCTGGACGACGTCCTGTGCGTCGGTGACGCTCCCGAGCATCCGGTAAGCGACCCCGAACAATTTCGGCTGCAACGCGACGAATTCGTCGACCTCGCTCATGCTTGCCCTACCAAGGGCGGGAGGGAGCATGACTCGGCGAAGCCTTCACTGCGCGCACCGAGCCCGGAATTCGTGCGGGAGCGCAGATTCTCCAAGGCAATCCATGCGGCGAGCTCGACGATCTGTGCGTCGTCGAAGTAGCGGTGGAGATCCGCGATGATCTCTGAGGTGACGCAGGTCGGGGTCGTGTTCACCGCCTCAGCATAGGCGAGTACGGCTCGCTCGCGATCGTCGTAAGCGTCACTCTCCCGCCAATGCGTGATCTCTCGGACTTTTCGCGGGTCCACACCGTGGTTGACGCCCTCGTAGTAGGAGTAGTCGATGCACCAGGAGCAACCGATGGCCGCTGCCGTGGCCTGCAGGGCGAGCCATCGCAGGTGCGGATCGAGCCGCTTCCACCGCGCTCCGGCGACGGTTTCGATGAGCCCGGAGGCGAGGAGTACCCCGGGGTGATGAGCGGTGGCCTGCAATGGCTCTACGATCCGGCCGAACTTCTTGCGGGAGAACCACCAAGCGGCCCGCTGCACCAGTCCCTTCGGACGCTCGACGCGAGAGACGTAAGTCATGACTCCTCCTTCGCTGCGAGTCCCTTCGCCATGGACGACGACGCGGACGGCGCAGATGTGACGTGACCCTGCGAACGGAGGAGGTGGGTTATGGGCGCTTTTGGTGATCTCAGTAGCCTGTAGAGGTCGCTGACGACGGTATTGTCATGCTTTAATGAGTGCTTTCGGGTGCGACGAGAGACTTCCTGGACGCTTGCGAGTTTCGAACGAACCGCGTGGCGAACCGCAGGATCCGATGAGTCCGTTGCCGTTCGTGCCCTAGCTGTTTCGCAGAACTGCGGTGGACTCCACCGGGCCGTCCCGTTCAAGTTGGGTGAGGATATCTTCAAATGCCGCCGGCGGGTTGGTGCGGGAATTGGCGATTTGCTGGATCGAGGCGGCCACTGCTGTCACGTTGATACTTATTTGGTCGAGAACGAAGGCGTCCGGCGATTTTGCCTCAACGTTCCAGGGCTGCAGTGCGGAGGCAGGAAAGTCCTTGAGCTTGTGAGTCACTATGACCTGAGCACCAGCCTTGATCGCTGCTGCGAGTACATGCCGGTCACCTGGATCAGGCAATTCAAGGCATTCAATCAAGCGCTCGTATCCGAAGACCAAGCAGTCGCGAACGGCATCGTTGATCAGTTCCTTGAGTCGTTCACCAAGGTCGTCGTAGTTGGGTCCTGGCGCCGATCCGCAAGATGGCCGAGCGTTGGCTCCCCACGCATTCCCACCGTGTCCGAGGGGGGACTTGAACCCCCACGCCCTCAACGGGCACTAGCACCTCAAGCTAGCGCGTCTGCCTATTCCGC
>JAIMAI010000021.1 GCA_023512015.1 Acidothermus sp. | reverse complement strand
TCCAAGAAATTCGCGGGCCGCACTCCCCCGAAAGCCTCGCCCGCGTAGGCGACGACGTCAAGGGTGCTCATCACGAGACCGGCGCCGTTGCCGATGATCCCGACCTCTCCGTCGAGTTTCACGTAATTCAACCCGACCGCCTTCGCCTGCGCTTCCAGCGGATCCGCGGCCTCCGGATCGGCGAAACGCAGCCGTTCCGGGTGACGGAAATCGGCGTTGTCGTCGAGGGTCACCTTCCCGTCCAACGCCATCAATCGGCCGTCCGGCGTGGTGACCAGCGGGTTGACCTCGACAAGGGTCGCGTCCTCGGCGGTGAACACCTCCCACAGCCGACGGATCACATCGAGGGCCTGAGCCCGGATCCCCGAGGAAAAACCGAGGAAGTCCGCGATCCGGCCGGCGAGTGCGTCGTCCACCCCTGCTGCGGCGTCGACGGGCAGACGCAGGATGGCGTCGGGTTTCTCGGCAGCCACCTGCTCGATTTCCACTCCACCTTCGGCAGAGGCCATGGCGAGAAAAGAACGGTTGGAACGGTCGACGAGAAAAGCGCAGTAATACTCGTGGGCGATATCGGTCGCCGTCGTCACCAAGACCTTGCGGACCTTGTGCCCACGGATGTCCATCCCCAAGATCGCGCTAGCGGCGGCGGCCGCCCCGGAGGGGTTGTCGGCGAGTTTCACTCCGCCGGCCTTGCCCCGGCCTCCGGTCTTGACCTGTGCCTTGACGACGACCCGCCCGCCCAAGCGTTCGGCGATCGCCTGCGCCTCCTCCGGCGTCCCGGCGATCTCACCCGGCGTGATCGGGACGCCGCGGGCAGCGAACAGCTCCTTGGCTTGATATTCGAAGAGGTCCACGTCGATCCTCGGGTCGATCCAACCGACGCGACCGAGCGTAGCGGCGGCACCGACGCGCCGACCGAGTGGGGGCATCCGTTTCGCCCGGAGCGGGCTTTCGCGTAGATTTGGCGCGAACGGTGAACCGGAGCACAGGTTGGGCCGTGCCCGGTCGATGACTCTAGATGCGATGACCCATCCCTCGTTCTCGGCCCTCTTGAGCGCTGCCCGAGCCGGTGACGCCGACGCGTTCGCGGTGCTCTGGCGCGAGATCCACCCCCCGCTGCTGCGCTACCTGCAGGTGCTCGCCAGGGACGCGGCGGAGGACATCGCCTCCGAGACCTGGTTGCAGGTCATCCGCGGCCTGGACCGTTTTCGTGGCGACGAGGCCGGCTTCCGAGGTTGGGTGTTCACGGTCGCCCGCAGCAAGGTCGTCGACTGGCGACGTTACGAGGGACGTCGACCCGCTCAGCCGTACGCAGAACCGCCGGTGGTCACCCTGCTCGGCGACGTCGCCGACGACGTGATCGACTATCTCGGGACCCAGGCAGCACTCAAATTGATCGCGCAACTTCCCCCCGATCAGGCGGAGATCGTCGCACTCCGGGTGATCGCAGGCTTGGACGTCGACGACGTCGCACGGATCGTCGGCAAGCGCTCCGGTACCGTGCGGGTCGCCTGTCACCGCGGGCTGCGTCGCCTCCACGATCTGATCTCCGTCTGTAACACCGAGCTCGAGCGGGACGTTTCCCCTGGTGAGGGCCGAGAATTCGCCCCATCCCAAGAGCGATCATCGACGGTGACCCCATGATCCGTATCCGCCGGGTCCGACCCGACCGGCAGCCGAGCTTCGAGGAGCTGCTTGCGCCGTCCGGCGATCGAGCGCTGCCGGACGACGGTTGGGCGCGGGTGTCGATGATCCTGCAGGCCGCGTCGGCTCCCGCTCATCCGCAAGAACACGCCGATGAGCGACTCTTCGTCGCGACTTTTCGCCAGGAGGTGGCCCAGGCTCGGGCCGCCCGCAGGCGAGTGCCGGTGGGTGTGCGCCGTTTCGCCGGTGCCTTCGGCGGATTGGCGACGACGTGTGCTGCTCTGGCGACCGCGGCCTACGCGAGCGCCCTTCCCCCGCACCTGCAAAGTGCCGCTCACCGGCTCATCGGAGCGCCGGCTCCGCAGGTGACGTCGTCGGTCGAAGCCTCCGCGCCTGCTCCCACCGACACGCCCCGACCCTCGCTCCGGCCGGTGCCGAGCACACCTCCGACGGTGGCTCGGGGCCTTCCGACGGTTTCCGCTCAGGGATTGTGCGCCGCTTGGACGGCGGTCGAGCACTCCGACGGCCCCACCCCCGCGGGGCTGCGCACCGCGCTGAGCCGCTTGGCAGGCGACGACTCTCCCGACCAGATCCGCGCCTACTGCACCGGGATCCTCGGTAACGGCGAAGCAGCGGGGAACGGTTCGGGGCATCCCGGCAGTGGCAACGAGCAATCCGGTGGTCGAGGAAACGAAGACCACGCCACCACCTCGCCGGAGAACTCCACCGAAAGTGATGGGAAAGGCAACGGTTCACACGAAGAGCATTCCGGCAACCCCCACGGTTCCGAGGGTGACCACGGCAACGGTGCTTCGCACGGAAACGGCCCTCCCGAGGAACTGCCGCCGGGCCCGAATTCTTAGACGACAGCGCCGCCGCTGACGGACCTACAAACGAGCCTCGCAAAATCGCAGAAACCGGAAATCCTCAAGGCTTGCTTGCGCGGGGCACGTGGTCGCGGACCCACTGCACGATTTCGGATATCGGCGTCCCGGGAGTGAATATCCGTGCGACCCCCATCCTCTCCAACTCCGCGGCATCGTCGCTGGGAATGATGCCTCCCCCGAAGACGACGATATCGCGCGCCCTGTGGGCTGCCAATAATTCCAGCACCCGTGGGAAAAGCGTCATGTGCGCTCCGGAAAGAACCGACAGGCCGATTGCATCGGCGTCCTCGTGAACGGCGGCGGTGACGACCTGTTCCGGGGTCTGGCGGAGTCCGAGATATATGACTTCCATGCCGGCATCCCGTAATGCCCGGGCCACGATTTTGATTCCCCGGTCGTGACCGTCGAGACCCGGTTTCGCGAGCACGATCCGACACGGACGGACGCCGACCAGCGCTCCCTGGGCCGCGGACACCGTCATCGGTCACCTCGAAGGTCTGGGACAAAACCGACTTTTCGAGCATATCGCGGATGTGGGGGACCCTGATTTGTCATCGGAGAACCCGGCTCGCTAGTCTCTTTCCGGCCGATCGTCGATCGGCGGGGGAAACCGCACCACCGTTACACGCCGTCGTTTCTCGCGAACGGAAGGACCAGGTTTGCCCGCGACGTACGTTTTCGCGTCTTCCCGTCTGCGACGCGTGGCGGCCGGATCGTGCGCGGCCCTCATCGGCGCCATCGTGGCGTCCGCGCATCGTCCGCATTCCAACGGGCTGACCGCGCACGTCACAGCGACGGCAGCCGTCGCTGCGGTGGCCACGCGGGACGTCCCCACTCGGGCGAGCCGCGGCGCCGCGCGGACCGCGAGCCTGCCAGCGACGACGTCCGCCGACCTGCTCGCCTCCGCCGACTTCGACGCCACGGTGTCGAGAGACGGCCTCGCGACTGGGCAGCCTGCCAGCCACGTCGCGGCCATGCTCGGCGTCCTCGACCTGCCGGATCCGGCTCCGGACGACGACCAGCTCCCACTGCCCGACGAGCCGCAGCCGCCGTCGGATTCCCCCGACGAGCCACCGCCGCCCGAGCAGCAAGCGGTGACCCCGCCGCCTTCGTCCCCGGCGTGGGTGCGCCCCAATTGGGGCCCGCTGACGTCACCGTTCGGACGTCGTTGGGGGCGCATGCATCAAGGCATCGACCTCGCCGGCGGATACGGATCCCCGATCCTCGCCGCCACGAACGGCACCGTGATCTACGCGGGACCGGCCCCCGGCTACGGACGACTGGTCAAGATTGCCGACGCCGACGGCACCCAGACCTGGTACGGGCACATGTCGCGCATCCTGGTTCACGTCGGCGAAAAAGTGCACGCCGGCCAGGAAATCGCCCTGGTGGGCGCTGCGGGAGATGCCACCGGTCCGCATCTGCATTTCGAAATCCGTGTCGGCGGGATTCCGGTGAACCCGATTCCCTTCCTCGCCGCACGCGGGGTGCGCATCTGAGGGATCTGACCCTCCCGTCAGAGCTTCTCCAGCCGGGCGTAGGCGAGCACCAGCGTTTTCTTCCCGATCCGCGGGCCGAAATCCACCTCGGCCTGGGCACGGGCCCCGACACCCGAAACCGAAAGCACCGTTCCCAGCCCGAAGCTGTCGTGGTTGACCCGGTCCCCGGGACGTAAGACCGGCGGGGACGCCGACCCGGAGGATCGAGACGGCGCTTGGCGCAACGCGACGTCTAGATAGCTGGGAGCCGCGCGCCGCCACTCCACAAGGGCCTCCGGCACATCGGCGAGGAATCGCGACGCCGGGAAGCTCTCCGGGCGCCCCCACAGCATCCGTGTCATCGCGCGGGTGAGGTACAGCCGCCGGCGGGCCCGGGTCACTCCCACGTACGCGAGCCGGCGTTCCTCGGCCATCGCGGTCGGATCGTCGAAGGACCGTTGATGCGGGAAAATACCCTCCTCCAGTCCGGTGAGGAAGACCACGGGGAATTCCAGTCCTTTGGCGGTGTGCAGGGTCATCAGGGTGACGACGCCGCCTCGTCCGTCGTCGTCGGGAATCTCGTCGGCGTCGGAGACCAAGGCGACCTGTTCCAGGAAATCAGCCAGGGTGCCTTCAGGGTTGTTCTCTTCGAATTCGCGGGCGACGGAGACCAGCTCGTGGAGGTTGTCCAGCCGGGATTCGTCTTGCGGGTCGTGGCTTTCCTGAAGCTCGGCGAGATAACCGGTGCGTTCCAGGACCGCTTCGACGACGTCACCCGGCGACGCCTTCCGCGCGATCTCGCGCAATTCCTCCAGTAACGCGAGGAAGTCGCGGATCGCCGAGGCCGAACGCGATGCCAAACCCACCGCGTCGTCCGGTCGACTCAATGCTTCGGCGAAGGAAATATTGGCGCGCAACGCCAACGCCTCCACGCAGGCTTCCGCACGTTCTCCGATCCCACGGCGCGGGACGTTGAGGATGCGGCGCAGCGACACGACGTCGTCGGGATTGACCAGCACCCGCAGGTAAGCGAGGATGTCGCGGACCTCACGCCGTTCGTAGAAACGAACGCCCCCGACGACCTTGTAGGGCAGGCCCACGCGCAGGAACGCCTCCTCGAAGACCCGCGACTGCGCGTTCGTCCGGTAGAAGACGGCCACGTCTTTGAACGCGGCCGCTCCTTCCTCGTGGAGTCGGCCGATTTCTTCGGCGACGAAAGCAGCTTCCGCGTGTTCGTCGTCGGCGACGTAGGCCACTACCGGCGGACCGTCACCGGCGTCCGACCACAGGTTCTTCGGTTTGCGGTCCGGATTCTTCGCGATGATGGCGTTGGCGGCACGCAAGATGGTCTGGGTCGAGCGATAGTTCTGTTCCAGCACGATGACTCGGGCGCTCGGGAAATCCCGCTCGAATTCCATGATGTTACGCATGGTGGCGCCGCGGAATGCGTAGATGGATTGGTCCGCATCTCCCACCACCATCAATTCCGCTGCCGGGATCCCGCCGACGTCGGCGCGAACCCGCTCGCCGTCCACGGTGTAGCGGGGCTCCGCACCGCCTACGAGCTCGCGGACCAAGACGTATTGGGCGTGATTGGTGTCCTGGTACTCGTCGACCAACACGTGCCGGAAGCGCCGCCGGTACCGCTCGGCGACGTCGGGAAAAGCCTGCAGCATCGAGACGGCGGACATGATGAGGTCGTCGAAATCGAAGGCACCGGCTCGGCGGAGCCTGTGCTGATACTCCCGGTACACCTCGGCGAGTGTTCGCTCCAGATGCGTCACGGCACGCTCGGTGAAGGCGTCCTCGTCGACCAGCTCGTTCTTGAGGGCGGAGATCTGACCGGCGAACGCCCGCGGGTTGTAGCGGCGAGGGTCGAGGTCGAGGTCGCGGCACACGCTGGTGAGCAGGCGGAGTGCGTCGGTGGCGTCGTAAATCGTGAAACTGCTCGGAACGCCGATGCGTTTGGCGTTCTCCCGCAGCATCCGCACGCACGCGGAGTGAAAGGTCATCACCCACATCGCCCGGGCCACGCCGCCCACCATTGCCTCGACCCGCTGTTTCATCTCGGCCGCAGCCTTGTTGGTAAAGGTGATCGCGAGGATCTCCGACGGCTCCACGCCCCGGGCCCGCAGCAGGTAGGCGATCCGGCGGGTGAGGACGCGGGTCTTGCCGGATCCGGCGCCGGCCACCACGAGCAGCGGGCCACCGGTGTGGACGACGGCCGCCCGCTGTCGCGGATTCAGGTCCTGCAGGAGGTCCTCGGCGTCGAGTGGGTCGTGGAAGGCGGAAGAGAGGGACATCGGCTGCGAGTCTACGGGCCCGAATCCCTAGCATGGCGGCACGTACACCAGCACCGACAACCAACCCAGGAGAAGCACATGCCCGTCTCCCCCGCACCCGATGAGTCGATCGAGCGGGCGCTCGTCGTCGTCGCGCACCCCGACGACGTCGATTTCGGCGCGGGGGGCACGATCGCTCGTTGGACGGACGCCGGCATCCACGTGACGTACTGTCTGTGCACGGACGGCGACGCCGGCGGGTTCGATCTCGACTTCCCCCGTGACCAGATGTCGGGACTTCGGCGGGCCGAGCAGATCGAGGCGGCCAAAGTCCTCGGCGTGTCCGACGTCCGTTTCCTCGGATATCCCGACGGGCGGTTGCAGCCTTCGCTGGAGTTGCGCCGTGACATCGCACGAGTGATCCGCCAGGTCCGGCCGCAGCGCATCCTGGTGCAATCCCCCGAACGCGATTACGACCGGATCGCCCGCTCACACCCGGATCACCGGGCGGCGGGCAGCGCGGCGTTGGATGCCATCTACCCCGACGCGCGTAATCCGTTCGCGTTCCCCGAGCTGCGGCTCGACGAGGGTTTGGAGCCGTGGGCCGTTCCGGAAACATGGATCATGGGAGGGCCGACGGTGTCACACCACGTCGACGTGACCGACACCTTCGAACGCAAGGTCGCCGCGCTGCGCGCCCACGAGAGCCAGACCGCGCACATGGCCGATCTGGAGGAATTCCTCGCGGCACGCCTGCGGGAAAACGCTTCGGCCGCTGGGTGGGACGAAGGGCGGATGGCCGAGGCATTTCTGGTCGTCTCCACCGCGTGAACGCGCCGATGGGCCGAAAATCCCCCGATCGGAGGAGGGCCGCGGCCTTCGGTCGCTTCAGTTCGCGATCAGCAGTGTCGATAAATCTGACGTGCCCGTTGCCACCACCACTTCCGACGTTCCCGTTCTCAGCACACCGCCCCGATCGGTCGCTCCCAGTACCGACCGTGAGCTCGCCGTCCGTCGGCCCTGTCCGCGCCAAGCCCTCATGGACGCCGAAAAGCGCGGCGCCTCGGACCAGGAAATCCGACTCCTGGAAGAAGCAGCCATCGCCGCGTCCATCGCCCGTGTTCGTGCTCGCCTGAGGGCTGGCGAGTACGTGTCGGCGGTCGAACGTGCCCGTTACGAACGCGACTGCGAATTGCTCCGCAGATTTCCCGATAATCGCCGCGGAGTCGCCGGCGAGGGGTGGTTCGACCTGACGCTGCGACGGATTCCCAGACAAGAATTCGCTGAGAAGCAGCTCTGAATTTCGTGGAATTCGGCCGGCGTTCTGGCGTGCGCCCGGCCGGTGCGTCGAGAATCCCATCGTGGCCGGTTTTCGGGCGCACCGCGGAGTGACATCTGTGCTGCTGGTCGCAGCCGCCGGTCTCGTCGCCCTGGCGGCAGCCTGCACGCCCGGTCGGACGACGCCGGGCACGGCCAAGACGTCGGTCACACCGTCTCAACTCACCACCACCGCGCGAACGCGAAGCGCCTTCCAGGCCTATCGCGCCTGTCTGGCGGCACACGGCGTGACCCTTCCGTCGCCTCCAATTCGGGCCGCCGAGCCTGGATCCTCACCCTCCGCCCGACCCCCCGAATCCCTCCCGGCGAGCCACCCTGCATTCCGCCACGGCTTCCTCGCCACGGCAGACCCTACGATCGCCGCGGCTCTGCGGGCGTGCGCGAGCGTGGCCCCGTCGGTGCGTCCCGCCGTCAGCCAGGTCACCTTCGACGCCTTCAAGAGCTGCATGAAGGACAACGGCGTCACGATCGAGGCCGGTGATCCGGCCCAGGCTCTGCGCGATCTCGATCGCTCCGATCCCCGGACCGCGGCGGCCCTCCGGATCTGCCAACCGATCCTCGGGAGCGGCATGCGGCCTGCTCCGAGCCCGACTCCGGCCGCGAGCTGACCTCGAAATTTTTCGGCTCCTCAAGCCTTCGTTCAGCAGGCATGAGGTTATTCTTTTAGCCGTGATCGAGGGAAATTCATCTCCTGCTCCATCTTGACGGCGAGACAGTGGCGCGGCTAGCGTCCCATTGTCCCCGTAAAATTTCCGAAATTTTTTCGGAATTCTCGGCAGGAGGAACGATGAGGTTACGCGCTCTGACGGTGGCTGCCACCAGCGCGGCCGCGCTACTTGCGGCCAGTTCGACCGCGATGGCTCACGGCGGGCCGGCCTACCATCCGCCGTCCGACTCACTGCGCGCCCTCGCGGCGAAGGTCGGGCTGCGCGTGGGAACGGCCGTGACGCCGAGCTACCTCGACCAGCAGGCGTACGCTTCGATCGCCGCAGACCAGTTCTCCACCGTGACCCCTGAAAACGAGATGAAGTGGCAGGTCGTCGAGCCGACCCGGGGAACCTACGACTGGTCCGGCGCCGACCGTCTCGTGCAATTCGCCCAGCAGCACGGTCAACTGGTACGAGGCCACACCTTGTTGTGGCACAACCAATTGCCCGACTGGCTGACCCAGGGTGTTGCAAACGGCACGATCAGTGATGCGGAACTGCGAGACCTCCTGCACAAGCACATCGTCGACGAGGTGACCCACTTCAAGGGCAAGATTTGGCAGTGGGACGTCGCGAACGAATTCTTCGCAAACTCCTGGGATCCGCACCCGTTGCCCGACGGCATCAACGGCGACAACTTCTGGGTCCAACACCTCGGCGAGGGCATCATCGCCGACGCGTTCCGGTGGGCTCACGAGGCCGACCCGCACGCCTTGTTGTTCTACAACGACTACAACATCGCCGGTGAAGACGGCACCAACGCCAAGAGCGACGCGGTCTACAACTGGGTGAAGAAGATGTTGGCCGAGGGCGTGCCGATCGATGGTGTCGGCGACCAAGGGCACCTCGACCTGCAGTACGGCTTCCCCACCAAGATGCGTCAAGACCTGCAACGTTTCGCCGACCTCGGCCTGAAAGTCGCCATCACCGAAGCGGATGTGCGGACCTTCGTCAACAACGCGACCGAGCAGCAGCCGACGGATCCGTTGGCCCCCTATGCTCACGCCAACTACTACGACGAGATGTTGAAGGCGTGCCTCGCAGTGCGTGATTGCATCTCCTTCACGGTCTGGAGCTTCGGCGACAGCTACTCGTGGGTGCCCGGCTTCTTCACCGGTGAGGGATACGCCGACATCTACGACGTCAACCTCCAACCCAAACCGGCGTACTTGGCGCTCCAGGAGCAGCTGGCGTTGGCGAAGGGAGCCCCGCATCGCCCCGGACCGGGGAATCGCGGGCCGCGCCACTGACGGTCGACTGAGCGGGCCGCCGGTCACTCCCACTCGATGGTGGCCGGCGGCTTGCTCGTGATATCGAGCACGACCCGATTCACCTGCGGAACCTCGTTGGTGATACGGGTGGAAATCCGGGCAAGCAATTCGTGGGGAAGGCGCGCCCAATCTGCGGTCATCGCGTCTTCGGACGTCACCGGTCGCAACACGATGGGATGGCCGTAGCTGCGTCCGTCCCCCTGGACCCCCACGGAGCGAACCTCCGCCAAAAGGACGACCGGACACTGCCAAATCTCCCGGTCGAGACCGGCGGCCGACAATTCCTCGCGCACGATGGCATCGGCGCGGCGGACCGTGGCGAGCCGGTCGCGGGTCACTTCCCCGACGATGCGCACCGCGAGGCCGGGACCGGGGAAGGGCTGGCGCCACACCATCGCCTCGGGAAGGCCGAGCTCGACCCCGACCGCCCGTACTTCGTCTTTGAACAAGGTGCGCAACGGTTCGACCAGCCGAAAACGCAGATCCGCGGGCAAGCCCCCGACGTTGTGATGGGATTTGATGGTCGCGGCATTTGCACCTCCGCCGGACTCCACGACATCGGGGTACAGCGTCCCCTGGACCAAGAACTCGACGGGCGCCTCCCGCGAAATCTGCTCCGCCGCTTCTTCGAACGCACGGATGAATTCGCGTCCGATGATTTTCCGTTTCTCCTCCGGGTCGACGACGCCGGCAAGCTCGGTGAGGAAACGATCGGCAGCGTCCACCACGTGGAGACGGGCGCCGGTGGCCGCCACGAAATCGCGTTCCACCTGCTCGGCTTCTCCTTCACGGAGCAGACCGTGGTCGACGAAGACGCAGGTCAAACGATCGCCGATGGCCCGCTGCACCAGCGCAGCGGCCACCGCCGAATCCACCCCTCCGGACAGTCCGCAGATGGCTCTGCCCGCCCCGATCTGTCGGCGGATCCGCGGTACCAACTCGGCGACGATGCTGGACGGCGTCCAACTCGGCGCGATCCCCGCGATGTCCCGCAGGAAACGGCGGAGAATCTCCACGCCGTAAGCGGTATGCCGCACCTCGGGATGGAATTGGACGCCGGCCAAGCGCCGTCCCGGATTCTCGAACGCCGCGACCGCAGTGGCCGGCGTCGAAGCGGTGACCGTGAAACCAGGCGGTGCTTCGGTGACCATGTCGCGATGCGACATCCAAACCACCTGATCGGTGGGCAACCCCGAGAAGAGCACGGAATCGCCGCCGACCCGCAGCGGGGTGGCCCCGAACTCGGCGCGGCCCGTCTGGGTGACCACACCACCGAGGGTGGCCGCCATGAGTTGGAAACCGTAGCAAATGCCGAGGATCGGGACACCGAGATCGAAGACACCCGGGTCGAGCCGCGGAGCGCCGGCTTCGTACACCGAGGCCGGGCCGCCCGACAGCACGATCGCGGAAGGGTTGCGCGCTTGCAGTTCCGCAAGCGAGATGTCGTGCGGAACGATCTCGCTGTAGCTTCCCGCCTCCCGAACCCGCCGTGCGATCAACTGTGCGTACTGCGCTCCGAAATCGACGACGAGAACGGGCCGAGCCTCAGGCGATCGATCCCGTTCATCGGAAGGCTGCTGGAAGGACGTCGTCACGCGCAGATCCTACGGGGATCGCGGTTGCCGCCCGAGCCGGACGACGGCCTCTGCGAGCCCGACCCCGGGACGCACAGAACTCGGGTGAGTTCCGCCCTGGGCTGGACTCGAGCGGGGTGAGCTGGCACACTGGACGCGTGACGCGGTCGGCGTTCTTCTTTTATGGCTCCGGAAGAGTCCGGTAGCCGTCGACCTCGTCTGCAGACCAACCGACGCCCCGGGCTCCAAGCCCGGGGCGTTTTGGCGTCAGGGCAAGGAACCCGGAGCCCGACCAGAAAGGAATCCAGTGGTGAACAACATGGTGAGCGACGAGGAAGTACGCCAAGCTCTCGCCGAGGCTCTGGACCTTGACCTCGTCGACGCGGCATCGCTGACTCCGGACGACGTCGCCGAGGCCATCTCCCGGCTCCGCGCGAAGATCGACGAAATCGACAACGAGATCATCGCGATCGTCAAGCGGCGGATCGCCCTCTCCAAGCAGATCCAGGCGATCCGCATGGCCCACACCGGGCGTCGTCTCGAGCACTCCCGTGAATTGCAGATCGTCAATGCCTACGTCGAAGGGCTCGGTCGAGGCGGCGGGCAGCTCGCCCTCGCCGTCCTGGAGTTGAGCCGCGGCCGGGCCTGAAGCGGAGGGTGAGCCGCACCGAGCACCCGGCGTTTCGCCGTCCCTCACGAAGAAGGGGCGTCCTCCCAGGGGTAACGCAGACCGATTTGACGGCGAATCTCGTCGAGTACCTCCAGGATCTGGACCGTCTCGTCCAACGGCATGATCGGACTTTCCCGCAGCCCCTGGCGAAGACACCGACCCACCTCGGCTGCCTCGTACAACAACCCGTGCCCGAGGTGCGGGAGATCGAACTCCTCGACTTTCCCGTCCCGCGTCACCAGGCGGAACGGTGCGGGCGCGTAGAACGGGCCACCGATCTCGATCCTCGCCTCGACCCCGTTGATGCTCACCCACGTGGCGCTGCGCGTCTCCAGGGTGGCGAGTAGCGCGGCGAGCCGTCCCCCGGTATGTCGGAGGAGCACCGCGGTTTGCGCGTCGACGCCGGTGAACGTCGGTTCGCTCATCGCCACGACCTGGGTCGGGGCGCCGAAGAAGAACGACGCGAGGGAGACCACGTAAACCCCGAGGTCGAGCAGGGCCCCGCCGCCCAAATCGGGGGAGAAAAGCCGGTGTTCCGGATCCTTCGCGAACCATTGCCCGTGATCGGCGGTCATCGATCGGACGTCGCCCAGCCGGCCGCCGTCCACCAGCTCGCGGATCCGTCTCATGTGCGGCAGAAAGCGGGTCCACATGGCCTCCATCGCGAAGACGCCGCGGGCCCGGGCGGCACCGACCACCCGCCGGGCCTGATCGGCGTCCATGGTGAAAGGTTTCTCCACCAACACTGCTTTCCCCGCTTCGATGGCGAGCAGGGCATCGGTGACGTGGAAGGGGTGTGGAGTGGCGACGTAGACGACGTCCACCTCGGGATCGGCCACCAGGGCCTCGTAACTTCCGTGCCGACGGGGAATGCCGAATCGGTCCGCGAATTCCGCCGCGCGGTCGAGGGTGCGGGAGCCGACCGCCACGACCCGTGCGTCCGGCAGAAGCGCGATGTCGGCGGCGAATTTGCTCGCGATCCAGCCGGTGCCGAGAATTCCCCAGTTCACCGTGGCATCTCGTGCGGTCATTTCCAGCTCCTCACCCATCGCCTACCAACGACTCGCGGATCATTACTACCATGCCTACCATGGCCGACACCTGGGTCATCGAACCGAGCGGTCCACTGCGTGGCGATATCGTGCTCCGCGGCGCGAAGAACGCGGTCACCAAGCACATGGTCGCCGCGTTGCTCGCGGAAGAACCCAGCATCATCGACAACGTCCCCGACGTCGGTGACGTTTCGATCACCACGGATATGTTGCGCGCGATCGGGGCCGGCGTCGAACGGGAAGACGCCCGGGTCACCGTTTATCCGTCGCGGGAACTCCTCCCCAACGTGCCTTTGTCGTTCAGCGGCCTCAACCGCATTCCGGTGCTACTCCTCGGTCCGCTGCTGCACCGCGCCCACGAAGCCTTCGTCCCTCGAGTCGGAGGGGACCGAATCGGCAGCCGGCCGGTCGATTTCCACGTCGCCGCTTTACGGGCCTTCGGAGCCGAAGTCGAGGAAACCGACGACGGCATCAGGGCCAAAGCGGGTCGGCTCACCGGTGCGCGGATCCACCTGCCGTACCCGAGCGTCGGGGCCACCGAATCCGTGCTGCTCACGGCGACGCTGGCGAAAGGGAAGACCGTTCTCACCAACGCCGCGACCGAACCCGAAGTCGTCGACCTCGCGTTGTTCCTGCAACGCATGGGCGCGCGCATCGAATTCTGGCCGGACCGGCGTGTCGTGATCGAGGGGGTTTCCCGGTTGCGCGGCGCCCGCACTCGCCTCGCCGGGGATCGCAACGAAGCTTTCAGCTACCTCGTCGCCGGACTCCTCACCAGAGGGGAAGTTCGGGTCATCGGCTGCCCTCAGGAAAGACTCGTCACCGCCATCACCACGCTGCAGCGTATGGGCGCGCACGTGGCCATCGACGACGAAGGCATGATGGCCACCGCTCCCGACGGACTGCGTGCCGCCGCCGTTCAGACCGACACGCACCCCGGTTTCATGACGGATTGGCAGACCCCGCTCATGATGCTGTTCACCCAGGCCAAGGGTATGTCGGTGTTGCACGAGACGGTTTACGAGGACCGGCTGGTATACGTTCCCGCGCTGCAGGCCATGGGGGCGGAAATCGAACTCTTCGCGACGTGCCTCGGCGGCCCGGCCTGCCGTTTCCACGACACCGATGCGGTGCACTCCGCCGTCGTCCGCGGTATCTCACCGCTCCACGGGGCCGAGGTGGAAATCCCCGACGTACGCGCCGGTTTCTCCAGCGTCATCGCCGCTGCCATCGCCTCCGGGACGACGGTGCTCACCGGCGTCCACCACCTGATCCGCGGATACCACCGACCGGAGGAGAATCTCCGCTCCCTCGGGTTACGAATCCGATCCGTGTGAGCGGCCTTCACTCCGCGACGACGAGTTCGACCCGCTGGAATTCCTTGAGGTCGCTGTATCCGCAGGTCGCCATCGCCTTTCGCAGAGCACCGACGAGATTCGTGGTACCCGCGGCGTCCCGGGCCGGGCCGTAGAAGATTTCTCGTAACGTGCCGACCGTTCCCGCCCAGTACCGCACTCCGCGCGGCAATTCGGGGTGGCGGCTCTCGGCTCCCCAGTGCCACCCTCGGCCCGGCGCTTCCACCGCGCGCGCAAGCGGAAGTCCGATCATCACCGCGTCGGCGCCGCACGCTATGGCTTTTGCGATATCCCCGCCGGTGCGCATCGCACCGTCGGCGATGACGTGCACGTAGCGGCCTCCGGATTCGTCGAGATAATCGCGCCGCGCGGCCGCGGCATCCGCCACCACCGTGGCCATGGGAACGCCGATTCCCAGCACCGCCTGGGTCGTGTGCGCCGCCCCACCGCCGACTCCGACGAGGATCCCCGCCGCTCCGGTGCGCATGAGATGAAGAGCCGCCTGATAGGTATAGGAGCCACCGACGATGACCGGGACGTCGAGCTCGTAGATGAATTTCTTCAGGTTCAGTGGTTCCACGCGTTGCGAGACGTGCTCGGCCGACACCGTGGTGCCTCGGATGACGAAGATATCCACGCCGGCTTCGAGCACGGCTTTGTGGAATTCGACGGTCCGCTGGGGAGAAAGCGCACCGGCCGCGACGACACCCGCTTCCCGGATCTGGCGAATCCGCTCCTTGATGAGCTCCTCTTTGATCGGCTCCGCGTAGATTTCGCGAAGTCGGCGGACGACCTTTTCGTCGGGAATCTCGGCGATTTCCTCCAGAAGGGGTTCGGGATCCTCGTAACGGGTCCACAGACCCTCCAGGTCGAGCACCCCCAATCCGCCGAGACGCCCGATCTCGATGACGGTGTGCGGCGAAGCAACGGAATCCATCGCGCTGGAGAGAATCGGTGCTTCGAAACGGTACGCATCGATCTGCCACGCCACCGACACTTGGTCGGGGTCGCGGGTGCGGCGCGACGGGACGATGGAGATGTCATCGAATCCGTAAGCGCGGCGTGCGTTCTTCCCCATCCCGATGGCTACTTCGGTCATCTCTCACCGCGCCTGGTAATTCGGTGCTTCCACCGTCATGATGACGTCGTGCGGGTGCGATTCCTTCAAACCCGCCGGGGTGATGCGAATGACCTTGGCCTGTTGAAGCGCCGCAATGGTCGCCGCCCCGCAGTATCCCATCGCGGACCGCAGACCCCCCACCAATTGGTGGACGACGGCCGCCAGCGGCCCCCGATACGGCACCTGACCTTCCACCCCTTCGGGCACGAGTTTGTCGTCGGAGAGTACGTCGTCTTGGAAATACCGGTCCTTGGAATACGACCTCGCCTGACCGCGTGACTGCATCGCCCCTAGTGAACCCATGCCGCGGTACGTCTTGTACTGCTTGCCGTTGATGAAGATGAGCTCGCCGGGGGATTCCTCGACGCCGGCGAGCAGACTGCCGAGCATCACGGCGTCCGCGCCGACCGCGATGGCCTTGGCGATGTCCCCGGAATACTGCAGTCCGCCGTCGGCGATGACCGGGACCCCCGCCGGCCGGCACACTCGGGCGGCCGCATCGATAGCGGTCACCTGCGGCACCCCGACGCCGGTCACCACTCGGGTGGTGCAGATCGATCCCGGCCCCACCCCGACCTTCACGCCGTCCGCGCCGGCGTCCACCAATGCCTGCGCGCCTTCGGCGGTGGCGACGTTGCCGCCGATGACCTCGACCGGGGTGTCCTTCTTGAGGCGGGCCACCATTTCCAGGACCGCCCGCGCGTGGCCGTGCGCGGTGTCGACGACGAGCACGTCGACCCCCGCGTCGACGAGGGTCCGGGCCCGCTTGTAACCGTCCTCCCCGGTACCGACGGCCGCTGCGACCAAAAGCCGTCCGGAGGCATCCTTCGATGCTGCCGGGAATTGGTCCCGCTTGGTGAAATCCTTCACGGTGATCAGCCCGCGGAGCACGCCGGCGTCGTCCACGAGCGGCAATTTCTCCACCTTGTTGCGGCGCAGCAAGCTCAGCGCCTCTTCGTCGTCCACGCCGACCCGCGCGGTAACCAGCGGCATAGGGGTCATCACTTCGCGCACCGGTCGCGACAGATCCGTCTCGAAACGCATGTCGCGATTGGTGACGATGCCCACCAGGACGCCTCGGTCGTCCACCACCGGCAAACCGGAAATCCGGTATTTCGCGCAGAGCCGTTCCACGTCCGCTAGGGAATCGTCCGGCGAGCAGGTCACCGGATTTGTGATCATCCCAGCTTCGGAGCGCTTGACGAGGTCGACCTGGCCCGCTTGCTCCTCGATGGACAGATTGCGGTGCAGCACCCCAAGGCCGCCCTGTCGAGCCATCGCAATCGCCATTCGCGCCTCGGTGACCGTGTCCATCGCCGAGGAGAGCAGGGGGATCCGCAGCGAAATCGAGCGGGTGACCCGCGTCGTGGTATCGGCCTGGCTCGGCAGGATGTCCGACGCCGCGGGTAGCAGCAGGATGTCGTCGAAGGTCAAACCGAGCGGGGCGAACCGGTCGGGAAGGGCGGGCGCACCGACGTCGTCAGGCTGGATGGGCAACGGCGACCTCTTCGCTGACGTGGGGACGACGCCCATGCTACCGACCGGCTCGGGGTCTCAGCCCCGGTCGGATCTCAGCGCACCAGGCCGGCGCGGATGCCCAGCGCCACTGCCTGCGCCCGATCGTTGGCGCCGAGTTTGCGGAACAGCCGCCGCGCGTGCGTTTTGATCGTGTCTTCGGAGAGGAAGAGCTCACGACCGATTTCGTGGTTGCTCATGCCGCGACTCATGCCGTCGAGGACCTGCCGCTCGCGTTCGGTCAGCGGAACCTCCAATAGCGGAGGCGGCGGTTCGCCGTTGGCGATCCGGCGCATGCGGGTGTCGACAACGACGTGCGCTAGGGCGGCGCAGATTTCCTCCACCGACGGATGGCGGGTGAGATATCCCCTGGCACCTCCGGCCATCGCCTCCGCCAACCGCTCGTGGTCGTCTTGTTCGGCCAGCATGACGACGTTGGCGTCCGGGTGAGCCGCCACCAGTTGACGCGCGGTCTCCGGACCTCCCAGATCGGGGATGTCGACGTCGAGGAAGACGACGGCGGGACGCTCGATCGTGTACCGCACGAAGGTTTCAGCACTACTCGCCGCCGTCACGACCTGGGAAATGCCGGGGACGGCGGCCATGTACCGCCGCAATTTCTCCCGGCACCGGGAGTCTTGCTCACCGATGAGCACGGTCGTCACGGGCTGCCGCCTTTGCACCGGAGGAATTGGCTGGCGCACCAGGCCATCGTCCGAATCATCGGCACGACCGGTGCCCGGGATGAGCCGCTCGATGGCCCTTCGGTGCGTCCGATCAGCGTAGTTCCGTGTTGCTGCGTTTGTCATGGTTTTCCTTACGCCAAGCGGCCTAGGCCGTCAGGAGGGCCTCGACGTCCGGGCGCGCAAGCCACCGTTCGCGGACGCCGTCCGGAAGATCACCGGCGATGGCCAGGACCGCGGACCGCGCGGCCTGAAGGTGCGCGGCGCTCTCGGCGGGGTCGGTGTCGGCGAGCAGGGCACCGAGGAGCGCCCGCGGGAGCCAGATCAGCGGGAGGGTGCCGAGTTGCTCCGCGAGCATCGCGGCCCGCCGCAGGGTGGCGATGGCCTCCTCGGGGCTGACCTGCGCTTGGGCGACCCCGAGGAAGAGCAAGCCTTTGGCCACGTGCCGCGGCGCGCGCGCCAGTTCGGCCCGATCGACCGCTTCGCTCGCCGCGTCGATGGCCTGGGTGACGTTGTCGCGCAGCAGCGCATATTCCGCGCGGGCCCAATCGAGACGGACGCGCTGTCTCCACCAGTCGGGATGCCGGTCCACCAGCTCCGCCGCCGCCGCGAGATCGGGTTGGACGGCGTCCACCTCCCCGAGGCCGATGGCATCGCACGCCAGCCCCAACCGGCAGTCGAACACGGCCTCATCGAGATTCGCGATCGCGCCGGAGGCGGTGAGTCCGAGGGCGTCGAACTCCCGTGCCGTAGCGTGCCCACCGAGCTGACGATGGACGCTGGCGACCGTGGCGGCGGCCAGCGAGCCGAACAGCAGCAGCTCGGGGCCGGTCTGCTCTCCGGAGACCGCGTCGTAGAGCGGAGCGACGACGGGGTCCAGCACCCTGAGCGCGGTTCCGAAGCGGCCGAGCGCCGCATGAGCGACCCCGAGCAGCCACGTCGCAGCGGTCGCCTCCGCCTCCCGGCCATCACCGCGGGCAAGCTCGACGGCCCGCTCCAGCGAGGAAACGGCGTTCGCCGGCGGACCGTGGAAGGTCGCTCGCTCTCCCCGAGCCAACAATCCGGCGAGGGAGGTTGGAGACGCGGCAGCCGGGACGGCGACGCCTTGCTCCACCGATCAGCCCTCCCGCTCGGGACCGGGCGTGCCCACCGACGCCCTGCGATGTGTCTCGGCGCGTCAGGGGATCGGCATGAGATCGGTGCGGGAGTTTCCGCCCGCGGACGCTCAGTGCGGGTAGTCGCGGGCGTGCAGCAACCCGGCCACGCTCGCTTCCGCTCCCCGTAGACGCTCAGTGCGGGTGGGAGTGCCCGTGCCCGTGACTGTGGGCGGCGGGTTCGGGCTTCTCGGGCTTGTCCACCACGATCGTTTCGGTGGTGAGCAGCAGGCCGACTACGGAAGCGGCGTTAGCCAGCGCCGACCGTGTCACCTTGACCGGATCGATGATCCCTTTGGCGATGAGGTCCCCGTATTGGCCGGTCTGCGCGTCGAAGCCGTGCCCCACCGGCAGTTCACGGACCCGGTTGACGACGATCTGCCCTTCCACCCCCGCGTTCTCCGCGATCCACCGGAGCGGCTCACTGATCGCCTTGCGGACGATGGACGCCCCGGTCGCTTCGTCGCCAGCGAGGGTGAGGGAATCCAGCGCGGAGGCGGCGTGAACCAACGCGGAACCGCCGCCGGCGACGATGCCCTCCTCGATCGCCGCCCGGGTCGCGGAGACCGCGTCCTCCACGCGATGCTTCTTCTCCTTGAGCTCGACTTCGGTGGCCGCACCGACCCGGATCACCGCGACGCCTCCGGCCAACTTGGCCAGGCGCTCTTGCAGTTTCTCCCGGTCCCAATCGGAGTCGGTCTGCTCGATCTGGGTGCGAATCTGGCGGATGCGGTCTTGGATCGCCTCGGCCGACCCACCGCCCTCGACGATCGTCGTGTCGTCCTTGGTGACGGTGACCCGCCGCGCGGTGCCGAGGACTTCCAAGCCGACCTCGTCGAGCTTGAGCCCCACCTCCGGGGAGACCACTTGGGCGCCGGTGAGGATCGCGATGTCGGCCAGCATCGCCTTGCGGCGATCCCCGAAGCCGGGAGCTTTGACCGCCACCGACGAGAACGTGCCGCGAATGCGGTTCACCACCAGGGTGGCGAGCGCCTCACCCTCGACGTCTTCGGCGATCACCAGCAGCGGCTTGCCGGTCTGGACCACCTTCTCCAGCAGCGGGATGAAGTCCGCGACCGCGCTGATCTTGCCCTCGTGGACGAGGATGTAGGGGTTGTCGAGAACGGCCTCCATCCGCTCGGCATCGGTGATGAAGTACGGCGAGATGTACCCCTTGTCGATCTGCATGCCTTCGACGAACTCGAGCTCCAACCCCATGGTGTTGGACTCCTCGATGGTGATAACGCCGTCTTTGCCCACCTTGTCGAAGGCATCAGCAATGATCGAACCGATTCCCGCGTCCTGGGCCGAGATCGTCGCGACGTTGGCGATTTCTTCCTTGGTGGAAACCTCACGCGCCTGATCCAGGAGCCGTTGCGAAATCGCGTCCACCGCGGCCTCGATTCCCCGCTTGAGCAGAAGCGGATTCGCTCCGGCCGCGACGTTGCGCAACCCTTCCCGCACCATGGCCTGCGCCAGGACGGTCGCGGTCGTCGTCCCGTCACCCGCGACGTCGTTCGTCTTGGTGGCTACTTCCTTGACGAGCTGAGCCCCGAGATTCTCGTCGCGCTCCTCCAACTCGATCTCACGCGCGATCGTGACCCCGTCGTTGGTGATGGTGACCTTGTTGGAACCGGTCGCCAGGACCACGTTGCGACCCTTCGGTCCGAGGGTCACCTTGACCGTGTCGGCAAGCCGGTCGACTCCACGCTGCAAGGCCCCCCGCGCGTCTTCGGCGTAGTACAGCAGCTTCGGCATCGCGTTCTCCTCCCGAGTGCCTCCCGGTGCACCGCCGCCCCGGCGCAGTCGAACGCCGGGGCGGCGATATCACGTCTTCGATACCTGCGGTGACTACTTCTCGATGACGGCGAGCACGTCGCGTGCGGAGAGTACGAGGTACTCCTCGCCGTTGTACTTCACCTCGGTGCCGCCGTACTTGCTGTAGAGGACGCGGTCGCCCTCCTTGACGTCGAGCGGCACACGCTGGCCGTCTTCGAAACGGCCCGGGCCAACCGCAAGGACGATCCCTTCCTGCGGCTTCTCCTTGGCGGTGTCAGGGATCACTAGACCGGATGCCGTGGTGGTCTCGGCTTCGACCGGCTGGACGACGATCCTGTCCTCCAGCGGACGAATGGCAACCCGGGTGCCGGTGGCGGTCGTCACGGTGTGACTCCCTCCTCCTTCTCGTCGGGAACGGAAAAGCACTGCCTGGCGGTCGACCCTGGTCTGCCGTCGCGGGTGCCAGCCCGAAGGTCCGCACCGCCCCTGTTGGCACCCTCAGGGGGAGAGTGCCAACACCTGAGAGCCTATGCGGCGATTAGCACTCCGTCAAGGAGAGTGCCAACACGGCGAGGCGTGGTGCTGCGGGCCCTCGACTCAGCGCATCCGTCAGTCCACGGGGACGACGACGAACTCCCAGGCGTGGGCGACGTCCACACAGAACCGCTCACACCCGAGGTCGAACCAGTTGTTCCCTTCGGCCAGCGCGTCGGCGTCGGTCCACCGGCTCACCACCACGGCCCTGCTCTGCTCGTCGGAACGGTAGACCTCCCCGCCCAGGAAACCAGGGGTGGCCTTGTACTGCGGCCAGGCCGCGTCTCGCACCCAGGCGCAGAAGTCGTCGAGTTCGCCGAGGTGGATGCGGGCCTCCCACATCCGTGCGATCACACCAGCACCTCCGTGATCGGCAGCGAGGAGTCGGCCGGGAATTCCGGCTCGGACGGCGTCCGCCCCGCTTCGACCAAGCATGCACCGAGCGCGGCCACCATCGCGCCATTGTCGGTACAGAGTCCGGGACGGGGCACCCGCAACCGGATGCCCTCAGCCTCGCAACGCTCGGCCGCCAAAGCGCGGAGCCGGGAATTCGCGGCCACCCCGCCTCCGATCAGCAGGTCATCGACACCGTGGGCCTTACAGGCAGCCACGGCCTTTTTCGTCAGGACGTCGGCCACCGCCTCCTGGAAAGCCGCCGCGACATCCGCGACCGGTACCGGTTCGCCGGCGCGTTCCCTAGCCTCGACCCAGCGCGCGACCGCGGTTTTCAGCCCCGCGAAAGAGAAATCGAAGGTGCCGTCGTCGGCTTTTCCGCGCGGGAACGGCACGAAATTCGGGTCGCCGTCCTTGGCCGCACGGTCGATGTGCGGACCTCCCGGGAAGGGCAACCCGAGGACGCGGGCCACCTTGTCGAACGCCTCCCCGGCGGCGTCGTCCACGGTGCTACCGAGGGAACGCACCTCGCTGGTGACGTCCTCCACCAGCAACAACGACGAATGCCCTCCGGAGACCAACAGGGCCATGCACGGTTGCGGCAGGGGGCCGTGCTCCAGGATGTCGACCGCAGCGTGGGCGGCCATGTGGTTCACCCCGTAGAGAGGTTTGCCGAGCGCCAGGGCATAACTCTTGGCCGCCGCGACGCCGACGAGCAAGGTGCCGGCGAGTCCGGGGCCGGCGGTCACCGCGATCGCGTCCAGATCGGCGAGCTTGACCTCGGCCTTTTCCAGGGCCCGGTGGAGGGTCGGAACGAGGGCCTCGAGGTGGGCACGGCTGGCGACCTCGGGCACCACGCCCCCGAACCGGGCGTGCAAGTCGACGCTGGAAGCGATTTCGTTGGCCAGCAAGGTCGAACCGCGGACGATCCCCACGCCGGTCTCGTCGCACGACGTCTCGATGCCCAGCACGAGCGGTTCTGTCATCACGGCCGCCTTTCGTTCCCACTGTGGTGACGGAGCAAATCCAAGGACATCAACACGGCATCGGTGCGACCGTGCTGGTAATACCCCTTGCGCACCCCGACCCTACGGAATCCGTGCGTCTCGTACAGGTGCTGAGCGACGTAGTTGTCTGCTCGGACTTCCAACTCGAGCCGAGGGGCACCACGGCTGCTCGCCTGTCCGATGAGGGTGCGCAGCAGAAGGGTCCCCACACCCTGCCGCTGCCAATCGCGACGAACCGCGATGGTCTGGACGAAAGCCTCCTCGGGATACACGCACAAACCGGCGTACCCGACGATGTCGTCATCGGCGCGGTTCGGAACAGAAGTCGTCGACTCCGCAGTGGCCACGAAATAACTCCTGGTCTCGTATTCGGCCAGCTCGGACCAGAACATGGACGGCGTCCACGGCTCGTCGGAGAAGATGTCTTCTTCGATGTGGAACACCGATTCGAGGTGCCACCAGCGCATCGGCACGATGGCGACACCGGCCGCAAGCGTCGATGCCATGGCTCACCGCTGCAACACGGGTTTGCGGCCGGTCGGTGGGGTCGCGTCCGGACGCCGCAGATACAACGGTTGGGCCGGAACCACCGCGATCCGCCCCCGCACGACGGCCTCCGCGAGCTGGCCGGCGTCCGGGTAATCGGGAGAATCCACCCTCGAGAAAGATTCCGAGTAGGCCAGCACCCCGCTCCCGAAAGCCGGGCCGTTCCAGCCGATATCCGCGGGCTTGTCGACGTGCGGGCCGTCGAGGCGCTCGACGTTCTGCCCGGGGGCGTAGCGCGCCCAGTACACCTCCTTGCGGCGGGCATCCGTCGCTACCAGGAAAGGTTCGTCCGGTGCGCGCTCGGCGAGGACCCGCACGGCGAGAGCGTCGAGGCTGCAGACGCCGTCCACCGGGAGACCCAGGGCATCGGCGAGCGCGTGCGCCGTTACCAGGCCGACCCGAAGACCGGTGAAGGGCCCGGGTCCGACCCCGACTACCACCCGCGTGAGGTCCGGCGGCTTGATTCCGGCCTGTTCGAAGAGTTTCGCAAGCGTGGGACCCAGAAGCTCGCCGTGCCTCATCGCGTCGACCGTGGTGGAGGCGGCACGAACCTCGGTACCGTCGTGCAGCGCCGCGGTGATCGCCGGAGTCGAGGTGTCCAGAGCCAACAGCACGCACCCGAGCCTACCCGTGCGGCGGTACGCCGAATTTCCCCGCTCCCCCGAGCCCGGCCGACGACACCGCGAAATGGGGATGCCGGCGGCACGCCGCAGCCCGGCACCGCGCCTTCAGAGGCCTTCAAAGGAGGCGGGAGAAATCCTCTCCCGCCCAGCGCGAGCCCTCTCCGAAAATGTGCACCCGCCGGGGTTCGTCGCGTTCGTCGACCCTCGTGCCGTCCGCCGGCACATCTCGCTCGATGACCACGCGGAGCCGATCCTCGGTGAGCATCTCAACCTTTTCTTCCCCCCATTCGACGACGGTGACCGAATCCGGGATCGAGGCGTCCAAGTCGAGGTCGTCGACCTCCAAGCGACCACCCAGGCGGTAGGCGTCGGCGTGCACCAGCGCTGGACCGCCGGATACCGACGGGTGTACCCGCGCGATGACGAATGTCGGCGACGTGATTTCCCCGCGCACTCCGAGACCAGCGCCGAGTCCCTGCACGAACGTGGTCTTCCCGGAACCGAGTGGTCCGCTCAAAACCACGAGGTCTCCGGCTCGCAGCAGGGCGGCTACTCGCCGTCCCAACCGACGCATCGCGTCCGCAGTGGGGACGACGATGTCGACTCGTCCCTCCAGGAGTTCCGCTTCCATCACCACAACCCTGCCTCGATCTCGTCTTCCCCGGACTCATCGGCTGCTACCGTCGCGGCCATCTTCAGATCCTCACGCAAGGCGGCCCGCGGCAGACCCCCGGGCCCGAACCGCAGTGCCGCCGAAGGGTGGTAGGTGGGAACCACGCGGAAACGGCCGATGCGATGCACTCGGCCCCGCACTTCGGAGAGCTTGCGGCCGGCACCGAAGAACCATGCGGTGGCCGTACCGCCCAAGGTCACGATGACCCGCGGGTCGAGGATTTCCAATTGCGCCTCGAGCCACGGACGACACTGCACGACCTCGGTACGGGTGGGAACGCGGTTCCCCGGTGGCCTGCATTTCAAGACGTTGACGATCGCCACCGAAGTGCGGTCCAAGCCGGATTCCGCCAACAGCACATCCAGCAATTGCCCCGCCCGACCGACGAAGGGCTCCCCGGCCATATCCTCCTGCGCGCCGGGTGCCTCGCCTATCAGCGTGACCGGCCGGAGAAGCTGCGGCCGCAGCCCGACTACCACGTGCGTTCGGCTCGCGGCCAAATGCGGACACCGGCTGCAAGTCCGAATCTGTGCCGCCAGTTGTTCCCAGGTATCCATCAGGCGCCGTCACCCTCGTAGACCCGCGGCACCCGCGGCCCGATACGGGTGACGATTTCGTAAGAAATGGTGCCGAGCGCTCGTGCCCAGTCGTCAGCGGTGGGCTCACCGTCGTCACCCGGACCGAAGACGACGATTTCGTCGCCTTCGGCGATATCCGCGCCCGCTCCGACGTCCACACTGAATTGGTCCATGCAGACGGTGCCGCTGATGATTCGGCGACCGACACCGGGGATCCACACCGGCCCGATGTTTGTCGCATTTCGCGGGATTCCGTCCGCGTATCCGAGCGGCACCAAGATGACCCGGGTCGGTTCCGCCGTCCGATAGCGGTGGCCGTACGAAATCCCAGCGCCGGCGGGAAGATCCTTGGCCAGCGCCACCTTTGCCACCAACCGCATGGCCGGCCGCAGACCCAATTCGGCGGCCGAGCACAGCTGCGGTGCCGGGGCCAGACCGTAGACGGCGATACCCGCTCGTACGAGGTCGTAGCGCGTCGCGGGCACGTGCAAAGCCCCTCCCGAATTCGCCAGATGCCGCACCTGCGGATGGATTCCAAACCGTTCGGCAACCGCGAGCGCTTCGTCGAATCGCTGGATTTGCGCGGACGTCGTCGCATGGTGCGGATCGTCGCCGTGCACGAGGTGCGACCAGATTCCGACGACCTGCACGCAACCCGCGTCGACGGCTCGGGATGCCGCGTCGAGCAGCGTCGGCCAGTCACTCGCGGTCACCCCTCCGCGGGAGAGGCCGGTGTCGACTTCGAGATGTACGCGCGCCGAAGTGCCGCGCTGCCCGGCGACGCGGCGGACCTCGTCCAGCGCCCAGGGGGCCGAGACCGAGAGATCCACGTCGTGCGCCAGCGCGTCGCCGATCCTTTCCCCCGGAACCGCGAGCCAGCACAGGATCGGGACGTCGAGCCCTGCGGCTCGCAGCGCCAGGGCCTCCTCGATGAACGCAACCCCGAGCCAGGTCGCTCCTCCGGAGACCGCGGCCCGCGCAGCGGCCACCAGGCCGTGACCGTATCCGTCGGCCTTGACGACAGCCATCACCTCGGTGCCGGTGAGTCGGCGGATACGCGCGACGTTCTCCCGAATCGCCGTCAGGTCGATGATGGCCGAGGTTCGCCCGTCGCCGAGCCATCCCCGCCGTCGCGTGACGTCGCGGACGGGCGCAGCCCGTGGGGAGCCAGCCTCGGTCACGTCGCAAGTCTAGGGAGCGAACCCCTCCCCGACGACGCGATCGTGCGTATCGGGTGAACGGCATGGCCCGCTTCGGAGCTCCGCTTGCACCCGGCGTGAGGACGATCGGCCGGGGACGAGGTCGGGAAACGTCGGCCGGCTCGGCGGGCTCATCGATCTTCTACCGCCGGACGGCGGGCACCGTCTGTTAGCGTTCACACACTACTCGCCGTCGATTTCGACGTCCCCTCCGCGACGGCGGAGAGGGCAGCTATTCCTACTGATCGCTCTCGCCGACGGCGGTTGCTGCCAAATCGATACACGGAACCCTCTTGTTAACGCTCACATCTTGTCGTATAACTGTGTAGCAATCGATCAACTCGCCTGCGCACAGGCAGCAGGCACGCGACGAGCGAAGGGATCCGCTCATGTCGTACCAATCGAGACTCCCCAAAAGCCCCCTCGCAGCACTCGCCGTCGTCGCTCTTGCGGCGGGAACGACCACGGCACTGAGCGGTGCCGTACCGGCGGCCGCGTTCCCCGGAATCCACCATCCGCACGCGCACCCGACCATTACCAGTCAACCGTGGGGGGATTTCGAGGGTCAGACCGTCGATCTCTACACATTGACGAGTGGTGCGGGCATGAAAGTCACCATCACCAACTTCGGGGCGACCGTGCAATCACTGTGGGTACCCGACCGACGCGGCAGGTCCGTCGATGTCGCCCTCGGCTTCCCGACCCTCTCCGATTACGTCAACGATTTCCTCCAGCAGCACACCGGCGTGGCGTGGCCGCTTTCCGGAGGCTCGGGTGACACCTATTTCGGCGCCACCATCGGTCGCTATGCCAACAGGATCGCCGATCACTCGTTCACCATGGTGTGCAGCAATTGCTCGAACAACGGGGTTACCTACACCCTGCCTGCCAACAATGGGACCAACACCCTCCACGGCGGTGACCTCGGGTGGAACACCAAAGTGTGGAGCGCCTCGACGTCCCAGGGCCCGGGGTATGTGGCATTGGCGCTGAGTCTCACGAGCCCGGATGGTGACGAGGGGTTCCCGGCATCCGTGACCGCTACCGTGACCTACACCGTCACGACGGACAACGAACTGCGGATTCGTTACGACATCACCAACAATGAGCCCGTCGGAGGAAAGGCGACGGTCGTCAATCCCACCAATCACCTGTACTTCAATCTCGCCGGGGAATCCTCCGGACCGGTCTTCGATCAGCTACTGGCCATCAACGCAGATCGCTACTCTCCGATCGACACGAATTTCATCCCGACGGCTCCGTACCAACTCTCGGTGGCGGGGACGCCGTTCGACTTCCGTCATCCGAAGCCGATCGGCCGGGATATCACGAACGTGAGTAGCCCCGACGGTACCTCCGGGCCGTTCCCGCAACTCGTCATCGCCCATGGCTACGACCACAACTGGGTCCTCAATGGTTCGGGGTACCGGCTCGCCGCCGTCGCGCAGGATCGCGGCACCGGTATCACCCTCTGGACGTACACCGACCAACCCGGGGTGCAGTTCTACTCGGGGAACTTCTTGGTGGGCGACCTCACCGGAACCGGCGGTCACACCTACCGGCAGACGAGCGGGTTCACCCTTGAGACGCAACACTTCCCCGATAGCCCCCACCACATCGGTGAGCCGGGCTGGCCGTCGGTCGTCCTGAACGGCGGACAGACCCTCTCCTCGATGACGACTTACCGGTTCACCACCGGCGGCACCATCACCCATTTCGGTTTCTAGGAGGAGCGACGCGTCTTCACAGACGATCCCAGCGAACAGGAGGACGAATAATGACACCACTTACCCGGCGCCCGGTGTGGCGAGGCCTGGCGGCCTTGGCTGTCCTTCCGCTCGTCATCACCGCATGTAGCAGCGGCGGAGGAACTCCCAAGAAGGAGGCCACGAACAGCCCCGCCGCCGGTGCGGGAGGAAGCGCCGTCCCAACGGGTGCGCAATTCTGCAAAGGAATGAAGATTGTCTTCTTCCCCGGAGGAACGCCGGGAGGACCGTTCGAGACGGTGGTCTACAACGGGGCGAAAGCCGCCGCGGCAGCACTGGGACCTTCGGTGACCTATCAGTGGTCGGATTGGGACCCAGACAAGATGATCACTCAGTTCAAGCAGGCGATGGCCACCCACCCCGACGGCATCGCCATCATGGGTCACCCGGGCGACGCAGCCTTCGATCCGCTCATCGACCAGGCGGAAGCTGAGGGAATCACGGTCACCGTGATGAACACCGAATTGCCCAAGGCTGAGGCGACGTATCAGTCCAAGGGAATGGGGTACGTCGGAGCGGTCCTCTACCAGGCGGGAGCGTCGCTCGCCAACGAGGCCATCAAGCGCGGCAATCTCCACGCCGGTGACCGGGTTTTCGTGTGGGGGCTGCTCTCCCAGCCGGGTCGTGGTGAGCGCACGAAAGGCATCGTGGACACCTTGAAGAAGGCCGGCATGACGGTCGATTACCTGGAAATCAACGACGCCACCAACAAGGACCCATCGGCAGGCGTTTCGATCTTCACGGGTTACGTCTCGAAACACCCCGACGTGAAGGCCATCTTCATCGACCACGGCAACCTCACCGCGACGATTCCGACGTACATGAAGGCAGCCAACCTGAAGCCGGGGTCGGTCTTCGCGGCCGGCTTCGACATGTCGCCGGCGACCGTCAAGGGCATCCAAGACGGTTACATCAGTCTGGTGATCGACCAGCAGGAGTGGTTGCAGGGATACTTCGGTATCTTGCAGCTCTGCCTCTCGCACATCTACGGATTCAGCGGTCTGCGGATCGACACCGGCGCCGGTTTCGACGACAAATCCAACATCGACAAGCTGGCTCCGCTGGTCGAAAAGCAGATTCGCTGAGCGGTTGGGCGAAGATTCGATAGTGAGCACAACGATGACAAGCCGTCTCGCGAGGGCGAGGTCGAGGACGGCGACGACGAGAACGGGTGAACATGGCGAACATGGATAGGGCGCATCCCGGGAGAATCGAACAGGGGATGGCCGGAGAGCTTCACGCTCTCCGGCCATCCCACCCGCAGGAGGATCAGGAACGACAGGCGGTTCTCGAACTTCGACACGTCACGAAGTCGTTCGCAGGGGTCCATGCGCTTCGAGATGTGAGCGTGACCCTTCACGGCGCCGAGGTCATCGGACTGGTGGGTGACAACGGCGCAGGAAAATCGACCCTCATAAAGATCATAACCGGCTACCATCAGCCGGACAGCGGCGAGATCTACATCCGTGGCCGCAGGATCCACGAGCTCACCGTCCAGAAAGCCCGTGCTCTCGGCATCGAGGCCGTTTACCAAGAGCGAGCCCTTGCCGAGCAACAATCTCTGTGGCGCAACGTGTTCATGGGCCGACCCATGACGCGCTTCGGGGGGTTGCTGGACGTCGGTGCCATGCGGCGGACTACAGCAGCCCTGATGAGAGAATCGATGGGCTTCACCTCGGCGATGCTCACCCCCGATACGCCGGTCACCGGCCTGTCCGGTGGGGAGCGTCAAGGTCTGGCCATTATCCGGGCCCTGCATTTCCAGGCGGATGTGATCATTCTCGATGAGCCGACCATGGGATTGTCTCTGAGCGAGACCGAGAAATGCCTGACCTTCGTCCGGGAGATCCGCGACGCCGGGAAGTCTGCGATTTTCATCGACCATAACATCTTCCACGTGTATTCGGTCGCCGACCGCATCGTCCTGCTCGACCGAGGCCGGATCGTCGGCGATTTCCCCACCGCCCGCTACTCCTTGGAGGAACTCACGGCCATCATGCGCGAGGTTGCCGCGACCGGTCATTTCCGCGACCCGCGTGACGGTCGCGACGAAGACGAGCACGATGGAGGTGCCGCATGACCACTCTCGTACACGAAAGGCCTCCCGCGACCACAGCGGTAGCCAGACGCAACGTACGGCGTTTCGTGACGACATGGTCGTCGCAACTCGGCATCACCGCGGCGTTCGTCATCGTCTGGTTGGTCTTCACCGTATTGGCGCCGGAGACGTTCTTGCACTCACGCATTTACGTGTCCTATGCCCAGACGGTGCCGTATTTCGGTCTGACCGCCCTGGCTCTCACGATGCTCATCATCGCCGGCGACATCGATCTGTCCTTTCCCGCGGTCTTCGCCCTCGGATTGGTCGGCTACGTCGGCGTAGAACACGCGACCGGCAACGTGACCCTCGGATTACTTACGGCGTTGGCCATCGGCGCTCTTGCCGGTCTGGTCAACGGCGTTTTCGTGACGCTTTTCGGCATCCCCGCCCTGGTCTTGACCATCGGCACTCAGTTCCTCTACCGCGGCCTCACCCTCGTCCTGGTCAACGGACAGAGTTACACCTTGACCGAGACCGACGGCACGATAGCGGGAAAAGTGCTCGTGGGTAGGCTGCTGGGCGTCCCGATGCAATTCGTGTGGTTCGCCGTCCTCGCCATCGTGACGTGGATCCTGCTGTACCGGCACCGACTCGGACACAACGCACACGTCATCGGAGACAACCGCCAAGCGGCTGCCCTCATGGGTATTCCCATCACCCGCACCCGGATCGTGCTGTTCGTCTTGACCGGTGTCGCCGCCGCGCTGGCCGGGGCGATGAACAGCTTCGCGGTCTTCAATTTCTACCCCGGCCAAGGAGATGGCTACCTGCTTCCCGCCCTCGCTGCGGTTTTCGTCGGCGGCACGTCGGTCTTCGGCGGCCGAGGCACGGTCTGGGGTACCTTCATCGGAGCCTTCCTCATCGGAGGAATAGAGGCTGGGATCGTGGCGGTCGGGCTGAAGGAGTTCTACTCACAGCTCATATATGGAGCGATCATCACGGCCGCCATCACGATCCACGCCGTCCTGCAACGCCGATTGGCGCACTAATCGCGCTTCGGACCGTCGGCGAAGCGGGTACGGTCGTCCGAGCCTGACACGGTGCCTATGCAGGCACGGCGAACTGTTCCTCACTCCTCAGGCGGACGAAAACAGGCGATCCTCAGGCAGAAGGCGCGGGAGAGTGGGTGCCCAGTTCGGCTGCCGCCAGGACGTTACTCGCTTTCGCCGGTAGTCCGCCTTCCGGTTCGGCGCTGACCATCAAGGCTTTCGTGCGGTCCAGCGGCGCGGTCAGGTGAACCCAGACCCCGGTCGGCCCCACCTGGCGATAACCGACGAGGGGCACCGGCGCACCGCCTTCGGGCTGCTGCCACAGCACGTACATCTCCCGTGGCTCCACGGGAGCGAGGTCGTTGGAGACCACCGCGACGTCTTGACCCTCGACCACGAGCACTACGCGGCCCGCCGTCCCTTGTAGCGTGATAACGCGGCAGGACGCCTGCGCTGCACAGGTAGCGGCGAGATTCTGCGGACGTGATGGCTGCCCAGCCACCCACACCGTCAGGCCCACCGAGACCGCCACCGCCGCAGCCGTCGTCACGAGCGCGGTCCGCAGGCTCACGCGCCGACCGGACAGCCCCCACCGAGCTCGACGCCCTCGATGACGCCGTACCCGTCCGGCCGGTGAAGCCGATACCGTCGGGCGGGGGTGCGCCGGACCGACGCCGACAACACGCCGGCGCATCACTTCCCACTCGGGCGGTGTCACCTCGGAACTGTCGGCGAGTGATGCCAGATGCGCCGCGGTCAATTGATACTGGACGAGCAATTCTCGGCACGAACGACAGCCCGCGAGATGCTCCTCGAAACGATGAAGCTCGTCGTGATCGAGGGCATGCAAGGCGTACGCGGCCGCAAGCTCCTCCCACGGTTCGTGCGATGTACTCATCGGTCACCACCCTCGCCGTGCTCGGGCTTCGTCGGCACATCGGCGCTCTCGCCTTCGCCTGCATCGAGCATCTCCGACGCCAGGAGCTCCCGGAGCCGTCGCATCGCGTGCACCGTTCGACTCTTGACCGTTCCGATCGGCAGCCCGGTCATTTCGGCAATCTCCCGCTGCGTGTAACCCCCGTAGTAGGCAAGCAGCAGAACTTCCCGGTGCTCCGGCGAGAGTTGGCGCAGGGCGGCTCTCGTTCGAGCGGCCCGTAAACTCTCCCAAGCCTGATCGACGACCGCGGTGTCACTGACGGCAAGTTCCACCAGCTCCTGATCGTTTCCTAGGCGTGCGCGGCGGCCCCGTTCTCGGCGAAGCAAATCAACCGACTTGTGGTGCGCGATCGACAGTAGCCAGGTCCCCAGACTGCCGCGGAGAGGATCGTAGGAGCGGTCTTGCCAGAGAGCGAGGAATACCTGCTGCACCACATCTTGAGCAAGCTGTTCGTCGTCCAGGATGCGGTAGGCCAGCCGATAACAGGCCGTAGCGTAACGCCGATACAGAGCCGCCAGGGCCGCTTCGTCGGCGCGCCGTACTCGGCTGAGGAGCTCGACGTCCTCAAGTGCCTCCGGATCCGGTGGGAAGGTCACGCCGATATGTTCGCACGTCGTCGTTGATCGGATCAGTGAACCGAGGCGTGGTGTCGCCGCGAATACCCGGTCGGAAGCTCACCGACCGTTCGAAGGAGGAGCAATGAGCAAACGCATCGCTGCGTTGACACCACTCGCCGTTGCCGCACTGACGCTCGCACCATTCGCGACGTCGGGGGCACAGGCACAGGGCAGTCAGACTTTCATGGCGAACTTGCAGCCGGTACCCACCAATAACGTCACGGGGTCAGGGTCGATTACCGTCACCCTCACCGGTAATACGATCACGGTCCACGAGACGGTATCCGGCCTGCTCGACGGAGTGCCGCACGCTCAACACATTCACATCAAGGATTCGGGCGCCGCGGCATGCCCCACCCAAGCAGATGCCAAGGACCACAACGGGCACCTGTCCATCAACACGACCGATGGCATGGCGAAATACGGCATGCCGCAAATTTCTCTCACCACCTCGGGCGACACCAGCTCCAACAGTGCGCTGGCCGTTGACCGTATGCCCACGGGCGCTTCGTTCACCTACGACCGCACCATCACCATCAGCGCCGACGAAGCGCAGGCAATTCGCGACGGACGGGCTGCGGTCGTCGTCCACGGCATCGACTACAACGGCAACGGGAAGTGGGACGACGTGCTCGGCCCGAGCGACCTCGATCCCAAACTGCCGGCTGAGGCGACCGACCCCGCGCTGTGCGGCGTGCTCGTGGCCTCTCAGATGAACACCGTTCCCAGCGGTGGTGCGGCCACCGGTGGGGGCTCCACGGCCGGTCTCGAAGACGTCGGCCTGATCGGACTTGGCGCCGCGCTGGTCGTGGCGGGAGGCTTGGGCCTCGGATTCGCGACGCGCCGCCGCCACGTCACCGAGTGAGGAATGCGTTCGATGTTGCCTGCAGGCCGCCGTCAGCTCACGCTGACGGCGGCCTGTGCCGTTCTTGCCGGAGCATGCTGCCTGGGAATCGCCGCCACATCGCAGAAAACGGCACCGAAACCTCCAGCGGCTACTGCGCAGGCTCCGGTGTTCTTTCCCGCTCCCTCGCAGAATTCGGGAAATGACTCGTCCTCACAGCACGATTCTGCGACCTCCTCGACACCGTCTCCCTCGTCGAGTGGGACGCCGACGGCTCCACCTCCGGTCAACGTCTCCATTCCGGCCATCCACGTTTCCGCGCCGATCGTACCCCTCGGCATCCAACCAGACGGTGAAATTCAGGTCCCAAGCGACGTACGCCGGGTTGGTTGGTACGAGCTCGGTCCCGCCCCCGGCGCGCTAGGGCCGGCGATCCTAGTAGGGCATGTCGATTCGGCACGAAGCGGACCCGGCGTTTTCTTCCGACTCGGCGCACTTCAGCCGGGCGATTCCATTACCGTCGACCGCGCAGACGGTACGCAGGTCACCTTCACCGTGTATGCGGTGCGTGAATATCAGAAAGACCGATTTCCCACGGCGACCGTATACGGCCCTACCGCGGACCCGGAGCTCCGACTCATCACCTGCGGCGGATCCTTCGATCACGCCAGCGGACATTATCGCGACAACATCGTTGTTTTCGCGCGCACGACGTAACGGCTCCACCGCCGCTACAGGCGTCGACGGACCGAGATGCGCGGCAGGGTGGGGCAGGTCGGCACTTGACAACTTCGACCGCCTACCCTACTATCAAGATCACCAGTGATCTCCTGCAGGGCAAAGGCCAGGAGCTCGGACGGACCGTCGACGACCGGTGGACAGCGGAAGATGAGCCTCAAACGAAAGACTCTGACGGCCCTCGCGGCCCTGACCGCAGTGAGCTGGATCGGCGTCATTCTCGTCAGCGTGACACGGGACGGCGGAGTCTCATCGCGGCTGCTCGGTCTGCTGCCGACCAACCTCGTCTGCGCAGTGAGCTCCTACGTGATACTGCTACGGTATGACCTTCCCTTCGGGGAGTCTTGGCGAAGCGTGCTTCCGCAGCGGCGCCTGCTCAACTCCATCGTCGCCGTGTACGTTCTCGGTGTAGCGACCGCGATCAGCGTGGTCGGTACTCCCGGCGAAGCTATCGGCTTTCTGTGCGGGTTTCCGCTTTTCGCGACAGCTTCTTTCGCGCTCGCCTACTGGACAATGCGAAGAATCCAACAAAGAAAGGACAGGAGAGAGAGTCGGGGCGAAGCATCCGTAGGATCGAACGGACGGCGTAGGCCCTCACCTTCGGACGTCGGTCCAGGTCTCTCTCAAAAGCAGACCCTCCTGCTTATCGCGATCGCCGTGACGATCTCGGCTGTTGTCGCGATGGGACTGCTGCGGCACTCGCCTTGGCAAGCTTTCGCCATGGCGCTGCTCGGCCTGTTGAACGGAGTGATTGCATTCGTCTTCTTGGTTCTGCAACCACGATGGCCTGCCGTCTATCGGCGCCTGGCGAGGGCATCCGCTGCGGTCTACCTGGTCGGTATCGCAGGTGTCTTCCTCATCACCTTGACCCGAACGGTACGTATCGAGGTTCTCCTGGCGTGGGAGTGTGCCATGCTCGGAGTGAGTCTGGCCCTCCATCACTTGTCACGGAGGAGCACCACTCACGCTCCCCTGCGTGAACAACGCACCTGAGTAGGCCACCACGCCCGTGGGCCGAGCTCGGCTACGAGCGCGGGAAGCAAGGCAGTGCGGACGACGAGGGTATCCAGCAATACCCCGAACGCCACAGCGAATCCTATCTCCACGAGATCGACAAGCGGCACGACTCCGAGGACGGCGAACGTCGCGGCAAGCACGACGCCCGCTGAGGTGATGACCCCGCCGGTTGCCGCCAATCCCCGTGCGATCCCCCGCGTGAGCTCATCGCGGAGGATTTCCTCGCGAACCCGGGTCATCAGGAAAATGTTGTAATCGACACCGAGTGCCACTAAGAAAATGAACGCGAACAGCGGGAAAGCCGGATCGGCGCCGGCGAAATGGAAGACGTGGTTGAAGACGAGCGCGCAGACTCCGAGGGTAGCGGTGAACGACACCACCACGGTCGCCAGCAAGACGAGCGTCGCGAGAAGGGCGCGGAGCACCAATCCGATGATGAGGGTCGTCACGACGAGAACGACGGGAATGATGACATCTCGGTCGTGAGCGGCGGCGTCCAGCGTATCGAGGGTGAGCGCCGCTTGGCCGCCCACCAAGGCGTCCGCGCCCGCGACGCCGCTCACCGCTCGACGTACCTCACGCACCACGTTCGATGCCTGTGGACTGTCGTAGGGAACCGCCATAGCGACTTGGAGAAGCGTGCGGCCGTCAACCGGATCGACTTGATCGGACGGCGGCGCACAGCCGGCCGAATTTCGAGCGGCTTCGTGACTCGATGCCATCCCCGACGCAAGTTTGGTGTAGTCCGGAGCGACACAAACCGAGCCTGGTGCGGAAGAGACGCCCGGAACCGTGCGAATCGCGGCCATGACCTGGGGCGCGCGGTCGGCGTTCGCCACGACGAGCAACGGAGCGTCGGCCCCTCCCGGGAAATGTGCGTCGAGGATCCGTTCGCCGAGAACGGCATCTGGGGCCCGTGTGAAGCCCTGCGTCTGGGGAAGGCCGTCGGCGCGTAGAGTCGCTGTCTCCGACGCGAGCGCGAACAAAACGAGGCCGCTCACCACCCAGATCGGCCGCGAGCGTCGGATGACGACGTCGGCGATCCGCTTCCACAAGCCGGACGACACGCCGTCGCCGTCCCCGCCCGACGCCGTGGCGCCATCAGGGGCGCGGTCCACGAAACGCGGAATGCGCGGCCAGAAAATCCAGCGCCCGAGCAGCAAAAGCAGGGGAAGCACCGACAGCATGACCAAGGCCGTGCACGCGATACCTATGGCACAGACCGGACCGAGACTGCGATCAGAGTTCAGCTCGCCCAGAAGAAGACACAGCAAGCCCGCAATGACGGTACTCGCGGACGCCGCGATCGGCCGGACGACGCCACGCCACGCGGCCATCAAGGCCGGCCATCGTCGCTCGTGATGATGCAACTCCTCCCGATACCTACTGATGAGCAGCAGGGCGTAATCCGTACCTGCCCCGATGACCAGCACGGAGAGAATGCCTTGACTTTGGCCGTTGAGGGTGAGCACGCCGTGCTTGGCCAGCGGGTA
>JAIMAI010000020.1 GCA_023512015.1 Acidothermus sp. | reverse complement strand
GAGTCCAGCACTCGAGCCAGCGCTTGCGACACCCGCAGCAGCGAGAACTCGGTGTCGTCTTCGCCGATGGCCGGCGGCTCGGGTTCGGTTTCCTCGGGTGCGCTTGGGCTGTCGGCCATGACGTCCCGTTGCGGTGTAGGGGGTGGTGCCGCGGCGAAGGCAGCCGCCAACGCGGCGATCCGCGCCGAGAGCGGCTCGTCCTCGTCGGTCTCTTCCCGCCCGCCGGCATCCGAAGCGTCCTGCTCGGCCGGTGCGCGTGCCGGCGTGTCCTGCGCGGCCACACCGACGGCGGCGGGGGCGTCGTCCTCGGGCGACAGCTCCTCTTCGACGTCCACCAGACCGGCCTGGACGAGGTTTCGGATGATGCTGCCGGCCTCCAGAAGGGTGAAACCGCATTCGCGGGCCAAGTCCGCGACGGTACGCTCGCCGTCGATCTTGCAGAGCAGCGACCACGTGTCGGGATCGAGGGTGACGTGTGCCTCGCCGCCGCGTGGCGAAAGGATCGGGACGGCGTTCGGCCCGTGCACCGCGGCGACGACCTCGGCCCAGGCCTCGCGCCGCCGCGCGGCCTCCGCCAGGAGCTCGGCCACGGACGACGGCGGGGCGACGTCCTCCCGGGTCTTCTCACCCTTACGGAACCGCCACTTCCCCGAGGTCCAGCCCATGAGATCGGTGAACCCATCGCGGACCTGTTCGAGGACGAACGCCTCGACGACTTCCCGCTCGACGAAACCGAGGTGGACGAGGAGCTCGCCGAGCCGCCAGCCTTGCAGCTCGGTGCGCTGGACCTCCAACGCCTCCGCCAAATCCTCGGGGACCAGCACGTTGCTCGAGATCAACCGAGCCCCGAGTTGCGGACGGCGGCCCGGTACCGCCACCGCGTACACCAGACCGTTCTTGAAATAGACCAGGGCTTCGTCGCCACCGTCGTCCACGACGTGAAGGCAGCCGGTCGCCTGCTGCTCGGCGAGACCGGTGAGCACCTCCGGGAGCGGGACGCTGCTCAGGTCGCCTTTGAGCACCGTGGCGACCTCCTCACCGACCAAGGAACGCGCGGCACGACCGAGGGACCGCACGCCATCACCCTGCTTCGTTGGCATCGGCAGTGTCGGGCGCGGCATTGAGCCGTCCGGCGCAATCGGCGCGGAGGAGAATGGAGCCCGACTCGGCGTCTGATCGACGGGTGCGCTCCTTCCGTGACACGATGGTCGACGACACGTTCGGAGGGTCGTCGGGGACCCAGCCGGGTCTGCGGTGAGCCGACGAGGATGGTCGTGCCCGGGCGTGCGGGACGTCGGATGGAGGCGGCAGTGGCGGATGATGTGGCGGCGACCGCCGGCGGGCCGAGGCCCGGCGGCAATCGGCGCCTGGATCGGGTGCTCTCTCCCGAGTACCTCGACGGCCTGCGTGAGCTGCCGATCGAGGAGGTACGGCGGCTTCGCAAGGAAGCCGAGCAGGAAGAAGCAGATCTCTCCTACCTGCGGCGACTCTTGCAGGGTCGGGTCGACATCATCGAGGCCGAACTAGCTCGGCGGCAGGGTGAACTCAACGAGAGCACGACGATCCTCGAGGAGCTGCCCCGCATTCTTGCCGACGACGACATCGCGCCCCGCGGCTTGGGACGTCATCTGACGGTCGGACCGTCGCGGATCACCGAGCACCGTCGTTTCGTGGAGCGACTGATCGCCGACTCCGATCTCTCCGCTCTTGCCGGCAAGACCTCCGATCAGCTTCGCGAAACCCTCGCTCGCTTCGTGGAGCAGGAACGCGCGATATCCGAGCAACGCCGCGCCGTCCAAGCGGTGATCGACGCGTGTGCCGCCGAGCTGGCCCGCCGCTACCGCGACGGAGAAGCCGACGTCGACGCGCTGCTCCAGGGCAACGATCCGACTCGCTGACCCCAACCTGGACCGCTGCTGGCCCGCGGTCCTGGGCGGCGGCCCCCTCCGAGGCTCACGATGCAGGGCAGGTAGCGCCTTCCGGCGGCAACTGAAGGTCGATCAGGTAGTGGTCGACGTACGTCGTGACGCACTGGGTTTTCGGGTACGCGGTGTGTCCCTCGCCGTTCCAGATCAACAGTCGAGCCGAACCGAGTAACGCGGCGAGGTGACGAGCTCCGTCGATCGGGGTGGCCGGGTCGCCGGTGGTGCCGATGACGAGCACGGGAGGTGCTCCGGCGTCCCGGATTTGGATCGGGGTATCCGGCGGAGCCTTCCACAAACCGCAGAAGGCCAGGCTTGCCGCGGCCGCGCCGCCGAAGAGCGGATTGGCCTGCCGCCATTGAGGAGAAAGCTCCTCCGCCTGCGCTACCGTGGGGCGCCGGGCGGTGTCGGCGCAACTGATGGCGGCGTTGGCGTCCTCAATGTTGGTGTAACTGCCGTCGTCGTTGCGTTGGTTGTATTCGTCGTCCAGGGCCAGGACGCCGGAGCTGTTACCGTGTGCCGCGTCGATCAGCGCCCGGGTGAGTCGGCTCCACTGCGATTCGTTGTACAGCGCGGAAATGACGGCGAGCAGGACCGCCTGTCCTTTCGCGACCCGACCGTCGTGTGGATTCGGGATCGGGGAGGCGTCCGCCCGCTGCATGAGTTCCCGGACGAAGCCGGCCGGATCCTTACCGAGGGGGCAACCGTTGCGCAGGCAGTTCTGCGCATAATGCCGGAAAGCAAGCTGGAATCCGGCTGCTTGCGCCTGGTTCTGCTGGACGGAATCGAGGGTGGGATCGACGGCTCCGTCCAAGACCAGTGCTCGAACCCGGTCGGGATATGCGGACGCGTATTCGGCGCCGAGCAGAGTGCCGTACGAATAACCGAGGTAGGTGAGCTTCGCGTCCCCGAGCTTGGCGCGCAAGGCTTCCAAGTCGCGCACGGTCTGGGCGGTCGAGAAATAGGTGAGGCTATTGCCGTAGCGGGCGTAGCATTCGTCGGCTACCCGACGGTCCTCGCCGATGGTGGCCTGCCACTGTGCCTCGGTGGTGGGATCGGCGGGCAACAGCAATTCGGCGTCCTTCTCCGAATCCGGTATGCAGCGGATCGGCGTGGAAAGTCCGACCCCCCGCGGGTCGAAGCCGACGATGTCGAACCGCTCGAAAATCTCATCGGGAAGCTCGGCGACCGCGAGTTCGATGGCCGCCTCGATGCCTGATGCGCCCGGGCCGCCGGGGTTGATGACGAGAGAACCGATGCGGTCGTGTTGCTGTGTCGAGCGGATGCGTACCACGGTGAGGGTCACGGTCTCCTTCCCGGGATGAGCCCAGTTCAGCGGAACCGTCATGGTCGCTTTGGCGAATCGCAGGTCGCGCCGTGCGTTCTCCCCCAGGGCGGTATCGACGCTCGCGGTGACGTCGGAGAAAACGAGGTCGCTGGCGTAAGCGCCGGGATCGCGAAGCGGATCCACGGTCGTGCTCGGACTCGGCGCGGCGAGGGAGGTGGTCGCCGCCGTCGTCCCCGGCGCGGAGGGGTGGGTGCGAGGCGCGGTCGACGTACAGGCGCTCAAAGCGAGGACGGCGGTCGCCACCGCTGCTGCCCACGCTCCGACGGCTCGCCTCATCGCCTCACTCCTGCCCTTCCGGCTCGCCGGACCCCCGCCAGCGTCGGCGCGGAGCCGAGCGGTGGGGCCGTGCTTCGCCCCGCTAACGAGTTGTCGAGATCCACCGTGCCCGTTTGCAACCCGCTTGCGTTTGCAAGCAGGCACGGGCAGACTGAGGGGGTGGCCGGCGGTTTCAATCTCGGTGATTTCATTCGCGAGCAGCGACAACTCGCGCAGATGTCGCTGCGTCAACTTGCCCGCCTCGCGGGCGTGTCCAATCCCTACCTGAGTCAGATCGAGCGTGGCCTCCGCCGTCCGAGCGCGGAAATCCTTCAGCAGATCGCTCGCGGGCTACGTATCTCGGCAGAGGCGCTGTACGTGCGGGCCGGAATTCTGGACGAGCGGATCGCCGACGGCGCGGTCGTCGACGCCGTCCTCTCCGATGCGACGCTGCTGGAACGGCAGAAGCAGATCCTGCTGGAAATCTACGACGCTTTCCGCAAAGAAAACGCGGCGCGACGGGCGGCCGGTGAACGCACTTCTCCCGAGGCGGAACCGTTTTCGGTCGACGACACCCCGACGACCGAGGCGTTCACCGGTTTGGTCGACGACCTCGAATCCGATGATCCTTCTCCGCCGACCGAGACTCGACCGTCGCCGCAGCAGCCACCAGCGGCTCGACCGGCTGCGCCGCAACGTGTCCCGAAGGCCACGCACCCCCCGAAAGGAGAATCCTGATGTCTGGGCGCGATGATCTGCTTCGTCGACTTCGGCAGACGCTCGGCGACCAGCCGACGTACGTGCTCGCCGGAGCGGCCGACCTCATTGCCGAGCAGACGCGCCGCATCGTGGGCCAACTGCCGACGAGCTTGGAGGAAATCCAGGCGCGGTCTCGGGAAGTACCGCTGCGCGCGGCCGGTGCTCTGGTCGGCAACGCCGCCCGGTTCACCCTTCGCTTCGGCCAGTTGTACGACGAATTGACCCGGCGTGGACGGCGAGTGGTGGACGGCACCGCGCCGGTCGACGAAACGGCAGCCGAGGACGAGGAACCCTTCGTTCGTGAGCCGTTCATGCCGGAGCCCCTGCACCAGGCGCCTTCCGCTGGATCGGATCACCGCTCCTCACGCACCTCCGCGTCGCGCGGCTCGAATGCGGGGCGTTCCGCGGGCGGTTCCGCGTCGCCACGGCGTCGTCCCCCCAAAGCCGGCTCGAGCAGCTCTCCCGCCGACGCCGCGGACGGGTCGTGAGAATGAAGTCCATGGCGGAAATGACCTATCGGCAACTCGGGAACAGCGGACTTACGGTCTCCACAGTCGGTCTCGGCTGCAACAACATCGGGCGTCGACTCGACGTGGACGCCACCGCGGCCGTCGTCGATGCCGCATTGGATGTCGGGATCACCTTTTTCGACGCAGCCGACGTCTACGGTTCTTCTCCCGGGGCCTGTGAGGAGATTCTCGGCGAAGTCTTGCGGGGCCGCAGAGAACACGTGATCCTGGCCACCAAGTTCGGGAAACCCATGCGCGGAGCGATATTTCCGGAATCGCTGGCGCGTGGCTCGCGCCGGTACATCCGAGCCGCGGTCGAGGGCTCACTACGACGTCTGCAGACCGACTACATCGACCTTTACCAGATGCACGAACCGGATCCGCGTACCCCCATCGAGGAAACCCTGGAAGCCCTCGACGAACTCGTGTCCGAGGGCAAGGTCCGTTACGTCGGCTCGTCGAATTTTGCGGCCTGGCAGGTGGTGGACGCCGATTGGGTGGCGCGTTCGGCGGGACTGGAACGCTTCATCAGCGCTCAAAACGAGTACAACCTGTTGAACCGCGACGTCGAGCGCGAACTCGTGCCTGCCTGCGAGCATCTGGGAATCGGCGTGTTGCCGTACTATCCACTCGCCAGTGGTCTGCTCACCGGGAAATACCGGCGAGACGAAACGCCCCGAACGGGCCGCCTCTCGGAGCCGACGCAGCAAGCTCGCCTGGCGGCCGCGCCGTGGGACGTCATCGAGGCGCTGAGCCGGTTCGCCGCAGAACGGGGCCTATCCCTTCTCGACGTGGCGATCGGAGGTTTGGCGGCCCAACCCGGAGTCGCCAGTGTGATCGCCGGCGCAACCAGTCCCGAGCAGGTGAAAGCCAACGCGCACGCCTGCAAATGGGAACCGACGGCCGCCGATCTGCAGGAACTCGACCGCATCACCGGACAGGCGGGCGAGCGTCACTAGGGCGACTGCTGCGCAACACGTCGTCCCTTCCCCACGGGGCCGCTACGATCGAGCTCATGAGCATCTTGGCACCGATCACGCTGCTGACGTGGTTGCTCTGGCTTACGGTGATGGTCCTGGGCATCATCGCTCTGGTGGATGCGGCGATGACTCCGGCGTCGGCTTTTCTCGCCGCCCAAAAGGCCACCAAGCAACTGTGGGTCACGCTCCTCGCGGTAGCGGTGGCCGTCACGGCGATCGCGTCTTTCTTCACCATCCTCGCGGTGGCCGCCGCGGTGGTGACGATCCTGTACCTGGTCGACGTGCGGCCAGCGTTGCGCCGCGTGCGGGGCGATTCCGCGTAGCGGGACCGACGATGCGGCTGTCCGTCGTCCGGGGCGACATCACGACACAGGAAGTGGACGCCGTCGTCAACGCCGCCAACTCTTCCCTGCTCGGCGGTGGGGGTGTGGACGGCGCCATCCACCGGCGGGGCGGACCGGAAATTCTCGCTGCGTGTCGGGAGCTACGCGCCACTCGATTTCCCGATGGACTTCCGACCGGTGAAGCGGTCGCCACCACGGCGGGGCGACTGCCGGCGCGGTGGGTGATCCACGCTGTCGGCCCGGTGTATTCCCGCCGTGAGGATCGGTCTGCTCTCCTCGCTTCGGCGTATCGGAACGCGCTGCGCGTCGCCGATGAATTGGGAGCCCGTAGCGTCGCATTTCCGGCGATCTCGGCCGGCATCTACGGCTGGCCGGTGGACGACGCTACCAGGATCGCGGTGCGGACCGTGTGCGAGACACCGACGTCCTCGGTGGAAGAGGTGCGGTTCGTGGCTTTCACCGACGAGGTCTACGACGGGTTCGTGGCCGCACTGGCAGAAACCCAAGGCACCTCGGGCGACCGGTAGAAATTCACCCCTTCGATTTCCCACCGCGGGGCTTGGGCGGCAAGCCGCAACCGGTACGTGCTCCAGGAGCGCTCCGCCCGCGGCGTCCACCCGATTTCCGCGATACCGGCCATCCGTGGCCACGCCAAGAATTCGACCTGCGACAGGGTCGAAATCGTCTCACTCCACAGCGGACCTTCGACGCCGAGCAGGCGATCCTCAGGGGCGATATCGGTCGGATCCCAGGAATAAGCTTTCTCGACACTCGTCGGGCCGGCCCAGGTCACCCCCACCGGAGTGGACGGGTCGTATTTCTGGTCCACGTAGGCGTGATCGGCGGGAGCTGCCACGAGGCGCACGCCTTGGTCCAATGCCTTGCGGGCGGTCGCCCCCCGGTCACGGAAATTCCAGTATTCGGCGACCGTCGACGGATCGAGGGGCGCCGCCGCGATTTCCGCCCAGCCCATCATGGTCTTACCGTGGGCGGTGACGATTTTCTGTGCCTGCTCGACGTACCGGAGATAGTCGGCCGGTTTGGTGCTCGCCGCTTCGTCTCCTCCCAAGTGGAGGTACGGTCCCGGAGTGAGGGCGGCGAGCTGGGCCACCACGTCGTTCAGGAATTGGAAGACGACCGGCTGGTCCACGCACAGCGTGCTGAAACCCACCCCCGTGCCGGTGTACGGCGCCAGTCGCGTACCCGGGCAGGCCAGCGCGGGGTAGGAGACGAGCGCCGCGTTGACGTGTCCGGGAGTGTCGATTTCCGGCACGATGGTGATGAAACGTGCCTGGGCGTATGCGACGATCGCTCGGTATTCGGCCTGCGTGTAGTAACCCCCGGGTCCGCCTCCCACCGCGGTCTTGCCGCCGATCGACGTCAATTTCGGCCACCCGTCGATGGCGATACGCCATCCCTGGTCGTCGGAAAGATGCAGATGTAAGACGTTCACCTTGTAGCGGGCCAATTCGTCGATATATCGCTCGACCTGGGCCACGGTGAAGAAATGTCGGGCTACGTCCAGCATGGCACCGCGATAGGCAAAACGCGGGTAGTCGACGATACGTCCCCCGGGAATTTCCCACGGCCCGGGCTGCACACTGGTGGCTTCGATTCTTTGGGGAAGCAGTTGGCGAATCGTCTGGACGCCGTAGAACAAGCCTGCGGGTGTTCGGGCGTGCAGGATCACCGCACCGCGGGTGACCGTCAGGTCGTACCCTTCCTCGCCGAGCTGCGGCTCGCTTTGGTCGATGGCGAGCAGGAAACTGTCGGGTGGAGGATCGACGGACCGATCGACCGACAGCGGGAATCCGGTGGCCGGGCGCAGGGCGGCGGCGAGTGTTTCGGCGATGGGTTGCGCGGCCTGGTCGGTACCGATCCAGATACGAGTCCGAGAACTCAGGGTGAACGATTCACCCGGATCCGTCCGGGCGAGTACCGGAAGGGGAATGAGACCCGCCGTAATCGGGCCACCGGCGGTGGCCGGGCCGGGCCAGGGCAGAGTCGGAAGCGGAGTCACGCTCGCAGTCTGACTCGCCGTCCCGGGCGAGCTGCCGAAGCCGGGCACCGGGGGAGGGGCGTGGGTACATCCGGCAACCGAGCTCGCCGCTATGACGGCGAGGACGGCGACGCGGCGGGCCCTGCGGAGCCGCACCTCGGCCCGTCCGTGCATGAGCGCATCCTCCCAGGTCCGCCGCGCGGCCGCGATGGCGCCGCGACGACCACGGGACGCTCCGCTGCGCCGATGGGTTGCCGCCGAGTCCGCGAACCGGGCATCCATGATTTCCTCGGGAATGCCGCAGGACGGCGGGAGGTTTGCCCGATCGCGGCATACCGTTCGTTCGGCAGGGCATCACGCGAGCGGACGCCCTCCGCGGCGGCTCGCCTCCTACGGTGAGCCGTGTCGGGCCCGACGGGAAGGGACACTCGTGGCGAGACTGACGCGGTGGTGGCCTGTGGTCCGTCGCGTCGCCATGATCGCTGTCCACACGTCGCCGTTGGAGATTCCGGGCAGCGGGGACGCCGGAGGGCTCAACGTCTACGTCTGCCAGGTGGCCCGGCGACTGGCCCGCCGGGGCATCGAGGTGGACATCTTCACCAGGGCGACGTCAGCGCGGCAACCCGTATCACAGGCTCTTGCGCCCGGCGTCCGGGTCTGCCACGTGATCGCTGGCCCCTTGGAGCCGCTCCCGAAAGACGAACTTCCGCAGCAGCTGTGCGCCTTCACCGCCGCCGTTCTGCGCGCGGAAGCCTGCCGGGAACAGGGCTGGTACGACGTCATCCACTCCCACTATTGGCTTTCCGGACAGGTCGGGATGCTTGCCAGCCGGCGATGGGCCGTTCCCCTCGTGCACACCATGCACACCCTGGCCAAGGTGAAGAACGCGACCCTCACCGAGGGGGATCGGCCGGAGCCGCAAGTCCGGGTGGTGGGGGAGGCCGAAGTAGTCGCCGCCGCCGACCGACTGGTCGCCAACACCGAGGGAGAACGGCGTCAGCTCGTCGAGCTCTACGGCGCGGATCCCGAAGCGGTCGCCGTGGTTCCGCCCGGGGTCGACACCGCGGTCTTCCGTCCCGGGTTGCAGGAGCGGGCCCGCCGTCGGCTCCATCTGCCGGAGCCCGGACCGGTGATCCTGTTCGTCGGACGGTTGCAACCGCTGAAAGGTCCCGACGTCGTGATCCGCGCCGTTGCTGAGCTGGTGGCGAAACGTCCGGAGCTGCGTGCGACCCTGCGGTTGGTGATCGTGGGAGGGCCGAGTGGCCCCGGCATGGACGTCGAGTGGCTGCGGGCTCTCGCCGCGGAGTGCGGAATCGCCGAGCTGGTGCGGTTCGAACCTCCCGTTCCGCCCCACCGCCTCGTCGAGTTCTATCGCGCCGCGACCTTTACGGTGGTGCCCTCGCACAGTGAATCCTTCGGCCTGGTGGCGTTGGAATCCCAAGCCTGCGGGACCCCGGTCATCGCCGCTCGGGTCGGTGGGTTGGCGACCGCCGTCCAGGACGGACTGAGCGGTCGGCTCATCGACGGACACGACCCGGGCCGGTACGCCTCGGTGCTGGCCGAACTGCTCGACGACCGGGTGAGCTACGCCGCCATGAGGCGCCGAGCCGTCGAACACGCGAGCCTCTTCGACTGGGAGCGGACGGCGAGCGGCTTGCTCGCCGTCTACGAAGCCGCCGTCGCGGCCCGACGACGCAGCGACATCGCATCTCTCCTCGGCTCCGCCTGAGCCGACCGTCCCTCGGCTCCGCCTGAGCCGACCGTCGTGTCGAGCTCCTGTCGAGCGGCGCGCCACGATCCGTGGCGATCAATCGCGTTCCGTGTCACTATGCCGGAATGGAGAACATTCCGTTCCTGCGTCGTGGACAACGGCTGACCGGTCGCGAGCGTCTGGACGTCGGCTACCGCCTGCTGGAGCGCTACCGCGACGGCAAGAGCATTCGCGAAATCTGCCGCGAGACCGGCTACAGCATCGGGCGCGTACGCCGTCTGCTCATCGATGCCGGGGTGCAGTTCCGCCGGCGCGGAGGAGCCCGCCGCCGTCCGGCTCCCGAAGCCCAGAGCTGACGCGTCGTCGACCACGCCACCGGGGGCACCGCTCAGGTCGCCCGGCGGTTCTGGCACGCTTGTCTCATGCGCCGTTCTTCGCCTGGGTCTTTGATTCTGCTCCGTCACGGGGAGAGCGAATGGAACGCAACGAACCAATTCACCGGGTGGGTCGACGTCGATTTGTCGCCACGCGGTGAGGCGGAGGCCGCAACCGCAGGGCGTCTGCTCACCGAGAAGGTGGATCGCCCCGACGTCGTCCACACCTCCCTGCTCCGTCGTGCCATTCGCACCGCCAATATCGCGCTCGATGTCGCGGGCTGGTCGTGGCTCCCCGTGCGTCGTACCTGGCGGCTCAACGAGCGCCATTACGGGGCCTTGCAGGGCAAGGACAAGAAGGCCACCCTCCAAGCTTTCGGTGAACAGCAGTTCATGCTGTGGCGGAGGTCGTACGATGTGCCGCCCCCGCCGATCGCCGACGACGATCCGTACTCTCAGTTCGGTGACCCGCGGTACGCCGACCTTCCCGCGGAATTGCTGCCTCGAACCGAGTGCTTGAAGGACGTCGTCGCGCGCCTGCTCCCGTACTGGTACGACGCGATCGTCCCGGATCTCCTTGCCGGGAAGGACGTTTTCGTGGTGGCGCACGGGAATTCGTTGCGCGCTTTGGTGAAGCATTTGGACCAGATGTCGGATGAGGACGTCGTGAGTCTCAACATCCCGACCGGAATCCCGCTGGTTTACCGGTTCGACGAAGCGCTCCGGCCCATCGTCCGGGGTGGGGAATACCTCGACCCCGAGGCTGCTGTGGCCGCAGCTCAGGCGGTGGCGAACCAGGGCCGTTGAGCCGACGGCGTCCTGCGGAACGGCGTCACGAGGCGCTCGGCGTCGGCGTCAAGAGGCGCTCGGAGTCGGCAGGAAAGTGCCTGCAGCGGAGCCACTTGCGACCGGGACGAGTAGTCCGTCGACGGGGCCGCCTCGTTGGAAATCGAGAGATACCCGGACTGTTTCACCGGCGTGCAGCGGTTCCTGCAACACGATGGGCACGCTGATCCGTTGGAATCCCGGAGTGGTAGACGTCGCGGGCGGCACGGTCGGTGCCGTCGTGGCCGCCGGGGTCCCGATCGTCGTCGGTGTGGGGCCCTGTGAGGTCACGGTCAAGTCCGCCGCGAGGAGCGTGTCCGGCTCGCTCCCGTGATTGACCGCGGCAAACATCAGGTAGACGGTCTCGCCGGGAGCGGCAGCGTCGTCCGGCACGAAGATCCGCGCGTCGCGGATCGCGAGCTGCGGGGAGACATCGGTGGCTGCCGCCTGGAAGTTGGCGATCGAATTCTCCAACGGAGTCGATCCGGTCTCGCATCCGGCTACCGAAGCGAGACCGGCAGTGATCACTGCCGTGAGCGCCCACCGCGCCGCTCTGCGCGTCACCGTCTCCTCCTCGGGGGTTCCAGCGCGTCGGTCCACCTCGACGACGGCGGCAGCCTATCGGGCGACGCCGCGCTGATCAGGCCCCGGGTTGGCGCAGCGTGGCGAGGGTCGGTCCGAGGCTGGAGTCGGCCCCGAACGCGGGGATGACGGCGGCGATGATCCCATCGGCGTGGACGGCGAAGACGGTGAGCTGCGACCCCGGGAAGAGATCGACCAATTCGCGGGCGGTGTCGACGACGGGGACGACGGTGGGTCCGAGGCTGCGGGCACGCCCGAGGAGCCAGTCGCGCTGCGACGGATCGCCGACCAAGACGAGCGCGAGGCCGTTGGTAGCCGCATCGTCGGTCAGCCGGACCAGGGTGCCCTCACAGCCGCACCGCGGCGAAGCGACGGCGAAGAGCGCAGGTCTCAGATCTTGCGCCCGAGTGGGCCCATCGAGAGTCATCAGCGGGGCGTCGGGGAGCAGTCCGCCGACCTGACCGAGGTCCGCTCGGGGAGAGCCGAGCTCCAAGCTGACCGCTGGGTGGGGTGGGTGGATTCCCCGCGGCGCCATCACGCCGATGACCGTGGCTCCGATGCCGACCATGAGCGTTGCGGCGAGGACCAGGGGCAACAGCGAGCCCCGACGCCGGATCGCGTCGAGGAACAGCAAGCGTTCGATCATCTGGTGGATCCGTCGCCACCGCTGTTCACGACGCCACGCCTGAAGATCGCGATCGAGGGCAGAAGCATCATCCGGGACGACGATGCGTGGCTCGTCGGGAAAACCCGGCTCGAAAGATTCCGGTGGCTCCGGCCACGTCACTGCTCCAGTATCCGCTGCCGGGCGCCAAGGATGCGCGCGTCGAATTACCCATTCTTGGACAGCACGGGTGGTCATGACACGTTCCGTGGTATCCTCGACGAGGTGAAAGGGGCTCGTATCAAATGACATTCAAGGTTGGTGAAACGGTCGTCTATCCCCACCACGGGGCGGCATTGATCGAAGCGATCGAAACACGCGTGATCAATGGACAAGAGAAGACTTATCTGGTCTTGAAAGTGGCCCAAGGGGATCTCACGGTTCGCGTCCCAGCCGAGAATGCCGAATTCGTCGGGGTTCGTGACGTCGTCAGCCAAGACGGCCTCGACCGTGTCTTCGAGATTCTCCGTGCCCCCCACGTCGAAGAGCCGACCAACTGGTCCCGCCGTTACAAGGCCAACCTCGAGAAACTCGCTTCGGGTGACGTCAACAAGGTCGCCGAAGTGGTGCGCGACTTGTGGCGCAGGGACCGCGACCGCGGGTTGTCCGCGGGCGAGAAGCGGATGCTGGCGAAGGCGCGTCAGATCCTGGTGAGCGAGCTGGCCCTCGCCGAGGGGACCAACGAGGACAAGGCCGAAGCCATCCTCGACGAGGTCCTCGCCTCCTGACCCTCGGTCCGGTCGGTTCCACAGCGGGCGAGCGATCGTAGCCGTCCGCAGCCCATCTCGTCGCGTATTTCCTACACTGCCGTCGCCTTGCCGTTCAGCTCTTCCCCGGCGTGCCGAGCTTTATCGTGAGACGGTGCTCCGCTCGACGGACGCCATCACCAAGATTCGGAGCGTGCGATGGGGCGTGCAAGCTCGGGGCGCCGCCGGACACCGAGCGGGGTCGTCGAACTGCTGCGGCTCCTCGTCGTCGTCTTCTGCGCCGGGGTGGGCTACGAGGTCTCGCGTCGGCTGGACGCCACCCACACGGTCCTCGGACCTTTCAACGGCGTCACCGTCGGGGTGATCGTCGGCTCCGGCCTCGGCTACGTGATCGGCGGCGTCCTCGGGCGCACTGCGGTGACCGCCGTCGGGAGGGCCGAGCAGAGCCTGCGCGGAATCTCGGCCGAGCAGCTCGTCGCCGGGGTCTTCGGTTCTGTCATCGGGGTCCTGGCCGCGGCCGCGGTCGCATGGCCGGTTTTCCTCGTCGTCCAGCAACCGTTCCTCGCGCTGCCGTTGTTCGGCTTCGTCATCGCCTCCGTCGGGGTTCTCGGGTATCGGCTGGGAATCGCCCGGCGCGAAGAGATGCTGCGGCTCTTCGCCCCCCGCGCCGGGGTGCGCACGCGGACGCCGTCCGCCGCCGCACTTCCCCGGCTGCTCGACACCTCGGTGGCGATCGACGGGCGGATCCTGGACGTCGTCCGCGCCGGTTTCCTGCACGGCAAGCTGCTCGTGCCCACCGCCGTCCTGGGCGAACTCCAAGCCCTCGCCGATTCGTCGGACGATCTGCGGCGGGCGAAGGGACGGCGGGGGTTGGACGTCGTCGAAGCGCTCGCCAACGAACCGGATCTGGAAGTGGAGATCCTCGATGACGAGCTGCCTGCCGTGCCTGAGGTCGACGCCAAGTTGATCCGGCTCTGCCTGGACAGGAATCTGGCGCTGCTCACCCTCGACGGCAATCTCGCGCGGGTCGCCGCACTCGCCGGTGCCCGTGTGATGAATCTTCATGCGCTTGCTCAAGCTCTGCGCCCGCCGGTGGTCGCCGGTGAGGAAGTCGTCGTGCACCTCTTGCGACCCGGGAAGGAGGCCGGGCAGGCGGTCGGCTATCTCGACGACGGCACCATGGTGGTGGCCGAACGATGCCGCGAACGTATCGGGCAGGAGGTCACCATCAAAGTCACCAGCGTGCTGACCACCGCCAACGGGCGGATGGTCTTCGGGCAGCCGGTCGGCGGAGTCCCGGCCGTCTCCGCGTTGGTGGACGGCTCGTCGTGACCTCGGGAGCCATCGTCCCGGTCGCGGCCGACCTGCTGAATCGGGACACCTCCCCCTTGCACCCGATCGGGGGCCTCCCGATGATCGTGCATGCGGTGCGGGTATTGGCTGCGGTGGTCGACGAGGTCGTCGTAGTCGGGGAGTCCGGATCCGAAGCGTCGGTCGCGGCCGTCGTCCGCGAACACCTTCCCCCCGAAGCCGCCGTCACGATCGTCGGGGCGCGGGACGAGACGTATTCGGGGGCGGGTCGCAGCCGGTTGCTCGCCACCGGTGCCGCCGCCCTTGAGTTGCGGGCCGGCGACGCGGTCCTGGTCCACGATCCGGATCGGCCGCTGCTCACGGTGGAGGTCGTGGACGCCGTCCTCTCCGCGCTCTCCACCGGGGCATCTGCCGTCGTCCCGGTGGTCGAAGTGACCGACACGGTCAAACGACTGGATCGCAGCGGATCCGGTCGGGTGGTCGGCACGCTCTCCCGCGACCGGCTACGGGTGGTTCAGACTCCGTACGGCTTTACCGCGGAGACGTTGAAAAGGTTGATCTGCGAGGCCGCGAAGACGGTGGACGTCGGCGGGGAACTCGCCGCCGCGCACGAGCTCGGGATACCCCTCTCGACGGTGCGGGGATGCACCGAGGCGTTCGCGGTGCGGGAGCCGATCGACCTGATCCGCGCCGAAGCGCTGCTGGTCGAACGCCATCGCGGGCCGGAGGAAAGGCATCGCGGGCCGGAGGAAGGTCGGTGAGCCCTGCCGTGATTCCCCGTGTGGGTGTCGGATTCGACGTCCATCCGTTTGCGGCCGATCGCCCGCTGTGGGTGGCCGGGCTGTTCTGGCCCGGAGAGCCCGGTCTCGCCGGCCACTCCGACGCCGACGTCGTCGTGCACGCGATCTGCAACGCGCTGTTGTCCGCGGCTGGTCTGGGAGATCTCGGTGCCCGGTTCGGGGTCGCCGAACCGCAGTGGCGGGACGCCGCCGGGGTACGGCTGCTCACCGAGACCGCCCGCCTGGTCCGCGAGGCCGGCTACGTCGTCGGGAACGCCGCGGTCCAGCTCATCGGGGAGCGGCCGCGGATCGGGGAGCGGCGGGCCGAGGCGGAGCGGATACTCGGGGAAGCGATCGGGGCGCCGGTCTCGGTGGGCGCCGCTACCACCGACGGTCTCGGTTTCCTCGGACGTCGTGAGGGCCTCGCGGCGTTCGCGACCGCCCTCGTCACGCGCGCGGATTGAGGATCGACGCGTCCCCTACCCTGGACCCGTGCCGCTTCGTCTTCACGACACTCTGTCTCGGTCGGTGCGGGAATTCGTGCCGCTGCACCCCCCGCAGGTCACGATTTACGTCTGCGGCGCCACCGTACAGGCGCCACCGCACATCGGGCACTTACGTTCGGCGCTCGTCTTCGACATCCTGGTCCGGTGGTTGCGGGCCCACGGTTACGACGTGGTGTTCTGCCGGAACGTCACCGATATCGACGACAAGATTCTGGCCGTCGCGACGGAAGAGGGAATTCCGTGGTGGCAGGTGAGTCACCGCAATTACCGCCTTTTCGACGCCGCCTACCGACTTCTCGGCTGCGTCGCCCCGACCGTCGAGCCGTGGGCGACCGGCCATATCCCGCAGATCGTTGCGTTGATCCGCCGACTCCTCGATGGGGGTCACGCCTACGTCGCCGGCGGAGACGTCTATTTCTCGGTGCGTTCCTACCCGGAGTACGGCGCATTGTCCGGCGCCGACCCTGATGCGGTGCAGGAGGGTGATGCGCTGCACAAGCGGGATCCGCGTGATTTCGCGCTCTGGAAGGGGGTCAAACCGGGGGAGCCGGCGTGGGATACCCCGTGGGGTCCGGGCCGTCCGGGTTGGCACATCGAATGTTCTGCGATGGCCGGCACGTACCTTGGCCCGACTTTCGACATCCACGGCGGAGGGCGGGATCTGCTTTTCCCGCATCACGAGAACGAGCGGGCGCAATCACGCGCCGCCGGCGACGAGTTCGCCCGATACTGGTTGCACAACGGGCTCGTCACCTTGCGCGGCGAGAAGATGAGCAAATCTCTCGGGAACGTGCTCTCGACGGACCACCTGCTGTCGAGGGTGCGGGCGATTGAACTCCGCTACTACCTCGTCGCCGCGCATTATCGGTCGACCCTCGATTTCAGTGAGGAGGCACTGGACGAGGCGGCCGCCGCGTACCGGAGGGTGGAGAATTTCTTCACTCGGGCCCACGAACTGGTCGGGGAACCGGCTGAATCAGCCCCGCTTCCGAGCGAATTCGTCGCAGCGATGGACGACGATCTCGGGGTCCCGCAGGCACTGGCGGTGCTGCATTCCGTCGTCCGCTCCGGGAATACCGCGCTGGCGGAAGGCGACAAAGCCGCCGTACAGGCGCGGCTTGCGGAGGTGACCGCGATGCTCGATGTCCTCGGTCTGCGGCCTCCCGCAGACGGCGGTGACGTCTCGCGGCTGCGTCGGGTGCTCGACGGGCTGGTCGAGACCCTGCTTGCGGAGCGCGAGGCCGCGCGGGCCAGGAAGGATTACGCGACCGCCGATTCTTTGCGTCAGCGTCTGACCGAGCTCGGTGTTGTCGTCGAGGACACGCCGAGCGGGCCGCGCTGGCAGGTACGCCTCGACACATGAACGAAGCGGGCTCCCTGGTGACGGGACGCAACGCGGTCCTGGAGGCGCTGCGGATCGGAATCCCTGCCCGCAGCCTGTTGATGGCGGAAGGGCTGCGACGCGACCCACGGCTGCAGGAAATCACGCAACGTTGCACCCAGGCCGGGGTGGCGATTCGACAGGTTGAACGGGACGAGCTGGATCGGCGTGCCGGACACGGTCACCAGGGCGTCGTCCTGCTGATCGCTCCCTTTCGGTACGCCGATGCGGGCCGGATCGTCGCGGATGCGCGTACGAAATTCCCGCGTTTGTTCGTCGTGACGGACGGCGTCACGGATCCCCACAATTTCGGGGCGATCGTTCGTTCCGCCGCCGCGTTCGGGGCCGCGGGCGTGGTCACCAGGACTCATCGAGCCGTAGGCGTGACGCCGGCGGTGTGGAAAGCTTCCGCCGGAACGGTGGCGCTCCTCCCGGTGGCACAAGTCGTGAATATCGCACGGTTTCTTCAGGAACTGGAAGATTTCGTGGTCGTCGGCCTGGCCGGTGATGCCGAGCTGGACCTCGCTCACGTTGCCGGGGATGCCGCAACGGATCCGGTGGCACTCGTCGTCGGAGCCGAAGGAAGCGGATTGTCCCGCCTGGTTCGCGAGAAGTGCACGGTTACGGCAAGAATTCCGATGCGTGGGGGCGTCGAATCCCTCAACGCTGCGGTGGCGGTCGGCATCGCGTTGTACGTCCTCGGGCGCCGTTGAGTCACCGATCGCGAATCCATGCCGTACTCATCTTCGCTTCACACCGTGCTGACGCCCGCAGCGTTCGCCGTCCGTCGTCGTCAGTCGGAACTGCGGCCGAAGACGGTGGTGAGTTCCTCCGCATCCGTGCCGAGAACCGCCTGCTCGTCGGGGCGGAAGCGCAGCACGTTCTCCACGTACGAGCGGGTGGCGGCGTCCATCCCGACGTCGTGTCCGGCCGCCTCCGACATGAACCAGCGGTGTTCGAGCACCTCGTGGAAGATTTCCGCGGGTTCGAGTTTGCCCCGCAGCTCCGGCGGAATCTGCTCGATCACCGGTTCGAAGACGTCGGTGAGCCAGTGGCGTGCCACGGTTTCCTCGTCGACCTCGACACCCGGTAGTACCGCCGTCGCGCGGTAGGTGTCGAGATCCTGCAACAACCGGCGGGCCTGATTCTCTTCGACCTTGAGCCCGGTGAGCTGATACAGGCGGCGTTGGTGGTGACCCGCTTCGACGACTTGGGTCTGGAATCTGAGCTTGCGTCCGTCCGGCTCGTCGACGATCTGGATTTCGGTGGCGTCGAACCCGAGGGACGAGAGTCGTTGCAGCCGCTGTTCGATGCGCCACCATTCGTCGGTGCCCAGGATTTCTTCCCGCGTCAATTCGCCCCACAGCATCTGATAACGCTCGACGACATCGTCGGCGATGTCCGCGGGATCGAGGCCTTCGTCGAGCATGCCGGCCGCTGCGAGGTCGTACAGCTCACCGGCGATGTTGACCGAGGCTATTTCGAGGTCGTGGGCACGTTGACCGTCGGAGAGTCGGTCGTGCAGTTCACCGGTTTCCGCGTCCACCAGGTAGGCCGCCAGGGCGCCGGCGTCCCGGCGAAAAAGCGTGTTAGAAATCGAGCAATCGTTCCAGGCGAAGCCCGCCAGGTGGAGGCGAACCAGTAACTGCGCGAGCGCGTCGAGGAGTTTGCCGACCAGGTCGGGTTCCAATCTCCTGGAGAAAAGGGCGCGGTAGGGGAGGGAGAACCGGAGATGTTTGGTGATCAAAGCGGCGTCGAGGGGTCGGCCGTCGTCCGTCGTGCGATCGACGACGACCCCGCGCGCCTTGACCACCGGCACCTCACGCTTGGCCAACTCGCGGAGCATGCGGTACTCGCGTTCGGCCGCCGCGCGGGGCAACTCCTTGATCGCGTATACCGTGCCGCTCACCCGGACGAAACGGACGACGTGGCGCGAGATCCCGCGGGGGAGCGAGACCAGCCGCTCCGGCGGCCACTCGGCCAGCGGAGTCGACCACGGCAAAGCCAACAGTTCGGCCGGGTCGGCGGTGGAGGCGAACTGCATCCGCATGATTCCACTCTGACACGAGCGGACGTCCGAGCTGGGCTAGGATCGAGCACACAGGGCGTCCGGTGAGTCGCCGATCGGCCGGCGTGGCGCAATTGGCAGCGCATCCGACTTGTAATCGGAAGGTTAGGGGTTCGATTCCCCTCGCCGGCTCTCTCGGTTCACGGCGATCGCCGTCCGGTACCCGAGGGGGAATGGACCGCCAGGGCGCGGAGGCGGCGGTGGTTGAGCCCGAGAAAAGTGGCAACCAGAATCCCGAGACCGATCCAGGCCGCGGTCGCGTTTCCGCTTACCGGTACCGGCTTACTGGCGCAGAGGGGCTGGGTCGTCGTCGAGAACGTGTACTGATGACCCATGAGATCCCATTGGACATAGGGATTCCACCAGGTCGGCGTCCAAGTCACGGTGAATGCGGTGGTCGAGGTGGTATCCGCCCAGAACGTCGTGATGTGCCCTGGGTTCTCCGCAAAGCCGCCGTTGGCCCGGAGCGCGTTGTTCCCTCCGCCTTGGCCGTTGATCGGTGCGGCCGCGTAGAGGTCGAAGTCGGTGGGATTGCGGTAACCGAGGGCGATCGTCCACGTTCCGTCGCCGTTGTTCCACGCGCACGAAGAAGTGCCGACGAGCTGTCGGCAGGTACGCCAGTCGGCGGAGTTGCGCGGCGCGGTGTCACAGTTGATGAGCGTCGCTGCGTGGGCGGGCGGGCTCGGCAGCGCCATGAGACTCGCGCCGAACGAGGCGAGCACCATCGCGACCCACAGGATCTGTCGGCGCATCGAACTCCACACTCTTCGGACGACGAACAACGCCGGTTGTTCTTGCCTTCTTCACGAATCGACAGCACTGGCAAAAACTGTTGCGCCGTTCGGCCCCATACCTCTGGGCCGAACGGCGCACACCGAGCGGAGAGTTGTCGTCTTGCCGAATAAGCCGTCTTCCCTACCAGCGGTACCAGCGTGCTCCGCTTCCCGAGCGGAATGCGAAACCGGCAAGCCAGGCGATGAAGAAGACGACCGCAATGATCCACAGCCAGTGGAGCATGAACCCCAACCCGCCGAAGATCAAGGCGATGAGGAGGACGAGAAGGACGAGACCCATGGAATGCCTCCGTAGTAATTTCCGATCTGTGATGGTCTTCTGCGAATACTTGCTGAATTGCTCAGATGTCGTCCCGTTCGATGATTCGTTCCCGAGTGCTGACAGGTCCGCTTTCGATGACCCGGGTGCGGCGTCGTGGGGTGAAGACCGTGAGCACGACGAGGAGTCCGATCGCGCCGACGACCATGAGAATGATGCCGATCGTCTGCAGCGACACCCCACTGACCGAGGCGTGAACGGCGAAGGTGAGGATGGCTCCGACCGCGATGAGGAATATCGCTGCGCCGATACCCATACGGGGCCTCCTTCGGGGAGTGGACCTCGGAGAGGTCGTTGGTACGTCGTCCGACCGATACCCAGGCATCGACGCTTGAAACCACACGGGCGGCCCACCCGGCAGCGGGCACCGCCGACTATCTCCGATTGATCAAGGCTCGAACTTGTAACCGACACCCCGCACGGTGAGCAGATGCCGGGGCGCGGAGGGTTCCGGTTCGATGCGTGCGCGCAGCCGCTTGATGTGGACGTCGAGGGTTTTCGTGTCTCCGACGTAGTCGCTTCCCCAGATACGGTCTATCAATTGCTGCCGGGTGAGGACACGTCCCGCGTGACGTACGAGCAGCTCGAGCAATGCGAACTCCCGAAGCGGAAGTTTGATCGGCTCATTGCGCACCGACACCACGTGCCGAGCTCGGTCGATCCGCACCGGGCCGGCCTCTACTATCTCATCTGCCTCGGTTTCCGCCAATGCCGCACGGCGTCGCAGAACCGCGCGGATACGGGCCACCAGTTCTCTCGACGAGAAGGGCTTGGTGACGTAGTCGTCGGCTCCGAGTTCGAGCCCCACCACCTTGTCGGTCTCGCTGTCTCGTGCCGTGAGCATGATGATGGGCACGTTGCTGCGTTCCCGCAGCTTGCGACACACCTCCGTTCCGGGCAATCCCGGCAACATGAGATCCAACAGCACGAGGTCGGCGCCGTGTCTTTCGAAATTCTCCAAACCTTCCGGCCCGGAACTAGCCGTGCGTACCACGAAGCCTTCACGACTGAGCATGTAGGATAGCGTCTCCAGGAACGTTTCTTCGTCCTCGATGACGAGTAGTTGGGTCATGATCTTCTCCGCGTCTCTCCCGACATTGTGAGGATCACATGACATTCTGAGACGGCCCGGACTATGTTCCGGGCGCGGGCAGATGGAGGGTGAACGTCGAGCCCACTCCCGGTTTGCTCCACAAGGAGATACGGCCGCCATGGTTGTGCACGATGTGCTTGACGATCGCCAGACCGAGTCCTGTTCCTCCCGTCGCGCGGGATCGCCCGGCATCGACCCGGTAAAAACGCTCGAAGATCCGCTCTTGATCCGCCGGCGCGATGCCGATACCCGAGTCACTGACGGAAATCTCTACCGTACGGCCTTCCGACGCAACCCTAAGGTGGGCGCCTATCCCCACATGACTTCCGCTCGGAGAATACGCAATCGCGTTCTCCACCAGGTTGGTGATCGCAGTGACCAATTGCCGTCGGTCTCCCAATACGCGCAATTCGTCCGAGACCGATACGTCGATCTGGATACCGGAGGATTCCGCCCGCACCTTGAGGGGTTCGAGCGCCTCCGACACGATCTCGGTGACGGCGACCTCGCTCATCTCCGGAAGCGGCTCGCCGCCCTGGAGCCTCGAGAGGTCGAGCAACTCCTTCACGAGCCGCGATAATCGGGTGGCCTCCTGATGCAGTCGCTCGGTGAACCGCTCGAGAGTCTCGGGGTCATCACGCGCGTCCCGGATGGCTTCGGCGAGCAACAGCATCGCGCCTACCGGTGTCTTCAGCTCGTGCGAGACGTTGGCGATGAAATCACGCCGCACGGCTTCCACTCGGCGAGACTCCTCGATGTCGGTGACCAAGAGCACGACCCGCTTCGAACTCGGAATCGGTACGGCGACGGCGTGCACCGCGCGTGTCGCGTCACCCCAGGGAATGGCCAGTTCGCGGGATATGCGTTGGCCGCGCGCTCGGCTTTCTTCCGCAAGCAGCGAGAGTTCCTTCGACGTCAGATGCTTCTCCCACACCAGCCGTAAAGCTATTGCGGCGTCGTTCGAAAGCAGGACCCGGCTACCCTCCGCGATGATCGCAGCGGATTCCAAAGCATCGAAAACCGCATCCAGTTCGGCCGGGAACGCATCCGGCTCCGACTCGGAAACGGCTCTGCGCACGCTTCGATAGTAGACGAATCCGACTCCGGCATGGTCCGTCGACGTCGTTCACTCATTGTTCACCTTTCGCTCGCCACACGGTTACTTCCCGAGAACCGCAAGGCCACCTTCTGCCGACACGATTGATGCGTACGTGCGGATCCGGACGGCAGGAGGTCGGGTGCGCGACGCCTATCACGAGGAACTCGAGGCTCTCCAGGCCGGGCTTGCCGAAGTAGGGAGAGCGATCACTCTCGCCATTGAAACGGCGACCGCCGGACTCCTTGATTGTGATCTGACGTCCGCGGAGAAAGTGATCGACGGTGATGAGGACATCGACCAGTGGCGTCGTGAGATCGAGCGCCGTACCATCGACCTCATCGCTCGTCAGCAACCAGTGGCAAGCGACCTGCGTATCCTAGCGGCCACCTTCCGCATCATCTCCGATTTCGAACGCGCCGGGGATCACGCCGTCCATCTAGCGCTCCTGACCCGCCGGCGGTATCCGAAGCCTGCTGTTCCTCCGGAAGCCCGTGTCACGGTGGCGACCATGGGAGACATTGCGAGCCGCCTTGCCGGCGCGCTCCTCGAAACGCTTGTCACCTCCGACGCCGCACGGGCCGCGAGCATCGAGCGCCAGGACGACGCCATGGACAGCGCCTATCGTGAATTGCTGCGTCAAATCCTCGCCCCCGACTGGGGATACGGCGTGGACACCGCCCTCGACTTAGCGCAGGTTGGACGGTATTACGAACGCTTCGCCGACCACCTGGTCTCTGCCGGCAAGCAGATCGTCTTCCAAGTCACCGGGCAGTATTCGCCTGCCGCGAAGAAGTCTCCTTCAGTTCATCCACTGTTCGCCGAACGGACGGGCCCCCTTCGTCTGCACTCGATAGCGTCGGAGTCGTCGAAAGCCGATGAATAGAGAAAGGAGCATGAGCGTGCGTATCGCTCATCTGTCACGCTGGGGCATCGCAGGAGCTGCCGCGATAATGCTGGCAGCGTGCAGTAACAGCAACGCCTCGTCGACGACGGGAAGCACGACCCCCGGTCTCTCGAGTGCGGCGGCCACCGCCCTTCCCGGCAGCGCAGCAGGGTCGGTCTCCCCCTGTGTTTCCGGTACTTTGACCGGAGGCGGTTCCACATTTCAGGCTCCTATGCAGGAGAAATGGATTTCCGGTTACCTCGCGCGGTGCGCGCAGGCGCGGATCAATTACTCATCAATCGGATCCGGTGCGGGTATCCAGCAATTCGTCGCGGGAACCGTTGATTTCGCCGGCTCGGATGTGCTCATGAAGAGCGACGAGCAAGCCGGCGCCGACAAGCGTTGCAACGGCGCTGCCGTACACGTCCCGGTCACGGCTGGGGGTGTCGGAATCACGTGGAATGTCCCCGGGGTATCATCTCTCCGTCTTTCTCCCGACACATTAGCCGACATCTTCCAAGGAAAGATCACTGATTGGGACTCACCCGAGATCGCCGCGGACAACCCCGGTGTGCGTTTGCCGAAACTCGCCATCACGGTGTTCCACCGGTCGGACTCATCCGGCACGACGGGCGTCTTCACCAGTTTCCTCGCGGCCACCAGCAAGAAGTGGACCCTCGGGTCGGGTAAGACAGTGAACTGGCCTAGCAACACCCAAGGCGCCAAGGGTAATGAAGGTGTCAGCGCAGGCGTAGCGCAAACCGTCGGCGGCATTACCTACACCGAGCAGGCGTTCGCTCTACAGCGCAAACTCCCATTGGCTCTCATCGAGAACGCCGGCGGCCACTTCGTCGCGCTCGATCCCCAGACCGTCAGCAAAGCCCTCGCGAGCGCCACGGTGGAACCGCGGAGCCCGCATGACGTCTCGGTCCGCATGAACTACCGCGCGACCGACCCAGGGGCCTATCCGATCTCCTCGGTCACCTACGTCATCGTCTGCACGGCCTACCCATCGAACGTCGCTCCCGAGAAAGTCAGGTTGCTTCGCTCCTATCTCAGCTACGCCTTGACGGACGGGCAGCAGTTCGCCGCAGCCATCGGTTATGCGCCCCTTCCGACTGACGTGCTTCAGAAGGCTCAGGCCTCGGTGGACGCGATCTCGTGAAATCGCCCATGAGAGTCGGGACTCGCGAGACGCACGATCGCGCGACGCCGAGGGCACAGACCCGGCGTCGCGCGATCGGCGACGTACTCTTCGAGCGCTCCGTCTGGCTTGCAGCCTGTGCCGTCCTTGCGCTGCTCATCGCGGTAGCCGCATTCCTGGTATGGCGCTCCATTCCCGCGATACGTCAGGACTCGGCCAATTTCTTGACCACCCGTACCTGGCTTCCCGATGACACTCCGCCTGTCTTCGGTGTGGCTGCCATCGCCTTCGGAACGGCGCTCTCTGCGACCGTGGCTCTCGTGCTGGCCGTTCCCGTTGCTATCGGCTCTGCCATTTTCGTTACGCAATACGTCCCCCCACGGGTCGGCGTTTGGCTCGGCTACTGCCTGGACCTACTCGCTGCGGTTCCAAGCGTCGTCTACGGCCTATGGGGCATGCTGTGGCTCGTTCCAGCGATGACGCCGATCCAACACGGCCTCGCAACCACGCTCGGCTTCCTTCCTTTTTTCGCCGATCCTCAAGGTCTCACACGGCAGGCAAGCCGTTCCATCTTCGTGGTAGGGATCGTGCTCGCCGCCATGATTATCCCGATCATCGCGGCCGTTACACGGGAGGTCATCCGCCAGGTCGATCCTGGGTTACGTGAGGCGGCGTGGGCGCTCGGCGCTACCCGATGGGAAATGGTTCGCATCGCCATCCTCCCCGCGAGCAAGCTCGGCATAGCAGGAGCGGTACTCCTCGGGTTGGGGCGCGCACTTGGTGAGACAATCGCAGTCGCCTTGGTCCTCGGAACCTCTTTCGCCGTTGACTTCCATCTTCTGGTCTTCGGTAAGAACACCATCGCTGCGAACATCGCCACCCAGTTCGCCGAAGCGGGCTCGCTGGGACGGTCGGCCCTCATCGCGAGCGGGTTGGTGCTTTTCGCGATGACCATGCTCACCACTCTTCTGGCACGCGCCATCATCTATCGCTCGGGTTCGCGGGAGAGGAGCGCGTTCGCGTGACGACCGCAACACCGTTGTGGGTACACCGCCGACGCTACCGGCGGCGGCGGTGGACGGCGCGGTTGGCCGCACTTGCCGTCGGATCGGCTTTCCTGCTCGCCGTCGTACCATTGATCCTCGTTTTGACCTATACGATTGCTCGCGGCCTACCCCACTTCTCCTGGGTTTTCTTCACTCACTCCCTCGCCGGGGTACCGCCGTCTCAAGCGGGCGGTGGCATCGCAGCCGCGACCATCGGAAGTCTGGAACAGGTCGGGCTCGCCAGCCTCATCGGATTACCGTTGGGACTCGCCGTCGCGGTGTACCTAGCGGAATATGGGACCGGTCGGCTGGCTACGGTTACACGCTTCCTCGTCGACGTCATGACCGGTATACCGTCCATCGTGGCCGGGCTCTTCGCCTACACCTTCATCGTGATCTCACTTCATCAGGGTTTCTCGGGCCTGGCAGCGGCCATCGCGCTGTCCCTGCTGATGGTGCCGATCATCGTCCGGAGCGCAGAAGACATCCTCGCCGGGATTCCTCGGACGTTGCGCGAGGCCGGGTATGCGCTCGGCTTGCGGAGATGGCGAGTCGTCGTGTCGATCGTGCTCCCGGCCGCTCGATCCGGCCTCATCACCGGCGCCATGCTCGCCGTCGCTCGCATTGCCGGCGAAACAGCTCCTCTTCTCTTGACCGCATTCGACAATAGTTACATCAATGCGAACCCTTTCCGCGGGCAACAAAGTGCCCTACCGCTCTTCATCTACAACCAGGCACAGCAGGCGTATCAGCCTGCGATCGATCGGGCTTGGGCAGCAGCGGCGACACTGGTGCTCGCCATCACGGGTATCTATATCATCGCTCGTCTCCTTACGCTTCGCAAATCGGGAGCGCATCGTGTCTAGGCGCATCGAGCTACACGACCTATCGTGCTATTACGGCAACAGAAAAGTGGTCGACCGCATCACCATGACAATCGAGCCGAAGTCCGTGACCGCCATCATCGGTCCCTCCGGCTGTGGGAAATCGACTCTGCTTCGCGCCATCAACCGTCTGCACGAGACTCTTCCCGGCGCTCGTGTCGAGGGCCGTGTGCTGTTGGACGGCGACAACATATACGATCGCTCGATCGACGTCGTCGACGTGCGCCGTATCGTGGGAATGGTCTTCCAACGCCCGAATCCTTTCCCGACGATGTCTATTCACGACAACGTGGCTGCGGGCCTGAAGCTTGCCGGCGTGCGTCGACGCGACCTCGACGACATCGTGGAGAAGGCCCTCATTGCCGTGCACTTGTGGAACGAGGTCAAGGACCGCTTACGCCGGCCCGCGTCGGCTCTCTCGGGTGGTCAACAGCAACGCCTGTGCATCGCCCGGGCGATCGCCGTCCAACCGGAGGTATTGCTCATGGACGAGCCGTGCTCGGCGCTCGACCCGATATCTACCTTGGCGATAGAGGATTTGATCGCTGAACTCAAGAACGACTTCACTGTCGTGATCGTCACACACAATATGCAGCAAGCCGCCCGGGTCAGCGACATGACCGCGTTCGTCACGGTCGACGGTCCGGGCCATCCTGGGCGTCTCGTCGAGTACGCCGACACCAAGACCCTTTTCTCCGTACCGGCGGACAAGCGCACTGAGGATTACATCACCGGCCGAGTCGGCTGACGGTCGCGACCAGTCGGCTGAGATGCTTCCTGTGCTGGGCACGTCTCGCTTCAGGAGCCAAACGTCTCGAGGACGGCGGTCGAGAACATCGGCCATGCCTCGACCGCCCAGGGTCCGAACGGGACGCCTGCGAGGGCGGCGCAGGCTAGGCCGCGCTCGGGATCGACCCAGAGGAAACTCCCCGATTGGCCGAAATGGCCGAACGTCTCCGGTGAATTCTGCGGAGACGTCCAGTGCGGCGACTTGTTGTCGCGGACCTCGAAACCTAATCCCCAGTCGTTGGGGCTCTGCCGTCCGAAACCGGGCAGCACACCGTCCAACCCGGGGAAAGCGACGGACCGCGCGGCGAGCATCGACTCAGGGGAAAGCAACCGTGGGTGAAGGAGCTCGGCGCCGAAGCGAAGCACATCGGCGAGGGAACCCTGCATCCCATGTCCGGGACTGCCGAGGAGCCGTGTCTGGTGCATGCCGAGCGGCCGGAGCACCAATTCGGTGACGATTTCCGGGACACTGCGGCCGATCCGATCCGAGAGGAAGTCGCCGACCACCTCGTACGCGACGCTGGAATAGATGCGTCGTCGCCCCGGGGGAGCGAGCCGACGTCCGTCAGGTCCGAGTCCCGAGGCGTGGGAAAGCAAATGGCGAAGGGTCGCGCCCGGAGGGCCGCACGGCGCGTCCAGCGATATCTCCCCGGCTTCTGCCAGTCTCAGCACGGCATAGGCGACGACGATTTTCGTCACGCTCGCCCACGGACGGATTTCCTCGGCAGGTCCGCGCACGGCGGTCCGCCCGTCGGAGGTGATGATTCCAGCCGCCGGCGCGGGCGCGGGCCAGTCGGCGAGCAACTCGAATGCGGTCACGTCGGCAGCCTAGGGCTCACGCCACGGCGACCCGGTCACGTCCCTGCTGCTTGGCGACGTACAAAGCGGTGTCCGCGGTGGCCAGGGCTTGCGCCAACTCCATGCCCGGACGGTATTCAGCGACTCCAACGCTGACGCTTGTGGTCAGCCCAGGCGCAATGTCCTCCCAAGGGAAGACGTTCACCGCCGCTCGGATGCGCTCGCCGACGCGGGCTCCGGTGCGCAGCGGAGCACCTTTGAGGATGAGCACGAATTCGTCTCCTCCGTAGCGCGCCACGACATCGTTCTCGCGGCATTCACGTCGCAGAATCTTCGCGATTTCGCGGAGCACGGCGTCACCGACCGCATGAGAGAACGAGTCGTTGGTCGTCTTGAAATCGTCCAAGTCGACGAAGAGGAGCGAGCTCACAGTATCGGCGCGGGTCATGTCTTCGAGAGCGACGTCGAGCGTACGACGATTCGCCAGACCGGTAAGCGGATCCAACGAGGCTTCCTGCCCCACCCGCTCGTTCTCGGCGGCGAGTTCCAGCATCTGCATGCGGACCATGACGGCTTCCAGACGGCGTTCTCGTTCCCGCCAGAGCGTATGGGCGAGCATTGCCGCGGCATGGCGGACGTAGTCGAGTCCAGGATGGTCACCGTGGCGCGCCCGCTCTATCTCGGCGGCGGTGAGCGAGGCCGTTATGTGCCACTGCCGAGAGAAGCTCGGATCCGGGAGTCCCGTCGCGATTTCCAGGTGCGCGCTCGCTTCGTCGAGGTCGCCGCGCCTGGCGCAGGCCCGGGCGAGCGCCAGCCTCACGATGAGCGCATCCTCGCCCTGCAGGGTGCCGACTTCCGTGGCGCCGGCGTCCATGAGTGCGATCATCGCGAGGTCGGGTTCGTCGAGGGCCGCCCACGCCGCCCCCTCGTAGAAGCGGCTCGAGCGCCAGGCGTAACGGGTGACATCGCCGCCCTGCATTCGGACGGCGGCCCGCAACGCCTCCCGGTATCGCGCCGCGGCCTCCTCAAGGTTTCCCATCAATTCCAGCCGGTTCGCCCACCGCAATTCGTTGCGAGCGCGTACCACGTCGGCTTGGTGAGCCACGAACGCCAATTGATGGCGGGCACGTTCGCAGCGTCGCAAATACGACGCGGCGATCTCGAACATTTCCGCCGCACTCGCAGCTTCGGCGACGACGACGTAAGCGCTGTGAGCGGCTTCGTCTCCGAGACCCAACCGGGAGAGCTCGACCAGTGCTTCGGTGAGTTCGTCGAGGGCGCGTTCGAATTCCTCCCGCGCGAAACGAGCCAAGACCAGCTCGCCCAACGCCCGAAGTCGCGGAGCGGTCTCGCCTCGGCTCCGGTAGTGAGCGACGAGTTCCTCCGCGACCTGCACGGCTTCATCGACCCTGCCGGCGCTGCGCAGCGCAACCGTGAGCACCTCACGGCACCCCCACGCGCTCGTCTCGTCGCCCAGTCGGCGCGCCAGCGTTTCGTTGGCCAGGCACCGCCGGATGACGCCGTCCGGATCGATCCCGGTCCGGCCGAGCGCGGAGCACGCGTCGAAGACGAGCCAGTGGGCCGGGCCGGCCGGTCCGGCTCGGACGACGTCGGTGCCGGTCGCACCGCAGGTCTTTCCCACGGCTGTCACACCTGCGCTCCGCTGCTCATCGCTCCGCTCTTCGTGTCGCGCTCGGCGCGTCTCACGCTTGTCTCAGTCATCGGCACCTCCAGCCGGTGGCTGGTGAATTTTTCCCCCACCGCTGCGACATTGCGCTCATCGGAGTCCCCCGCTGTGGTCCGAATGCGCAAGTTCTGCGGCCACTTGCCGGCATTGTCGGCTTTCTTCGGCGCAGGCGATCGGCGGGGTCGTGTTCTCCCCGACCGCAGGGCCGACTCTGCGGCGGGCGGTCGACCTCCGCCGCGTCGGGGGTAAGCGTCGGGGTAAACCACGTCGGGGCAGGCCTTCGCCGCGTCGAATGACATCGGTGTAGTTCGATGCCTAGGATGGCCGTCGACGGTTGTATCCCGCTGGCCCCGGAGGAGGCGTGCTCATGGAAGCAGCACGGAACCCGATCGATGTGGCGTCGGCATACGAGACCCAAGGGTCGTCGGGCCTCTCGGACCTCGAGCTGCGGATGCTGGAGTTCGAGCGGCAGTGGTGGAAGTACGCGGGGGCCAAGGAGCAGGCCATGCGCGATCTCTTCGGGATGTCGGCGACTCGGTACTACCAGACGCTCAACGCGCTCATCGATCGTCCTGAGGCCCTCGCGGCGGACCCGATGCTGGTGAAGCGACTGCGTCGGCTCCGCGCCGCACGACAGCGTGCTCGCGCCGCCCGCCGTCTGGGGGTCCAGGCCTGAGCCCTTGCGATGAGCGAACCGCCCCCCTCGACCGGGAGACCACCGAGCGGGCTGACGGGTCGCCGTCCGGTCGGGGCTCACCGGGCCACTCGGCCGCGTCGCCGCGGGCGTGAGCTGCTTGCCTCGCTGCTCGGCGTCGCGATCGTCGCGCTCGGGGTGTGGTTCGCCGTTCACAAAGATCACAATTCCGGCTCACCTACCGGCACGTCGGTCGCGGCCACCCCGCGTCCGACCTCTTCCGGCTCTTCCGGGGCCTCCGCGCGTCCGACCCCCACCGGCCTGCCCGCGGGATCTGCGGCCGCCCTCTCGCCGTCCGCGGTCGCGACCCCAACGGCCGCCGCTTCGTCCTCTTCCGCGTCGCGCCCCGCAGTCGTCGTGCTCAACAACAGCAGGATTCGCGGGCTGGCGGCCGACGCAGCTCGTCGGCTCACCGCCGCAGGCTGGCGCGTCGATCGCGTCGGCAATTACTCCGCGCACATCCTCGCCGAGACCACGGTCTTCTACCCGGACGGCGACCGCGCGGCCGCGGAGCAGCTCGCGCAGGCGTTCGGCGTCCGCCGCGTCGAAGCCGCGACTGCCGACATGTCCACCACCGATCTCACCCTCGTCCTGACGCGGGACTGGGCCTCGCGGAGCGTTGAGTAACGTCGCGAGCGATGGGTGAGCCGGACCAGTCTGATCCCGACCGCGTGCAAACGGTGCGGGAGGCGATCCTCGCAGACCCCGAACGCACGTTGATCGCTTTGGATTTCGACGGCACTCTCTCACCGATCGCGCCGACGCCCGAGGCTGCCGTCGTCCACCCCGATGCTCCGGACGTCCTATCCCGCCTGGCTTCCCGCGTGCGCGCCCTCGCAGTGGTGACGGGACGGGCTCCCCTCGATGCCGCCCGCCTGTTGGGGTGGGTGGACGCCGAAGGTCGGGTCGCGCCCTGCGTGCGCCCCACCATGATCGTCCTCGGGCACTACGGACTCCAGCGTTGGAGCGCCCGCGGTGGCCTCAGCGAGGTGGACGTCGGCGACGGAATCCGCCGTGCCCGGGCTCTCCTCCCGGACCTGCTCCGCCGCCTGCCGGCGCCGCCCGGGACCCGCGTTGAGGACAAGGGCATCGCTATCGCCGTCCACGTCCGCCGGACGCCGGATCCGCCGGCGGCCCTCGAAGCCCTCCGGGACCCGCTGGAGTCCCTGGCCAAGGAGTGTGGGCTGCGGCTGGAGGCCGGACGGATGGTGTGGGAGCTGCGCCTGCACGGCGCCGACAAAGGAGAGGCGGTCCGCGGTCTGATTTCGGAGCTTCGTCCCGGCGCCGTGGTCTACGCCGGGGACGACTGGGCCGACTTGGTCGCCTTCCACGCCCTGGACCGCGTCGGGGTGCCGACCCTGCGCATCTGTAGCGCGTCGGCGGAGGTGCCTGAGTTGCGGGCCCACGCCGACCTGGTCGTGAACGGCCCGGACGGCGTGGTGGCGTGGCTCGCCGATCTCGCCGCGGCTCTGGAGAACCGGGAGCTACGCAGCGACGCGGATTCCGCGAGGTGACGCGGAATCCGCGACGTGAAGCGCGGCTTGCGCAAGACCGCGATGAGTGGCTTCTCCGAAGCATGCGGGGAGCCGGACGTAGCGTCCGACTCCCCGCATCAGTCAACCTCGGCCGGGAGCGTCCCTGCCCGACACGCTCCCGCCCGCGGCTCCCCTCCGGTAGCACCGAGATTAGCGGGTCGGACCGTCGAGCCGGACGAAAACGGTCTATCTGCTGGGAAATGTCGACGCTGTGTGATGCCACATGAGCGGATCGTGTCGCATCCGACCGAAGTGGGGGGTGGGACGGTCGCGCGGCGGGATCGCTACCCTGGGAACACAACCACATACCCGCTCATCAAGAGGGGCTGAGGGACCGGCCCGACGAAGCCCCGGCAACCGTCACGACGGGTCGTATCTGCGGATCAGCGTCCGCTGCGAGGCCGTGTCGTGATCGGTGCCAAGTCCGGCCCGTGGATGGCCCACGGGAAAGATGAGGAGAAAGGCCTCGCAACCGTGGTTTCGCTTGGTTCACTCGGCAACGCCACCGCACTGTCGTGCCGCGAATGCGGCGAGCAGTTCCCGATCGGCCCGCGTTACGCCTGCGAGCTGTGCTTCGGCCCCCTCGAAGTGGCCTACGACTACCCCGACGTGGACCGGGCGTCCATCGAAGCCGGCCCGCGGTCGATCTGGCGTTACCGGGCGTTGCTGCCGGTGCCGACGGACGTCGTCGACACCCCGAACCTGGAGCCCGGCTTCACGAAGCTCGTCCGGGCCGACAACCTGGCTCGCGAACTCGGCATGCGTCGGTTGTGGGTGAAGGACGACACCGGGAATCCCACCCACTCGTTCAAAGACCGGGTGGTCGCGGTCGCTTTGGCCGCCGCCCGCGCGCTCGGTTTCCGGGTCCTCGCCTGTCCTTCGACCGGCAATCTCGCCAACGCGGTTGCCGCAGCCGCCGCTCGGGCCGGGATTCGTTCGGTGGTCTTCATCCCCGCCGATCTGGAGCAGCAGAAAATCGTCACCACCGCCGTCTACGGCGGCACGGTCATCGCAGTCGACGGCAATTACGACGACGTCAACCGGCTCGCCACCGAAATCGCCGGAGAAGAAGACGATTGGGCGTTCGTCAACGTCAACGTGCGTCCTTATTACGCGGAAGGCTCGAAAACTCTCGGCTACGAAATCGCCGAGCAATTGGGCTGGAGGCTTCCGGAGCAAGTGGTGATACCCATCGCCTCCGGTTCCCAGCTCACGAAAGTCGACAAAGCCTTCACCGAGCTCGGCAAGCTCGGCCTGGTGGATGCGACTCCCTACCGGGTTTTCGGTGCCCAGGCGGAAGGCTGTTCCCCGGTAGCACAGGCTTTCAAAGCTGGTGTGGACGTCGTCCGGCCGGTGCGCCCGAATACCATCGCGAAATCGCTGGCCATCGGTAATCCCGCAGACGGTCCGTACGTCCTCGACGTTTGCCGACGCACCGGCGGGGTGGTGGAAGCGGTGAGCGACGAGGAGATCGTCGATTCGATGCGCCTGCTCGCCCGCACCGAAGGAATTTTCGGGGAGACCGCCGGTGGGGTCACCGTCGGCGTGTTGCGCAAACTCCTGGCCAACGGTCAGCTCGACCCCGACGCCGAGACCGTCGTGCTCAACACCGGCGACGGCCTGAAGACCTTGGACGCCGTGGCCGACGTCGTCGCGCCGTCGGTGACGATCCCGCCGTCCATCGATGCCTTTCGCGCCGCCACCGAAGAGATCTTCGCTCGGGGCTGAGGTCCCGCTTGCACTCTCGGTGTGAGAGTGCTAAACATGGCGCTAGCACTCTTCGTATGAGAGTGACAAAACCGGATCGGTTCTGGCCGGGGCGTCGAGGTTCGGTCGGGACGGCGGAAGGGCCGCCGTCGTGCCGGACCGTCCGTCGCGGGCGTCGTGCCCGGCCGCAAGGTACGTCCCCGCAGGGAGGACACACGCAATGGCCAAGATGATCGCGTTTGACGAGGCGGCTCGTCGCGCTCTCGAGCGCGGCATGAACCAGCTCGCCGACGCCGTCAAGGTGACGCTCGGTCCGAAGGGCCGCAACGTCGTCCTGGAGAAGAAGTGGGGTGCGCCCACCATCACCAACGACGGTGTGAGCATCGCCAAGGAGATCGAGCTCGAGGACCCGTACGAGAAGATCGGTGCCGAGCTCGTGAAGGAAGTCGCGAAGAAGACCGACGACGTCGCCGGCGATGGGACGACGACCGCAACCGTTCTCGCCCAGACGCTGGTTCGTGAGGGGCTGCGCAACGTCGCGGCGGGCGCCAACCCGATGGCGCTCAAGCGCGGGATCGAGGCGGCCACCGAGCGGGTATGCCAGGCACTCCTGGAGATCGCCAAGGACGTCGAGACCCGCGAGCAAATCGCCTCCACCGCTTCGATCTCCGCGGGTGACACCGCGGTAGGCGAGATGATCGCCGAGGCGATGGACAAGGTCGGCAAGGAAGGTGTCATCACCGTCGAGGAGTCCAACACCTTCGGCCTCGAGCTGGAGCTCACCGAAGGTATGCGCTTCGACAAGGGGTACATCTCGCCGTACTTCGTCACCGACAGCGAGCGGATGGAGGCGGTTCTCGAGGACCCCTACATCCTGATCGCCAACCAGAAGATCTCGGCGGTGAAGGACCTGCTGCCGGTGCTGGAGAAGGTCATGCAGGCCGGCAAGCCGCTGGCCATCATCGCTGAGGACGTCGAGGGCGAGGCGCTGGCGACCCTTGTCGTCAACAAGATCCGCGGTACCTTCCGGTCGGTCGCGGTCAAGGCTCCGGGCTTTGGTGACCGTCGGAAGGCCATGCTCGGCGACATCGCCGTGCTCACCGGCGGCCAGGTGATCAGCGAGGAGGTCGGTCTGAAGCTCGAATCGGTCGGCCTCGACCTGCTCGGTCGTGCCCGCAAGGTCGTGGTCACGAAGGACGAGACCACGATCGTGGAAGGTGCCGGTGACCCCGAGCAGATCGCCGGTCGGGTCAACCAGATCCGCGCCGAGATCGAGAAGAGCGACTCCGACTACGACCGCGAGAAGCTCCAGGAGCGGCTCGCCAAGCTCGCCGGCGGTGTGGCCGTCATCAAGGTCGGTGCGGCGACCGAGGTGGAGCTCAAGGAGCGCAAGCACCGCATCGAGGACGCCGTCCGCAACGCCAAGGCGGCGGTCGAGGAGGGGATCGTCGCGGGCGGCGGTGTCGCGCTGCTGCAGGCCGGCAAGACCGCTTTCGAGAAGCTTGAACTCGAGGGCGACGAGGCCACGGGTGCGCGGATCGTCGAGCTCGCCCTGGAGGCCCCGCTCAAGCAGATCGCCATCAACGCCGGTCTGGAGGGCGGTGTCGTCGTCGAGAAGGTGCGCAGCCTCGAACCCGGTTGGGGTCTCAACGCCCAGACCGGTGAGTACGTCGACATGATCAAGGCTGGGATCATCGACCCGGCGAAGGTCACCCGCTCGGCGTTGCAGAACGCTGCGTCGATCGCCGGTTTGTTCCTCACCACCGAGGCCGTGGTGGCGGAGAAGCCGGAGAAGGAGAAGACTCCTGCGGCGCCCGGCGGCGGCGACATGGATTTCTGAGCAGCGACAGGAAGTGCGGGGCGGCTAAAAGCCGCCCCGCACTCGTTTTTCCCTGATTCCCCTATCGCCGTGAGCTCGTAGGCTCGGGACGGCGTTCAGCGCCGAATTCCGGGACGGTCACACCCGGCGCATTCTGCGGGGTGCTCACCGGGCGAAGCTGGCCGCGATCTGCCGCTCGGCTTCGGCGTAGTTGACGCTCGCCTGGTTGAGCAGTTGGGCGATGCCGCCCAGCGCCAGGTGCAGGCCCTCAGCCGATTTCTGCCACTCGGCCCACAAGGCCTCGAACCGCTGTTGCGCGACCCCGGCCCAGTCCGTGCCGAGCGGAGCCAGCGCGCCCGCAAGGGCGCGGAGCTCGGCTTCGATGGACGCGGACCCGGACGTCAACCGTGCGGAGAGCCCGGCCAGCTGTTCGGGGGTGACGCGAATACCGCTCATCGGCGGCCTCCTTCGTAGTCGATCGGACGACGGCACGGTAATCGCGTCGCGGCACCTCGCGGCGCCGTTGTCCACAGCTCAAGCGATCGCGAGACCCACGCCGGGTCGAGATCGCCGTCCCGGCGTGCTGGGACCTCGGTGGAGGCAAGCCGCGTCCTGGCTCCTCGATCCGCTCCCGGAGACGCCTCGACCCCCCGCCCGCCGCTTGCTATGGTTTAGACCATTGGTCTAAACCAATCTGAAAGGACGCCTGTGGACGCCCTGCTCGAAGTCGTCGCGCTCGACGTCGCCGACGCGCTGGCCGCCGTCCAAGGCGGCGCGGATCGCTTGGAGATCGTTCGCGACATGGCGAGCGACGGGCTGACGCCCGCCCTTGAGACCGTGGCCGCCATTCGGGACGCCGTCGACGTCCCGCTGCGCGTCATGCTGCGATCGACGCCGACGTTCACGGTTGATGCAGCCGGTCTCGACGAGCTCTGTGCGGCCGCTGATCGGTTTCGGGCCATCGGCGTGGAGGAATGCGTACTGGGTTTTCTCACCCCCGAGGGGACGGTCGATCTGGCGTCCGTGCGGATCCTGCTGGAGGCCGCCCGACCGGCGCGGTGGACCTTCCACCGCGCGTTCGACCATGCGCGGGATCCCGCGGCCGCGTGGGCTGTCGTGACCGGGATCGCCGGACTGGACGCCGTCCTCTCCGCGGGAAGCGCGGCGGGGCTGTCGATCGAGGGATTGCGGTCCCACTTGTGCCTCCCCGATGCGGGCTCATTTCTCGTGGTCGGCGGGGGTCTGCGGGCCGACCACATACCCGCGCTGCGGGCCCTCGGACTACGCCGGTTCCACGTGGGGAGCCGCGTACGGCACGGGTCGCGCTGGGATCATCCGGTCGATCCGGATGCCGTTCGCCGCTGGCGCCGGTCGATCGACGAGCAGGCGCCGTTGGTGGGATAGGGACGCCGGGAGCGCCGCATCACGCCGTCCGAGCGTTCTCTAAAATCGGTCTCCTGCTCCCTTTTCGACCAATCCCAGAAAGGCGCTGCCGTGCCTACCGGCAAGGTGAAGTGGTACGACCCGGAGAAGGGTTTCGGCTTCCTCACCCGGGACGACGGAGGTGACGTCTTCGTCCGCGCCTCCGCGCTGCCCGCCGGGGTGACCTCGCTCAAACCCGGGAGCAGGGTCGAATTCGGGATCGTCGACAGCAAACGCGGAGAGCAAGCGTTGTCGGTGCGACTTCTCGACCCGCTGCCCTCGGTGGTAGCCGCGCAGCGCAAGAAGCCCGACGAAATGGTCGTGATCGTCGAGGATCTCATCAAGTTGCTCGACGGCGTCTCCAACAC
>JAIMAI010000002.1 GCA_023512015.1 Acidothermus sp. | reverse complement strand
AGCTGAGCCTGCGGCTGACCACCGGAGCCACCCAGACCAGCCTCACCCTCTACATCCACGGCTGGTACGCCCAACCCCCCTACTACGCCGACGACATCACCCTCAACTAGCACCAATCCGCGCGCGGGACAGCGCCCGGCCGTCGCGTCACCGGGGGCCGGGAAGAAGGGGCGGTCGATCTTCGGGTCGGCCGCCCCGCCATTTTCTTGCCCCGTAGCACTTCACCCGCCGCGCCGCGCAACCACGAAGCGCGGTTAGGCGTCGTCCGGGACATACGGTCGGCACTACCGGATGCGACCCGGTCGACGGGCAAGGGAGGGCCTCGGCATGTCGCGCGCGGCGTTCACGGGCGGGCGTCGGACGTCCGACGCTGCCGCCGAAGGGCCGCGACGGCTGGTCGGCTTGGACGCCCTTCGGGGTTTGGCGGTCCTCGGCGTGCTTGCCTACCACGCGGGACTCCAGCGGGCCCGGGGTGGGTTCCTCGGCGTCGACCTGTTCTTCGTCATCTCCGGTTTTCTCATCACCTATTTGCTGCTGCGCGAGCGCGTGCTGCGCGGATCGATTCGTTTTGGAGCCTTCTACGCACGTCGTGCCCGTCGGCTGCTGCCGGCGCTGTTCGGCATGCTCGCGGTGCTGGTCGGCGTCCTCGCGCTCTTCTTCCCGGGCGATCTACGGGAAGCGCGGGGTGACGTCGCGGCCGCGCTCGGCTATTTCTCTAATTGGTGGTACGTCGTCCACCACCGCTCGTATTTCGTGGCGATGGGTCGGCCCCAACCTCTGCAGCATTTGTGGTCGCTCGCGGTGGAAGAACAGTTCTATCTGGTATGGCCCGCCGTCATCGCGTTGGTCTGTGTGGCGAGAGTGCGTCGTCGCCTCCTCATGGCGGTGGCGCTTTTTGGGGCGCTCGCCTCGGCGTGGTGGATGCGTCACCTCGCGATTTCCGGCAACGTTCCCTACGACACCGACGCCTCCCGCCTGTACTTCGGCACCGACACCCACGCGAGTGCGTTGTTGGTCGGTGCCGCTGCGGCCGCACTCATTGCCTCGGTACGCGGCGCAGAAATACCGTCGCGGCGTTGGAGGTGGATCAGGTTCGGCCTCGAGGGAGCCGGCCTGGCCGGGGTCGCCGCGGTGGTGTGGGCCATGATTTCGGTGAGCGAATTCTCCCCGACCCTTTACCGTGGGGGGTTTCTCGCGTTCGCCGTCGCCGCCGCCGTCGTCGTCACGGTGGCGAGCCGCCCCGGCAGTGTCCTCGGCCGAGCGCTCGACACCCCCGCGCTGCGCTGGATCGGGCTTCGCTCCTACGGGTTGTACCTGTGGCATTGGCCGGTTTTCGTCTACACCCGCCCCGGCCTGGATTGGCCGCTGCACGGCTGGACGGCGTTGGGTGCGCGTCTTGCCATCACGTTCGGCCTCACCGAAATCTCGTACCGCGTACTGGAGCAGCCCATTCGCCGCCACGGCTGGCGTGTGGTGTTGCGTCTTCCCCGGCTGGCCCCTTCGGCCGTCGCCACCCCGATCGTGGTGGGAACCGCGGTCGTCGCGTTGACCGCAGTGCTGCCGAGCGTCGTCGTCCGCACCATCACCGCGCGCTCTCCCGCCGTCGCGACCGTCGTCCCCGGAGGCGCCCCGACGCTGCCGCAGCCGACCGACCCGAGTCCGCCGCCTACGTCGCCGTCCGCGACGCCCGATCCGTCGCCGACGACTGCCGCCGCCCCGACGCCGACGGTCTCGCATACCCACGCCCCCCGCTCCACCGTGACGTCCCGCCCCTCGACGTCGGCAGGCTCGGCCGCGGGTTCGAATCCGCCGGCGTCGCCGCCGCCGGTGACCGCCGTGGGGGATTCGGTGCTCATCGACGCGGCGGATGCGCTGCGGCGGGTCTGCCCCGGGGTGGAGGTCGACGCCGCCATCGGGTGGCAGGCACACCGAATTTTCGCGGAGCTGCAAGGTCTTCGCGCTGCGGGCCGTCTCGGGCAAATCGTGATCATCGAGGCAGGAACGAACGGGCCGGTGAGCCCGGAGGAGTTGTCCCAGACTTTGTCGATGCTCGCCGATCGACAACGGGTGGTGTTGGTGAACAATCACATGGACCGTCCCTGGAAGCCGCAGAACAACGCCCTCTTTTCACAGGCGGTCAAGGACCATCCCAATGCGGCGGTCGCCGACTGGGATGCGTTGGCCGACCAGCATCCGCAGTGGCTCACCCCGGACGGCGTGCATTTGCTGCCCGAGGGAAATGCCCCGTACGCCAACCTGCTGGCACAGGCCGCAGGCTGTTGACCGCTGCCCGCGTTCCGCCCGACGCGCGCGTAGGCTCGGAGTCGACCCGCAGGCGCTTATGCGAAGAAGGCGATCGTCATGGGTGTGCATCGACTCAACCACGCGGTATTGTTCGTCCGCGATTTGGAGACCAGCGTCCGGTTTTACACGGAAGTGCTCGGCTTCACCACGGTGGACATGACACCGGAGAACTTCACCGGAGCAGCTTTTCTCCGTGCACCGGATTCCACCAACGACCACGACCTCGGGCTCTTTGCCCTCGGACCGGCGGCCCAGCCGTCCCTCGCCGGCCGCCAGACCGTCGGCCTGTACCACTTGGCGTGGGAAGTCGATACCCTCGCGGATTTGGCCACCCTGGCCGACCGCCTGGCGCGAGTCGGCGCGTTGGTGGGGACGGCGGACCACGGCACCACGAAAAGCCTGTATGCCAGGGATCCCGACGGGCTGGAATTCGAGGTGGTGTGGTTAGTGCCGGCGGAATTGTTGGACGACGCGGCGCGCGAAGCGCGCCGACGAATTCGCCCGCTCGACCTCGATGCGGAGATCCGACGGTACGGGGCTGACACCCGCGGCGGTGTCGGCATTTCGCGCGTGGTGGCGGTCTGAATGGGCCGTGTCGAGGAAGTGAACGTCGCGCTCATCGGATACGGAATCGGCGGTGCGGTTTTTCACGCCCCCCTCATCGCAGCTACTCCGGGATTTCGGCTGTCGGTCGTTCTCACCCGGGATGCAGGGCGGGCGGCCGAGGCCCGTCGGCGCTACGGGGCCACGATCGTCGAATCGATCGACGAGATTCGCTGCCGCGCGGCCGAAATCGACCTCGTCGTGGTGGCCAGCCCGAATGCTTTCCACGCCGCCCACGCCCGAGCCGCGATCGACGCCGGGCTTTCCGTCGTCGTCGACAAGCCGTTTGCCCTTACCGTGGAGGAAGCCCGCTCGTTGGTGGACGCGGCCCGTGCGGCCGGGGTCCGGCTGAGCGTCTTCCACAATCGCCGGTGGGACGGCGATTTCCGCACAGTGGCGGCACTCATAGCCGAGGGTCGGCTCGGCACCGTGCACCGCTTCGAATCCCGTTTCGAACGCTGGCGTCCCCGCCCCAAAGGGGGATGGCGAGAAATGGGAACGAGCCGCGAGGGAGCCGGTTTGCTGTACGACCTCGGTTCGCACCTCGTGGACCAGGCGCTGGTGCTCTTCGGCCCGGTCCGCGACGTCTACGCGCAGGTCGATCGACGCCGTCCCGAGGTGGCCGCCGACGACGACGTCTTTCTCGCCCTCACCCACGTCGGCGGTGTGCGAAGTTTCCTCTGGGCCTCTTCGGTGGCGAGCAACTTCGGCCCGCGGTTCCGAATATTGGGCTCGAAAGCTGCGTACCTGAAATACGGCCTCGACGTCCAGGAGGAAGCGTTGCGCGCGGGCCGGCGTCCCGACACCGAACCGGATTGGGGACGTGAAGAGCGCACGCGGTGGGGCGAGCTGGGAGAACCGGGTGCCACCGAACCGGTGGAGACGCTGCCCGGCTGTTACCAGGATTTCTACCGAAAGATGGGCGCGGCGCTCCGCGGGGAAGGGCCGGTTCCGGTGGACGCCGGGGATGCCATCGAGGGGTTGCGGATCCTGGAGGCGGCCCGACGTTCCCACGAACTGGGGCAAGTCGTGCACCTGGAGCCGTCCGCGTCCGAGCGGGGGTGAGCCGTCAGCCGGACGGTGAGGGGCTCGGCGCGGAGAACCCGCGACCGGCGAACCGGCCGAATCCTCCGAATCCTGCGGAGGGGGCCTGGGTGATGGACTGCGCGGCGTAGCTACCGTCGCCGGTCGGCACGCCACGGATCACCACCGTCTCCCCTGGGGTAAGGGCTTTCACCGAGGCGGTCACGGTTTTCGTCACCGTCGTACCGTCGTTCGTGGTCACTTTCACGGTGTCACCGTTCGCGGTCGTCGTCACGTACAACGTGGAGCCGTCGATCACCGTGATGGTTCCCGCCAGCGTCGTCGCACCGGACGTGCCGTTGTTTCCTGCGGCGGCGCCGTTGCGTTCCCCACCCTGGGAGGTGGTCGTCGTCCCGGTTCGGGTGAACGAGGAATTCGTCGCGGACGCGGAACCAGCCGCGAGTTGGTGCTTCTCCACTTGGACGCCCGCGAAGAATCCGGCACCCGCTGCGGCCGCGAGTGCGAGCAGGAAAGTCGTGACCGGCCAGCGTCGGCGGCGCGGGAGGGGTGGCGGTAACGGTTCCTGGTCGCCGTCGAGCAATGGGTCGATGGGGGGGTGCGGATTCGTGGCGCTCATCGTGTGCTCCCGTCGTCATTCGTAACGGAGGGCTTCGACCGGAAGGAGCCGGGCGGCGCGGCTCGCCGGGTACAGCCCGAAGAAAAGGCCGGTGACGACCGCGACGCCGAAGGCGAGGAATATCGAGTAATCGGCGATGATCGGATGAATCCCCAGGATCGTGAACCGGCTGCCGACGACTCCCGCGAAGACACCCAGCAGACCCCCGATCGCGGTGAGCAGGATCGCCTCGACGACGAATTGAGCCATGATGTCGGAGCGTTTTGCGCCGATGGCCTTGCGGATGCCGATCTCTCGGGTCCGCTCGGTGACCGTCACCAGCATGATATTCATGACGCCGATACCCCCTACCAGCAGGCTTATCGCTGCAACGGCACCGAGCAGCGTGGTGAAGATGCGACTCGACGACTGGGTGGTCTGCAGCAGACTGGCTTGGTTGAGGATGCGGAAATCGTCCGGGGAGCCGGCAGCGATGTGATGCGTTTGTTCCAAGGTCGCGGTGATTTCCGCTTGGGCAGCGGATTGTCGGGACGGCGAAGCCGCTTCGACGACGATGCTCGAATACGACGCTCCGTATCCGGTGAGCGTGTCCTGGACGGCGCTGAGCGGCGCGATGACGATGTCGTCTTGGTCTTGTGCGCCGTTGGTGCCCTTCACGGCAAGTAACCCGATGACCTGGTAGCTCACGCCGTTGAACCGGACCACGTTGCCGACCGGGTCGGTGTTGCCGAACAGGTTGGTAGCGACGGTCTGCCCGATGACGGCAACCCGGTTGTGTTGGGTCTCATCGGCGTCGGTGAAGAAGTTCCCTTCGGCTACGCGATAATCCTTGATCTGCTGATAGGCAGAGGTCGTCCCCACGAAAAGAGCCGGTGAATACGAAGCACCTTGGAACACCGCAGTGACCGACGGGACGTTCACCACCGGCGCTACCGCGACGATGTCGGGATTGGCCGACCGATCCTCCAAGGCGCGCACATCGGAGGCGGTGAGGTTCGACGACCGTGACAGCGTTCCCGTGGTGGCGCGTCCGAAAGCCCCGAAGGCGAATTGTCGATTGATCTGGAGCAGGTTGGTCCCGAGTCCTTCGATGGTGCGTTGGACCGCCGCTGCCGAGCCTGTACCTACCGCTACCAAGACGATGACCGACCCGACCCCGATGAGGATACCGAGCATCGTGAGAATCGAACGCAACGTATTGTGCGCGATGCCCGCGAGCGCGATGCGCACGTGTTCGAGTCGTATCACGGCGCCGCCCCGCTTACTTGGTGACCGGGGAGACCCGGGCGCGGTGGAGCTGCTTCGATGGGTGCGAGGCGGACGTCGTCGACGATGCGTCCATCGCGGATGCGTACGATCCGTTTTGCGTGCCGGGCGACGTCGGCTTCGTGAGTGATGAGGACAATGGTTCGCCCCACCTCGTTGAGCTGCGCGAAAACGTCCAGGACCTCGGCAGTCGCCGACGAATCGAGATTTCCGGTCGGTTCGTCGGCGAGAACGAGCGACGGTTCGGCCACGATGGCTCGGGCGACCGCGACCCGCTGACGTTCCCCACCGGACATCGTCGCGGGCCGATGGTGGAGACGGTGGGCGAGCCCTACGGCGGCCAAGGCGTTCTCGGCGCGGCGTCGCCGCTCGGCTCGCCGCACACCGGCATATGTGAGCGGTAGTTCGACGTTCTGCACCGCGGTGAGCTGGGGAAGCAAGTTGAAACTCTGAAACACGAATCCGATGCGCCGATTACGGATCTCGGCGATCTCGTCGTCGTCCAGTGCCTCCACATCGATTCCATCGAGCAGATATCGGCCCGATGTCGGAACGTCCAGGCACCCGAGGATGCTCATCAGAGTGCTCTTCCCGGACCCGGACGCGCCCATGACGGCGACGTAATCGCGCCGGTGTACCACGAGCGATATGCCGCGTAGCGCTTGCACCGCGGAGGCTCCTTCGCCGTAGGTCTTGGTCACGCGCCACAGTCGCAGCACGGGGACACCGGATTCGACGGACGTCATCCCCGACCTCCGCCTCGGCCTCCGCCGAATCCACCGCCGAAGCCGCCGAATCCCGCGCCTCCTCCCAGGCCGCCGCCGACTCCGGGCAGACGGCTCGTCTGGGGCGTCGTGGTGTTCGTCGTCGCGCGATTCACCGTCGGCAACGCGACCTCGTCGCCGGCCTGCAGCGGTCCGGCGATTTCCGTCGTCGTGTCGCCCCTCAATCCCACGACAACGTCCACCCGCTTCTGGGTGCCGTCGGGTTGCACCACCATCACGTACGAAGAATTCCCGGAGCTGCGGACTGCCTGAGACGCGACGTTCAGCACACCGTCGACTTCGGCGGTTACGACCGTGACGTTCGCCGTCATCCCGGGTTTGATTGCGGGGTCGGTCTGATCCAGGGAGAAGGTCACCTGGTACTGCACCACATTGCTCGATACCGTCGCCGTGTCGGCGATGGCGATGACGTGGGCGGCGAACTCCTTTCCCGGCAGGGCGTTGAGCGTCACCGTCGCCGGAGCATTCGGCTTCACCTTCGCGGCATCCGCTTCGTCTACATCTGCAACGACCTGTAAATCCGTGAGGTTCGTCAGCGTGAGGAACGCCGACGAGGTACTGCTCCCGGAGGCCGAAGTCGGGCCGCCGCTGGTCGACGTTCCCGAGATGGTCGTCGTCGCGCCCGCCGAGACCGTCTGACCGACCGCGTCGTTGATGGCCCCGACCGTGCCATCCGCCGGCGCAGTGAGTGCCGTCGCGTCGAATGCTTGCTGGGCGGTGTCGACTTGCGCCTGCGCCTGTTGGACGGCGGCCACCGCGGCGTCCAGATCGGACGGCAGCGGGGGAGCGGTCTTCTGCGCGTTGGAATTCTCGGTCACTTGCTCGGCGAGTTCGGCGTTGGTGACCTGCTGGTGGGCGGCGGCGATGGCCTGCTGATCCTTCGCGAGGCCTTGTTGTTGGGCGGTTTTCGCGGCGGTGAGCCCGTCTTGGGCTTGCTGGACGGCCTGCTGGTCGGCGTCGATGGTCTGCTGGTCTTTGGCGAGTGTGCTGTTCTCGTTCTGCACCGCGGTGACGACCACCGTCGCGTCGCTGTAGTTGTCGGCCGGGGTGCCGTCGGCGGTCAGGCGCGCTTCGTCGTTGTCGACCGTCACCGTGTCCCGCGCGACCGCGAGGGTGTCGGCTTGGCAGGTCGAGGAGGTCGGATCGCTGGAGCAGTCGGTGTTCTTCTTGGTGGTGTCGTCACTCAGTTGGAGCTGGTCGGCGTTCAACTGGTCCGAGTCGATGCGGTACTGCTGGGAAGCCTGAGTTCGCGCCTGGTCCACCGCCGCCGCCAAGGACGTCGCATCCTGCTGGTATTTGGCCGTGTCGCTGGCCAATTGTTGCTGGGCCTGCTGGAGTTGTTCGCTGGCCTTGTCGACTCCTTGCTGCAAGGTGACTTGGTCGAATTGCAGGGCCTGCTGGGCGTTGGCCAGTTGCTGTTGGGCTTGGGCCACCTGCTGGGCGGCCTGCTGGTTCGACAGCTCGTATCCTTGGCGTTCCAACGCCGTGGGGCCTTGTTGGAGTTCACTGAGTTTCGCTTGGGCGGAAGAGAGTTGCGCTTGTGCGGCGGCCAGATTCGCTGCGGCCTGGGTGGAATCCAGTCGTGCCAGCACCTGTCCGCGCTTGACCTGCTGCCCGACCTTGACGTCGATTTCGGTGATTTTTCCGGAGGTCGCGAAATTCACCGCGAGATCGTCCGGCGCGGTGACGTTCCCGGTGGCAGTGATGGTGGACAGTACGGTGCCCTTGGTGATGGTGGCGGTGCGGGTCACCGCTGCCGAGGTAGCGGCGGTCGGCACCCCGAGGGAGGCGTAGGCGAAGCCGCCTGCCCCAGCGGCGACTATCCCGAGAACCAGATTGATCACACCGAATCGTGTCCAGGGCATGCTCTCCTCACTCGTCCCGAACGACGTCCCCGCGACGCCCAGACGGCATCGGCCAAGGCAGATCCAGGCCACCAGGGGGAGATGGGAGCCGGCTGAGAACTCCCCGAGAGAGAACTGAGGCTAGGCATTCGCGGGACGGGGCCCAACCAACAAGAATTCTCAGCGAGCGCCCAGGATCCTCTTGGACGTCTTTCAGCTCCCTCTCAGAGGCTGGCGGCGGATCGCGTAGAAGGGACCCTCGCCGTGCCGACAACGTCGTCGACCCGCGTCCTGGTAGTGGACGACGAACACAACATCACCGATTTGGTGGCGACCGCGTTGCGCTATGAGGGATTCCAGGTCGCCACCGCCCACACCGGTACCCAGGCGTTGCAAGCGGCCATCCAGGTGCGCCCCGACCTCGTCATCCTCGACGTCATGCTCCCCGACATCGACGGGTTCGAGGTCGCCCGGCGGCTCGGTAGGGAGGGGGTACCCGCGCCGGTGCTCTTTCTCACCGCACGGGACGCCACCGAGGACAAGGTGCGCGGCCTGACCATCGGGGGCGACGATTACGTCACCAAGCCTTTCTCGCTCGCGGAATTGATCGCACGCGTCCACGCCGTGCTGCGCCGCACCCGCGGAGCGGCCGCGGCGTCCCGCCTCACCTTCGCCGACCTCGAAATGGACGACGACACCCGCGAGGTGACCCGCGGAGGGCGGTCCATCGAACTGACCGCCACCGAGTACCGGCTGCTGCGGTACCTGCTCGCCAACGCCCGCAAAGTCCTCACCCGCGCCCAAATCCTCGACCACGTCTGGGACTACGACTTCGGCGGCGACTCCGGCGTCCTCGAGACCTATATCAGCTATTTGCGCAAGAAGATCGACGCCGAGGGGCCGCCGCTGATCCACACGGTCCGCGGAGTCGGATACACACTGCGATTACCGAAAGAGACCACCTCCCCGAAGCCCACCTCAGGGCAGGTCGGCGATTGACGAAGGGGGCGCTGGGCCGACGAAACCCCGCCGCGCGATGAGATTTTCGGCGAGATTTTCGGCGCCCGAACTGCTGCGGGCGTGGCGCTCGGTGTCGCTGCGGGGCCGCCTGCTGCTCGGCGTCCTCGGTCTGGTGGCCGTCGGCCTGGTGGTGGCGGCGCTGGCGACCCGGGCGCTCCTCGCGTCCTTCCTACTCAGTCGGTTCGACGAGCAGCAGCAGAGCGCCACCCGCCTGGTCGCCCAGATGGTCTTCGCGGACGGCGGACCCGGCCACCCGATGTTCGGCGTCCCCGCCCGGCGGGCCGCCGTCACCCGCCTGCTCCCGGTCGGAAGTTATGCAGCGGCCGTCGCCCCGCCCGGGACGGTCGTCGAGCAGTTCGGCTACGACGCGACGGACACCTGGGTGCCGATCGGCCCGGATCGTGCGCCGAGGCTGCCCGCGGACGTCGCCGACCGCACCGCCCCGTTCACCACCCACGACTCCCGCGGCGCCGCCTACCGGGTGGTCGTCGAACCACACTTGTTGGTGAACCCGGCGACCGGGGCGACGTACGCCTTTGTCTGGGCGATGCCGCTGCGCGACGTCGATGCCACCCTCGGTCGGCTCACCCTCGTCGAGGGCGCGGTCGCTGCCGGGGTCCTCGCCGGGGTCGGGATTCTCGCCTGGTTCGTCGTAGGGCTCGGCTTACGCCCCCTGCGGGCCATGGAAAGAACGGCGGAGGAAATCGCCGCAGGACACTTGTCGCGCCGCGTCGAACATCCCGGCGCGCGAACCGAGGTCGGCCGACTCGCGGCCGCCCTCAACACCATGCTCGGCCGCATCGAGGAGGCGTTCGCCGTCCGCGCTCGATCCGAGGAGCGGCTGCGGCGTTTCCTCGCCGACGCCTCCCACGAGCTGCGCACACCGCTCACCTCGATCCGCGGATACGCGGAACTGTTCCGCCGGGGGGCGGCCCGCCGTCCCGACGACCTGGAGAAGGCGATGCGCCGCATCGAGGAGGAAGCGAGCCGCATGGGGGTTTTGGTCGAGGAGCTCCTGCTGCTCGCCCGGCTGGACGAAGGAAGACAACCCGCTCGGGAGCCGGTGCTCCTCGCCGAGTTGGCCGCCGACGGGTGCGAAGACCTGCGGACGGCGGCCCCGGACCGGCAGGTCCGCCTCGACGCCGATCCGGACGTCGTGGTGAGCGGCGACGAGATGCAGCTTCGGCAGGTCGTCGCGAACCTGTTGGCCAACGCCCGAATCCACACGCCGGCCGGCACCCCGGTGGAGGTCCGGGTCGCCGCCGAGGAGCCGTGGGCGGTATTGGAGGTCACCGACCACGGCCCGGGACTTCCCGCAGCTGATCTGCCGTACGTCTTCGACCGGTTCTACCGAGCCGATCGATCCCGCTCCCGCGATCAGGGAGGTGCCGGGCTCGGGCTATCGATCGTGGCCGCCGTCGTCGAAGCCCACGGGGGTCGGGTCAAGGCCGGCAACCGTCCCGGCGGTGGGGCGTATTTCCGGGTCGAATTACCCCTTCTGATCGCCGATTCCCAGCCAATTCCCAGCGGCGCCGAAGCCGGTGACGAGATTGGCGCCCGATGATGGGGGCATCGGAGAAAGGGAGGCTGCGATGAGCGAATCCGAGACCCCCCGGCCGTGGCAGGGATTCGGCGAGCCCGAAGGCCCCGGTGTGCCCCCGCCCCCGCCGGTCGGCGAGCACGACGTGGTGGCCCACGAGCCGCGACGTCCTCGGACGGCGGTCGCCTGGGCCACCCTCGGCGTGCTGGCCGCGGCTGCCGTCGCCGGCGGGGTCTACGTCTCGGCCGCGAGCGTCGGCCCGGGGGGAACCCCGACGGTTGCGGCGGCCGCCGACGCGACGACCGCGCCCGCTTCGCCGTCCGCCTCCGCCACCCCGGGATCACCCGCCGCGCCGTGGGGTCCGCACGGGATGCGCCACGGCGAGGGACACCCCTGGGGTTGGGGCGGCCCGGGAATGCGCGGCTTCGGTGGCAACCTCCTGCACGGTGAGGCCACCGTCCAGACTCCGCAGGGACTGCAGGTGGTCGACGTCCAGGTCGGCACCGTCACCGCCGTCGACGCGCACTCGATCACCGTGCGCAGCAGCGACAACGTGACCTTCAGCTACACCGTCGACGCTTCGACGAAGGTGGTCGACTTCGCCCTGCCCCGCGGAACGTCCGCCACGATTTCCGACGTCAAGGTGGGGGACACCGTGCGGGTGGTGGCGGTCCGTAACGGCGCCACCCGCACCGCAAAGATGATCGCCGATGGCCAACCGCAGCACGGCAAAGCGCGGGTGGCACCTTCGCCGAGCCCCTCGGCGACCGGGGCCTCGGCCTGACCCCCTCTCACGGGTGAGGCCCGCTCCTTTCGTGGCGCACTAGGCTGGCTGCTGCCCGGCACACGAAAGGAGGCCGTGTGGTCCTCGACCTCGCCGAACAGCTCCGCACCCCGCGGCTCGCCGGAGTACCGCTGCGCGGGGTGGGGAAATTGCGGATGTACGTGTGCGGGGTGACCCCGTACGACGTCACGCACCTCGGACATGCCGCCACCTACGTGTGGGTCGACGTCCTCACCCGATTCCTGCGTCATCTCGGCTGCGACGTCGAGGTGTGCCGCAACGTCACCGACGTGGACGACGTCCTGCTCGACGCCGCCCGCCGGGTCGGGGCCAGTTACGACTCCTTCGCCGCGGTGCAGGAATTCCATTTCGAACAGGACATGGCCGCCCTCGGCATTCGCCCGCCGACGCATGCGCCGCGGGCGCACAATTTCGTGCGCCCGGTGGTGAGCCTCGCCGCCGGCCTGCTGGACGCGGGTCGTGCCTACGTCCGCGATGGTTCGGTGTATTTCCGCGGGGCGGACGTCGTGGAGCGGGCCGGTTTGTCGCGCGACGAGGCGTTGGCCCTCTCGGCGGAATTCCACGACGAGCCGGACGACCCGCGCAAGGACGACCCCTTCGACGTGGCGGTGTGGCGCGCCAGTGAGCCGGGAACGCCGGCGTGGCCCAGCCCGTGGGGCCCGGGGCGTCCCGGCTGGCACGCGGAATGCGCGGCGATGGCGATGACCGTGTTCGGTCCGGCGTTGGACGTCCACGCCGGCGGCGCGGATTTGCGTTTTCCGCACCACGCTTACGAAGCCGCTTTCGCCGAGGCGTTGACCGGGGTGCGCCCGTTTGCCCGCAGTTGGATGCGGATCGGTCTCGTGCACGTCGGAGGGGCGAAAATGGCGAAATCCGCCGGCAATCTCGTGCTGGTCTCCGACGTGTTGGCCAAGCATTCACCGGCCGCACTGCGGCTCGCAATCGTCGAACGCCGGTGGTGGGAATCGTGGGATTTCGATGCCGCTTCCCTCGACGACGCCGAAGCGCGGGTGCAGGAATTGTTCGCGGCCGCCGGACGTCCCGAGCGAATCGGTGGCGTACAGGCGGTACTGGAAGCGCTCCGCGACGACCTGGACGTCCCCCGCGCCCTCGCCGTCGCGCTCGAGGACGGCGGATCAGCCGCGCGCCTCGTGGCGGAGGTCTTGGGCCTGCGATGAGGCCGCGAGGTAGCGGCCCAACCACCGCACGGCTCGCTGCCAGGCATCGGTAGCCGACGGCGCGTGGTAGTGCGCGGGACGGGCGTCGCAGTGGAATCCGTGCCCGGCATCGGCGTACCGCACCACCTGAGTGGGCACGGGCGCGGACGCGGCCCGTATCCGCAGGTGTTCGACGTCCTCGACGGGGATACTCGCGTCGCGATCCCCGAAAAGCCCGAGCCACGGCGTGCGTAAGGTCCCCGCGATATCCGCCAAGGGCGGGAATCCGAAGCGTCCGTGCCGAATCCCAGCCCCGTAAAAGGTCACCGTCGCCCCGAGTTCGTCTTCCGCGGCGAGCGCACAGGCGATCGATCCTCCCATGCAGAACCCGACCAGCCCCGCCGAGGCGTCGGCGAAGCCCCGAGTCCGCAGGTACGTCAGGCTTGCGGCGACGTCGGTGCGGATGCCGTCGGCGGTGAGGCGGGACATGTGGGCTTTGGCGCGCGGCAATTCGTCGTAGCCGAAGGCGGTCACACCGTCGCGGTGGAACAGATTCGGCGCGAGGGTGTAGTACCCCTCGTCCGCCAGTCTTTGGCAGACCGCGGCGATGTAATCCGTGAGCCCGAACGCTTCGTGCAGGACGACGATGCCTCCGCGGGGGTGAGCCGGCACCGCTTCGAAACCGGGAATCGAAATTCCATCGCCGGGAATCTCGGCACGCCGGTGTTTCACGACCGCCCTCCTGCCTCACAATTCGTCGATCGCCTGCAACGCCGGGTCGTCGATCCGGAAGGATCGCACCGGCCCGGGTGGGGTGTCGGCCGTTTCGAACCGGACGGTGACCCACCCGGATCCCGCTCCCTGAACCCATCCGCGCCCGAACGTGTCGTGTTCGACGTCCTGGCCTGGGGTCCACCGTAGCGGGTGTTCCGCGTCGTGCGATCCGTCGGCGGCGGCATCACGCGCCGAATCAGCTTCGGCGCTCGGATGCGCGCCCGACCCCTCCTCCGTATCCGACATTTCCTCCGAGAAAAGGGTCGGTTGACTCCATTCGCTGAGCGCGGAGATGCCGACGCCCGCGAGTCGGACCCCGCCGCTGGTGTCGACGTCGTCGAGCAATCGAAGGGCGGATGCGGTGATGACCCGCTGGTCGTCGGTCGGTGCCGCGAGCGTCAGCGACCGAGTGAGGGTGGTGAAATCCGCGAGCCTGATTTTCAAGGAAATCGTGCGTCCCGAAAGGCCGTGTCGCCGCAGCCTGGTGACGAGCCGGTGAGCCAGCTCGGTCACCACGGTGCGCAGCCGAGGCGAATCGGTGATGTCGGAGTCGAAGGTGTCCTCGACGCTCACCGACTTCGCTTCCCGCTCGCCGCTTACCGGGCGGTCGTCCAGGCCGCGGGCGAGCAGCCAGAGGGATCGGCCGTGGACGCGTCCGAGGAGGTTCACCAGTTCGGATTCGTCGCTGGCCGCCAGGGCCCCGATCGTCGTGATCCCGAGACGCGAAAGCCGGGCCGCCGTGGCCGGCCCGACTCCGGGGATCCGGCCCACCGGTAATCCCGCGAGAAATTCCCGTTCCGTACCCGCCGCGACGATACGCAGACCATCCGGCTTGTCCAAATCGGACGCGATCTTTGCGACGAGTTTGGAATTTCCCGCGCCGATCGAAATCGACAGGCCGGTGCGGGCTCGGACCCGTTCCTTCACTTCTACGGCGATCCGGCGGACGTCGTCCACCGACAGGTCGTGCGGTGAGGTCGATGCGAGATCGACGTACGCCTCGTCCAGCGAAATCTGTTCGACGGTGGGGGAGACCCCGGCGAGAATGCCCATCACCGTCGCACTCGCCGCCCGGTACGCCGCGAAGCGGGGGGCGAGGAACGCGGCATGCGGGCAGCGCAGCCGCGCCTGCGCCATCGACATCGCCGAGTGGACGCCGTAGGCGCGCGCCTCGTAACTGGCGGTGGCCACCACTCCCCGGGGGCCAAGACCCCCCACCACCACCGGGCGTCCGCGCAGTGACGGCTTGTCGCGCTGCTCGACGGCGGCGAAGAACGCGTCGATGTCGGCGTGCAGGATCGACGGGTCGCGCCGCGGCTGCGGGTCGCCTACGGACGCTCGTCCCCGCAAGGTCATACCGTCTTCCCCTCGTCGTCCTACGCTGAAATCGTCACCCACAACCGGGAGTGGGCCCATGAGCGAGACCGACGCCGCGTTGCTCGCACGATTCGAAGCGACCATCGCCGCCGACGAGCGGATCGAACCCCGCGACTGGATGCCCGACGCCTACCGGGCCACGTTGATTCGCCAGATCGCTCAACACGCACACTCCGAGATCATCGGGATGCAGCCGGAGGCTAATTGGATCACACGGGCGCCGTCCTTGCTGCGTAAGGCGATTTTGCTGGCGAAAGTGCAGGACGAAGCGGGTCACGGGCTCTACCTGTACGCCGCGGCGGAGACGCTCGGAGTCGATCGCGCGGAGTTGTTCGAGTTGCTCCACACCCGTAAGCAGAAGTATTCGAGCATCTTCAACTACCCCACGCTGACGTGGGCGGACGTCGGAGCGATCGGATGGCTCGTCGATGGGGCCGCCATCACCAACCAGGTGCCGTTGTGCCGGTGTTCGTACGGGCCCTACGCGCGGGCGATGATCCGTATTTGCAAGGAGGAATCGTTCCATCAGCGGCAAGGCTTCGACATCCTCTACCGGTTGAGCCACGGGACCCCGGCGCAGCATGAGATGGCCCAGGACGCCGTGAACCGGTGGTGGTGGCCGACGCTCATGATGTTCGGACCGCCCGACGACCAGTCTCCGCACACCGCCCAGTCGATGGCATGGGGAATCAAGCGGTTCACCAACGACGAGTTGCGCCAGAAATTCATCGACATGATCGTTCCTCAGGCGGAGGTGCTCGGGCTCACGCTCCCGGATCCGCAGCTTCGGTGGAATCCGGAGCGCGGACATTACGATCACGGGCCGATCGACTGGTCGGAGTTCTACCGTGTGATCAACGGTGGAGGTCCGTGCAACGAGCAGCGACTGCGCCACCGGATCGAGGCCTACACCGAGGGGGCGTGGGTCCGTGAAGCGGCCGCCGCGTATGCCGCGAAACACGCGGGGACGGCGGCTGCCTGACGGTTTCTTCCGCACTGGCGGGGTGGTCCGGGCGTTAGTGTCGAAACCAGGAGCAGGTGATGATCGAGCAGGCCCCGCAGCGGGAACGACGTGACCACGACGGCTGGCCGTTGTGGGAAGTCTTCATCCGGCCGCGCCGTGGCCTCGCCCACGTGCACGCCGGGAGTGTGCACGCGCCGGACGCCGTGATGGCGTTGCGTAACGCCCGCGACGTCTACACCCGACGCGGCGAAGGGGTGAGCATCTGGGTGGTGCCTTCCCGGCACATCGTCGCGTCGAGTCCGGACGAGAAAGACCCGTTCTTCGACCCCGCAGCCGATAAGGTCTACCGACACCCGACGTTCTACGTGTTGCCGAAGGAGGTGCGGCAGATGTGAATACCGGACGGTTGCTCTTCACCTACACGCTGCGCCTCGGCGACGACGCATTGGTGCTCGCGCAACGGCTGTCGGAGTGGGCGTCGCGAGCCCCGGAGATCGAGGAAGACATCGCCCTCACCAACATCGCGCTCGACCTGCTCGGCCAGGCGCGGGTACTCCTGGATTACGCGGGCAAGCTCGAAGGCGCTGGCCGCGACGAGGACGACCTCGCTTATTTGCGCACCGAGCAGGAATACCTCAACGTTCATTTGGTCGAACAGGAGAACGGCGATTTCGCCCACACGATCGCGCGCCAGCTGTTCTTCAGTACCTACCAACTCGCCCTCTACGAGGAACTCATCACCTCCAAGGACGAGGTGCTGGCCGGCGTGGCGGCCAAGGGTGTGAAAGAAGCCGCGTACCACCGCGACCACGCCCAGCAGTGGACCCTGCGGCTCGGCGACGGGACCGCCGAGAGCCACCGGCGCATGCAGGCCGCGGTCGACCGACTCTGGCCGTTCACCCCGGAGTTGTTCGAATCCGATGAGGTCACCCGCACCCTCGCGCGGCGCGGACTCGGCGTCGATCCGGCGACGCTGGAGCCACGTTGGCAGGACGCGGTCGGCGAGGTGCTCCGAGAGGCCACCCTGCGCAAGCCCGAGCTGGTGTGGGCTTCCCACGGCGGACGGCGGGGCGTGCACACCGAATGCTTCGGGTATCTGCTCGCCGAGATGCAATACCTGCACCGGCTCCACCCCGACGCGTCGTGGTGAAGGGCAGGGAATAGCCGTGGCCGAGACCGTCGACGAACTGCGACGGCGCCTGGCCGCGATCCCCGACCCGGAATTGCCCGCCCTCACCATCGCCGACCTCGGAATCCTTCGATCGGTGAAACTGATCGACGACCGGTTGGAGGTACGGCTCACCCCCACGTATTTCGGATGCCCGGCGTTCGAGGCGATTCGTGGGGAGGTCCGCCGGGTTCTCGACGAAGCCGGTTATCCGAGTGCCAAGGTCGAGGTCGAATACGCGCCGGCGTGGAGCACCGACGACGTCACCGAAGCGGGCCGCCGTCGGCTCGCCGAGGCCGGAATCGCACCACCGCCCCCGACGGGAACACGGGCCGGTGAGGTCGGCTGTCCGCGGTGCGGCTCGAGGGAGACGGAAATGCTGAGCCGTTTCGGATCGACCCCGTGCCAGGCCGTGATGCGCTGTGTTTCCTGCGGAGAGCCTTTCCCGGCGATGAAGGCGCACTGAGCCGTGGTCCGCCGATTCCATCCGCTGCGGGTGGTCTGCGTCGAGAAATTGACGGCGGACGCGGCGGCGGTCACCTTCGAGGTACCGGCGGATTTACGTGACGAATTCTGCTTCCTGCCGGGGCAGCATGTGGTCGTGCGCTGCCCGCAAGCCGGCGACGACAAGCGACGCACCTATTCGCTGTGCGCCCCACCTCCGACGCTGCGCATCGGGGTCAAACGCATCCCCGGCGGGGTGTTCTCCGGTTACGTCTTGGACCATCTCCGACCCGGGGAGGTTGTCGAGGTGATGCCCCCCACCGGTCGTTTCGTGGCGTCGTCCGACCCGGGAATTCGTCGGCGCGGAGCGATTTGTGCCGGCAGTGGCATCACGCCGGTGCTCCCGATAATGGAGTCGACCCTCGCAAGTGACCCGGATTCCCGCTTCACCTTGATATACGGGAATCGGTCGGCCGCGACCGTGATGTTCCTCGATGAAATCGCCGATCTCAAGGACCGCTACCCCGACCGATTGGACGTCGTCCACGTCTTCTCCCGCGAACAACGCGAATCGGATTTGCTCACCGGGAGGCTCGACCGGAACAAACTCGCGGAGCTCTTCGACCGTCTCGTACCGGCAGGCGACATCGACGAGTGGTTCGTGTGCGGGCCCGTCGGCGTCATCGATGCGGCGAAAGCGGAGTTGGCCTCACGAGGGGTCTCCCCGGAACGGATTCGCTCCGAGCTCTTCCACCTCGACCTGCCGGCGTCTCCCGCGGTTTCGCCGGCCGATTCCGCCGACGGCGTGGCCACGGTGACCGTCCGACTCTCCGGACGCACCACCCGGCTGCAGGTGCCTTTCGACACCGACATCTTGCACGCCGTCCTGCCGCTGCGGGCCGACGTCCCCTACGGGTGCACCAACGGCATGTGCGGCACCTGCCGGGCCCGCGTCGTCGAAGGCAGAGTGGAAATGCGCCACTGTTACGCATTGGACGAAGGCCAGCTCGCAGCCGGATTCGTGGTCACCTGCCAGGCTTTGCCGCGGACTGCGACGGTCAGCGTGGATTACGACGCGTGAGCTCGTCGAACAGCGGGGAGATGCCGCCGTCCCAGACCAGCAAACCGTCGTCGCGAACCCGCACTCCTTCGCTCGGCACGTGGTCGGTCAGACGTCCGTCGTGGCCGAGGTGAAGGACCCGCCATCCCCGTCCGAGGGAGACGACGTCGGCGACGATCCTCCGATGGCAGCGCCACCACACGCTCTCGGCGCACATCACCGCCGTCCGCCGCGCCGCAGCCTCGGCCAAGAGTTGGTCCAGCGCCTGCCGGAACGGCTCGGTGCGGGTGTAGCCGGCATATCCCCGAAACGAGGCGTTGCGCCACGCGGTGTCCGGGCTTTCCGGATCCGCGCGCCGGAAACCACCCAGCCGCTGCTCCCAGCGGTAGTCGATGCCGTGCTCCGGTAGCCAACGGGCGAGCTCGGCTCGTACGACGTGGGGGAGGCGTCTGCTTCCCGGCGCGGTTCGAATATCGACCACCAGCTGCACATCCGCGCCGCGTAGCAAATCGACGATCTGTTCCGCGGACGCCGTCCCGTGGCCGAACGTCAGGAGAACGTGCTCGCCGTCCCCCCGAATTCGCTCGCCTCCCACCCCTCACCACCGCTCGCGAATTTCGGCGGCGTGGAAACGTGGGGCGACGAAACCGAAATCGACGAGGGCGGCGTTGGCCGCGGGATTCGCGCCGCTCCCGTGAAAATCCGCGAACGCCACCGTCTGGTTCACGAGGACGTCTCCGGTGAAGTTCAGCGCGGTGAGCACGCCGGTCGTTGCGGCCACCTGTTCGACCTGGTCGAGAAAACTTTTGTTCGTCGAATACACGGACGCTGTCAGCGAACCGACGGAGGTCGCGAGTTCTTCCCAGAGTCGCACGCTGTCGTCGGCTGATTCGGTCGGGACGGCGAATGCGATCGGGCCGAACCACTCCCGCCGCCATTCCGCCGCCTCCACGTCCGAGCGGACCACGACCGGGGTGCGCACCACGGCGCGTGGGAATTCCGGATGTGACACTCGACGCGACGGAATCACCACGTTCGGCAGGGCCATGGCGGTGTCGACGGCGCGTTCGACACGCTCGTCGACGATTGCCCCGAGCAGGGCGACGGCACGGCGCGGATCGTCGGCCAGCTCACGGAATGCGGCGTCGAGGGAAGCGAGGATGTCGTCGAGTCCGCGGCGGCCCTGGTCGGTTTCGATGCCCTCACGGGGGACGAACAACACCCGGGGGGTGGTGCACATCTGCCCGCTGTACAGCGCGAGGGAGGACGCGAGGTTGGACACCATTCCGTCGAAATCCGCGGTCGATTCAAGAAGGACGGCGTTCACTCCCGATTTCTCGGCGAAAACCACGGCCTGGCGTGCGTTGTCTTCCAGCCACCGGCCGAAGCTGGTCGACCCGGTGTAGTCGATGAGGCGGATTTCCGGGCGCAACGCGAGAGCGGCGGCGAGCCGATCGCCGTCTGCCTCGACCGCAAGCGTCACGAGATCCGGCGGGAATCCGTAGCGGGACAGGGTTTCGCGGCATTCCCGAACCGTGATGGCCAGCGGGAGCACGGCGTGGGGATGGGGTTTCACGATGACCGGATTCCCGCAGACGAGGCTCGCGAAGAGTCCCGGGAAGCCGTTCCACGTCGGGAAAGTGGTGCACCCGATCACCAGTGCGAGGCCGCGTGGGATCGGGCGGTAACGTCGGCGGATCCGGGCCCGTTCGTCGACGGATTCCGCATGCGTCGCCGTCATCGCGTGGTACGCGACGGCGACGGCTTCGAGGGCACGATCGAGGGCGTGCGCCGCTCCGGCTTGGAACGCCATGACGAATCCTTGGCCGGTGGTGTGCTGGACGGCGTACGCGAGTTCGAAACTGCGGGCCGCGAGTCCGTGGAGCATCTCCAGCACCACGCCTGCTCGCTGTTGGGGTGTGGCCTGCGCCCACGTCGGCCAGGCTCGGCCCGCGGCCGCCACGAGCTCGTCGATGCCGTCGGCGGTGAGGTGAGGGTAGGCGACGTCCAGGGTGATGCCGGTAGGGGGCCGCTCCGGCGTCACGAAACCGTGCGCGCCGGGGGTCTGCACGGGGAACGGCGCGCCGAGGTAGGCCTCGAAGGCGGCCTTACCAGCCCGCGGCGCTTCCTCGCCCCAGACCCGGGTGGACGGTGAAGAACGGAAAACCGACCAAGGGAGGCGGTTTTGCCAGGCGTCGAAGGCATTCTCGACGGTGGATCGATGCTTCTCCCACAACTCGTCGTCCACGGACCCGCCTCTGCTTCGGCCGTCCGGCGCGGAGCGCGCCGCTCGGACCTATTGTGCGTCGGGACGGCGGTCAGTTGCGCCGGTGCCGGGCCGGTGCGGCCCACAGCCTCCGAGCGTTGGCCCTCAGGCTCGGCACTGCGTCCGCTTCGATCGGTTCGGCGAAGAGATATCCTTGCGCGAATTCGCAGCGGGCTCGACGCAGTTCCTCGAATTGTTGGTGGGTCTGGACCCCTTCTGCGATCACCTGGAGGTCGAGGGTGTGCGCCAGTTCGACGATTTTGCGGGCGAACGCCGATCCTTCCGGAGTACCGACGGCGTCGATGAAAGCTTGGTCAATCTTGACCAGGTCCAACGGCAGCGGTGGGAGGCCGGCCAGCGACGAGTAGCGGGCGCCGAAGTCGTCCACCGCAAGGCTCACCCCGACGATTTTCAGGTCTTCCAGCCGAGAAAGCAGCCACGGTTCGTCGCGCAGTACCAATGCCTCGGTGATGTCGAGCACGAGGGAGGAAGGGGCGAGTCCGGCGCCGTCGACGGCTTCCCGGATCGAGGCGGCGAAGTCGGCGCGGGCCAGCTGGCTGGCCGCGACGTTGATGGTGATGGTGAAGGTGTCGTCGCCGAGCCGCTCCTGCCAGTGACGGGCTTGCCGGCACGCGGTGTCCAACACCCACGCCGCGATCTCATCGAAATCGCCGCATTCTTCGGCCATCGAGACGAAATCCGCGGCGCTGAGCAACCCCCGGCGGGGATGCCGCCAGCGCAGCAACGCTTCGGCGCCGAACAATGCGCCGGTGGCCAAGCGCACGATCGGCTGGTAATGCAACACGAATTCCCCGCGGCGCAAGGCTCCGCGCAATTCGGTTTCCAAGTGCAGTTGCTCCAGCAGGATCGCGTGCATCGACGGCTCGTAGATGGCCCACCGACCGCGGCCGGCTCGTTTGGCCCGGTACATCGCGACGTCCGCGCTGCGCAGCAGTTCGTCGGCACCGACCGTGCCGTGGGTGCTGCACGCGATGCCGATACTGGCGTCCACCGTGACGTCCATCCCGGCGACGGTCAGCGGCTGGCGGACCGCATCGATGATGCGAGCCGCGACGATCGCCGCGCCGCGGGCATCGGTGTCGTGGAGCAGGACAACGAATTCGTCGCCGCCGTAGCGGGCGGCGGTGTCGCTGGCACGCAGGCAGTGGCGTAGGCGGTTCGCGACCTCGACCAGGAGGAGGTCACCGGCGGCGTGGCCGAGCGTGTCGTTGACAATCTTGAACCGGTCGAGGTCAATGAAGAGCAGGGTGAGGTCCGTTTTGGAGCGGGCGGCTTGGGCGAGGCCGTGTTCGAGCCGGTCCAGGAAGAGCGCCCGACTGGCCAACCCGGTGAGGGAGTCGTGGAACGCCCGGTGCATGGCTTCGACGGTCGTCGCGTCCGTGATCGCGAGACTGACGTGATCGGCGAACGCCAGGAGGGCGCTGCGGTCGGCGTCCTGGAATCTGGGCGTGTTCGCACCGGCGAGAACGGCGCCGACGATCCGTCCGTTCTCCCGCACCGGCGCGGCGATGACCTGACGCAGCGGAATTCCCTGCGGGGCGGCAGAAAGGTCGACGTCGGAGGCGTCTTCGGGAATTGCCACGCGGGCCAGGAATCGTGCGGTTCTCTCGGCGCCGCCGCAACGGGCGATCACCGAAGGGCTGCGGGAGACCACCACGATATCCGCACCGAGCAGGTCGCGGGCCGAACGAACGACGGCGTCGAGGATGTCCGCCAGGGGTTCACGCCGGGAAATCATGCGTTGGACGACGGACAATTCCTCCAGTAGTTTTTGCCGTTCGCGCAGCGAGGCAAGCAGTTTGGCGTTGACGTTGGCTTGTCGTTCGCTGCGGGACCGCAGTCGGCGTTCGGCTTCGAGGGTGCGCATCATGGCGTAGCTCAATTCGATGGCTTTGGCCATTCCCCGCACCAATGTCATCTCGGCGTCGTCGAGCGGTGGCGTCGCGCGTTTGGTGGCGAGCGTCGCCTGCAGGGGCCCGGCGATCGGGACGGCGAAGACATCGGCTTCGCCGCGTTCACGGGCTTGTTCCCCCTCGCGGGCCACCAGCGAGGGCGGAATCTGGTCGCGGCTCGGCCAGGCGGTGAGCAGCTCGGCCCCTCTGGCGATCAGCGCACAGTCGGCGTCGATCGCGGCACCCACTTGTTCGACGGCGACGTCGAGGAGGGTCTGCGGCTCGGGGAGGTCGGTCACCGTGGCGAGGAATTCGGTGATGCAACGACCCACCCAGCCGTCGGTACGGACCGGGCGGAGCGTGGTTCGTCGGGCGGGAGCCGAACCGTCCGTCACGGTTGTACACATCGGCACCGGCAGGCGGAAGTGAAGATGGGCGCAATCACTCTTCCGCGTGACGAGGCGGCGTGACAGGCTAACGGCTGAGGAGGACGCGATGGGTCTATGGCTGGCCGGGGATCCCCGTGCGGATGCGCTGCTGGAGCGCAATCCGTTCGCGCTGCTCGTCGGGATGGTGCTCGACCAGCAGGTTCCCATGGAGAAGGCGTTCCGGGCACCGGCGTTGCTTGCCGATCGGCTGGGGGTGGACGAACTCGACGCGGCCCACCTGGCGTCGGAGGATCCCGAGCACCTCGTACGGCTTTTCGCACAACCCCCCGCGCTCCATCGATTTCCGCGGGCAATGGCGGAGCGGGTGCACCGCCTCGCCCAGGTCATCGTCGAGGAGTACGGAGGCGATGCCGAAGCCCTCTGGCGGACGGCGACCACGGGTCGGCACATCGTCGACCAGCTCGCCCGGCTTCCCGGATTCGGACCGCAGAAGGCGAAAATCTTCCTCGCTTTCCTCGGCAAACAGCGTGGGGTGCATCCGCGGGGCTGGCGGAGCGCCTGCGAGCCTTACGGCGCCGACGGCAGCTACTTGTCGATAGCGGACGTCGTGGACGCCGAGTCTCGCGAGAAAGTGCGGGCGGCGAAGAAGGAAGCGAAAAAGCAGATGGCCCGTACCCACAGGTGAGCTTTTCGCCGTCCACAGCTTCGTAGCCACACCACCGGATATCGACGTCGCCGGTTCACCCTGAGGGCATGGATGCCCTGGACGATCTCGCCGACGAATTGGTTCGCCGTGCCCGGCATATCGAGCTGCTCGGCGACCGGCTGCTGACTGCGGCAGCCGACGCTTTGTGGACGTCGGTCGCCGCCGACGCCTTTCGTGATCAGGTGTATCGACGGCGTCGGGAATTCGATTCGGCGGCACACGAGGTGCGCGCCGCCGCGGCCGTCGTCCGCCATTTCGCCGCCGACGTCCGCTCACGAAAACGAGTTCTCGCCTCGATCGAGGAGTGGGTCGGGCGCTTGCTGTAGCCATCGTTTCCCGTCGCCGTCGGATCACGGAGCCGCGTGCCGCCCCGTACTGATCGAAAGGTTGCGCACACGAAAAAGTCGGGAGAATTCATGCGAATACAGGTTGATTACGACGAGATGCGCCGCCTCGCCGCGGTGTGGAGCACCGCAGCGTGGTCGCTTGGGGAGCAGGTCGTGGGTCTCGCGGTGACGGCCGCCGACCCTGCGATCGTCGCCGCTGCGCCGTTCGATCCCTGGGGAGCCGCGCGGGTGGAGGCGACCCTCACCAGGGCAGGTGGCAGGCTCGCCCGGCTGGCGGCCACGCTCACCGCCGATGCCGCGGCCCTGCGCGCCGTCGTCGCGCGGGAGGAACTCGCCGACTTTCTTCCCGACATCGAGCTGCGCGATCTGCTGCCTTCTTACTTTTTCGATCCGCGCGCGATCTGGCACCGCATCGATCCGCGCGCGATCTGGCGTCGTGTCAACCCGCACGCGATCGGGCGGGCGGTCGAAGCGCGTGTCGGTATCGTCGCGGCCCACCTGGAAGACGTTCTCGGCCTGGTGGCACCCTCCGCGCGATTTCGCACCGACATTTCCGCCCGACGTCCGGCTCGGGTGGATCCGATCTTCGGTTTACCCTTGCGCAGCGAAGCGAAGCTTCTCCCGGACGGGCCGGGCGCAGTGCAACGGTGTGTCGATGTTCCGCCGTGGGGGGCTACCCCGCCGGCTACTCCCGCCGAAATGCTGCGTCGCGTCGGAGAACTCGAAGGCTATTCCGACGCCGTCCTTGCCGTGCAAAGAGTCCGTAGCCCGGACGGCGCAGCCCGGTACGTCGTCTATCTCCCGGGAATGCGCGCCTTCGGACCCACCCCCACACCGCAAGATTTGCCAGACGCTGTTCGCAGTCTGGAAACCGGTTCGTCGTCCTACACCCGATGCGTTGTGCAGGCCTTGGACCGGCTGGGGGTGCCGCAGGGTGCCCCGGTGTTGCTGGTGGGTCATTCGGAAGGCGGAATCGTCGCCGCTGACCTGGCGGCCGATCGGCGCTTCAACGGCGGACGGGTGCGCGTGACGCACGTGCTGGCGGCAGGTTCCCCGATCAGCGGCACATCAGCCCTCGCGGGCACGACCGTCTTCAGTGTGGAAAACGACGCCGACGTCGTCGTTCACCTCGACGGGCTGCAGGGCCCGGGGCCGGGATCCGCACAAGTCGTCTACCGCTATTTCGACAACGAGCGCAGCGTCGTGCGCAACCACGAGGTCGCCGGGTACGTGCGCCATTTGGAGGGTTTAGCGGATTCTCCGAATCCGCGCTGGCGCCGATTCGTGGCGGAGACCGCCCCCTACCGCTTCGGGGAATCCGAGACGATCGTGTTTCGGCTCCGCGATGATCCCTCGGCGCTTCCGTCGAGCACGGGGAGCTGCGCCTCGCGTTGACCGGCCACCGCCGCCGGTAGCACGAATCAGCGACACCCGGTCGGCTGGGTTTCCCGCGAACGTCAACCCCCGCGGCGCAGACTCTCGTCCCGCCCGGGCGGCCGCAGGGCGCGCAACCTCGCCATGATCCGCCGTCCCCGGGGCACCGGTGCACAATGGATGGTCGGCGACGAGACGGACGACCTCGTGGCCGCGGTGTCAGAATGGAGGGCACCGGCGTCCCGCCCGTTCGACGCCCGGGCGGTTCGGAGGGAATCCGCGAGGTGTTTGCGTGGTGCGATGGTCATTCCTGCACGACACGTCGAAGGTGGCTCAAGTGGTAGCGCGTGAGGTTGATCGCAGAGCATCTGATGACCCCGACCCCGCTGCCGATCCTGGCCCCATCGCGCAGGAGTCGGCACCCGAACCTCCTCCCGTAGCCGATGGCCCGGGGGCCGACGACCCGCCCGCGAGCAAGACGCGGTCACGTGGGGGGCGGACGTCCGCGCGGCGCGCCGCGAAGGCTTCCAACGGCCGCAAGCCTTCCAAATCGGCGTCCAAGACGGGGGCGGGGGAGCCGGAGCCGACGGAACCCGACCTCGACGCAGATCTCGACATCGAGCCCTTCGTCGACGATGTCGAAATCGATCTATCCGATGTCGATCTGGACGTCGATCTCGGTGAGGCCGAGGAGATCGACGTCGCCGAGGACGAGGCGGCCGCCGTTCTCGACGACGAACTGCTGTTGGACGACGCCGAACCGCAGGCGCAGCTCACGACGGCCGGTGCGACCGCCGACCCGGTCAAGGATTACCTGAAACAGATCGGGAAGGTACCACTGCTCAACGCCGAGCAGGAAGTGGAGTTGGCCAAGCGAATCGAGGCCGGGCTGTTCGCCGAAGAGAAGTTGAATTCGGGGGAGGAGCTCTCGCCAACGCTCCGCAAAGAGCTGGAGTGGATAGCAGAAGACGGCAGGCGGGCGAAGAACCATCTGCTGGAAGCCAATTTACGGTTGGTCGTCTCGCTGGCGAAGCGTTACACGGGTCGTGGGATGCTTTTCCTGGACCTCATCCAAGAGGGAAATCTCGGCCTCATCCGCGCGGTGGAGAAATTCGACTACACCAAGGGATACAAGTTCTCCACCTATGCGACGTGGTGGATCCGGCAGGCCATCACACGCGCCATGGCCGATCAGGCGCGTACGATCCGTATCCCGGTGCACATGGTCGAGGTCATCAACAAACTTGCCCGGGTGCAGCGGCAGATGCTGCAGGACCTCGGCCGGGAACCTACTCCCGAAGAGCTCGCCGCCGAGCTGGACATGACCCCCGAGAAAGTCATCGAGGTCCAGAAATACGGGCGCGAGCCGATCAGTCTGCACACCCCGCTCGGGGAGGATGGGGACAGCGAATTCGGTGACCTCATCGAGGACTCCGAAGCCATCGTCCCGTCGGACGCGGTGTCCTTCACGCTGCTGCAAGAGCAGCTTCACGCCGTCCTGCAGACGCTTTCGGAGCGGGAGGCCGGTGTGGTCTCGATGCGTTTCGGGCTCACCGACGGCCAGCCGAAGACTCTCGACGAGATCGGCCGGGTCTACGGGGTGACCCGGGAGCGGATCCGCCAGATCGAGTCCAAGACCATGTCGAAATTGCGTCACCCGTCCCGCTCGCAGGTCCTCCGCGACTATCTCGAATAGCACGGTCTCGAATAGCACGGTCAACCACGCACCTTCTCCGCGCGTCTACTGCTTGACGGGAGTATGGGCCGCCGGTAGGCTCCATCGTCAATGATCCGTACGGTTGCGGCGAATCGAAGATCGTGGGTCGGAGCGTCTCTTGACAGAGGGGTCGTCGTGATGCCTGTTTTCGCGTGGTGGGGCCGGGTCGTAGCGGTGGCGTGTGCGCTCGGGTTGATGAGTTCCTGTACGGGGTCTCACGGGTCGCCGTCGTCGTCTGCTCCGGGGACCTCGCCGATGGTTTCCCGGGGAGGGTCGGGGGTGGCGACTCCGGGGCGTTCTCCTTCGGCGACGGGGGCGCCGACGCCGTCCTCAGGGGGGAGCAGGCCGCACGTGGTGCTCTCCGAGCGCCGCTACAACCTCGGGTCTCACAATCCCATGAATGTGAGCGCGTGGTCTCATTACGTCGCGTTCGCGCGGCTGGAGCGGACCTCCAACCGCCAGACCCCGCTTGCGGTCGAGGTTCTCGATTTGGAGACCGGCAAGGTATCGACGATCGGGCACAGTAGGTACCGGTATGGGGGAATCGATTGGCTCGTTGGAGCGTCGCATTTCGTGGCGTGGACGGACATGCACGACTACCTTGGCGATGGTCCGCCAAGAGTGCCGTGGGAGTTGCACCTGACCGATATCCGGACCGGGCAGGACCGGGTCATCGCGTCGTCGCATGGGGTGCCGGAGGACGAGGTTTACATGCCGATGCCGTATGCGGATTCTGGTTTCGTGGTGTGGTCGCAGTTCCACACTCCGGGAGGAGGTCTTCCGGTTTCGCCGCGGCCGACCGGTCCGACGCCTGCGCCGCCGGTGGTGGATTTGCACGTGTACGACGTGGAGAAGGGGCAGGATCGTGTCTTGTATTCCGATACGTATTACGGTCCGCCGGATATCACCAATGGGTGTGTGGTCTTCGTTCGGTCGATGGACAAGAAGATTCCCGGCGGGGATGCGGAGATAGTGGAGATGCCGGTGGGTGGGGGGCCGGCGACGGTGATCTCGCATCTTGGGGCGGTTGCTCCGGGGCGGGCCCGTAACGGGTGGTTCAGTTTTCTGGTGCCCCGCTCAGGTCAGCCGAGCACGGGGTTCGTGCTGCGGATTCCTCCGGGTTGTGGGCCAGCCCGGCCCGTCCAGTTCGCGGGGGGTCTGGACGTGCCCCACAGCGTGCCGGGTACCGATTTCGTGGCCTGGTGGGATCAGGGGGCCTCCCACACGATGGTGAGTCCTCTCGCGCTCTCGTCGACCGGCGGGGCGGTGGTGGGAGATCCAGTAACGGCCTTCAGCGACTCGGCCGGGCATTATCTGCGTGTTCCGGGGGGTATGGACGCCAACGGCAACCAGCTCGTCCTTGCTTCCACCAACGACATATCCGATCAGACCGAACGGGCAGGCCCGTTCTACCTCGACGTCATCACCGTGGAACAGAACTGACACCAAACCACGGCAGGTGATCCAAAACCCGGGGTAGCGTGGCTCTCGCCTGCGGGAAGTCCTTCACCGCCGTCCGGGATCGAGTTTCGTCAGCGCCTCAGCGCTCCTCGTCTGGGGCGGTGGGTGAGACGTCATCCAAGAGGTGGGTCTCGTCGTGCACCTCGACGGCGGCTGATCGCAATGCAGCCGCATGCTGGCGGAGTTCGGAAGGCCTCGCAGGTAGCTCGCCGCGCCGGCGACGTCTCCGACTAGCCGGTCGTCGGGGACGCCGCCGCGGGCTCGGGCGATGGCTGCCGCGTCGTCCGGCGAGGCGCCCGGTGCCTCTCGGCTGTAAAGGTTGGGGCAGACCGCGTTGAACCCTGCTTCGGCGAAGCGGCGGGTGATTTCCTTGGTCGCGCGGTCGTATCCGGGCATGTGGTGGATCACGACGACGCCCCCCAGGGGTCCTGGTTGGAGGGGGCGCGCGGAATACGCCTCGATGGCGTCGGATCCGTGGCCGTGGATCGTGATGGTTTCCGCGAGCAGAGCGTCGTAGCGCATGGCAGTCCTCGCTTTCCTATCCGGTGGTTAACCGTAGTTCACTACCGTACGGCCGGGGTTGTTCGACCTGGGTAGTTCGGAGGTGCGAGGGGAGCAGGGGCCGAGCGTTGGGGCGACTATTTCCGATCCGTCCGCCGGTACGTGCGTGGCGATGTCCGTGGGGCTGTGGACGGGGTTGCCCGATGACTGCCGGTGCTTGACGGGAGTGTCTACTGTCGCTATGCTCCATCATCAATGATCCGTACACTCCTGTCGGGTCAAGGACTATCTCGCGGGGAGGATGAGGATGGGGATTCGCGGGGAGCGCCGGGGGTTATCGCGACGGGCAGTGGCTGCGGCGGCGATTTCCTTGTGTGTGTGTGAGTGTCATCGACGCGGTTCCTGCGTGGGCCGCCGGGTCCGGGACTGGTGTGGACAACACGGGAGTCGCCGATACCGGTGTTCCACACTGGAAGATGGACCATGGAACGGTCGCCAACACCGTTGCCATGCAGGCGACGGGGTTCGACCCGGCTGTTGCGAGAGTGCACCATGTGAAGTACCAACGAAACGGAAAAAATCTTGTTTTGATGCTGCCTGACGGGAGCACGCTGCGGTACTCGCTCGGGTCATCGACCAGTAGCGCCCGCACCGGCTCGGGCGTGGAACCAGACAATACCGTCCCCGGCAACTGCGGCACGTCCAGCTACTACATCTACAACCTCGACAATGGTGGCGGGGCCCTCATCTACTATGGCTTCGACCTCAAGTCAGCAGCCGTCGCGTACACCGCGAATGCTTATGCAATCAATGACTGGAGCGACGACGTCTTCACCGATTACCACAGCGGCACCCTCGCTATGCGCACGCACTGGGGTCACGACTGGGACGTCTGGACCGGATACGGTGAGGTCTACGGTGGTGCTTACCTGACAGCCACACTCGGGTACGGCGTCACCTGCACGTCCACGGACCGACGGATGCGTCGTTCATCTCCTAGCCTCGGGAGTCGCGGCATGAACTCGGGTTCCGATCTCACAGAAGCCGTCACGGCGGTGGAGGCATTTCTCGAAATAGCTGCGGCCCGTGGCCGGGAGGGCCGTGTCCGGGGGAATGCCCCGGACACGGGTCGCAGCAAACGTGCGGCCGAGGCGGCCGTGACGGCCTTTCGTGAGAGCATCGCTGCACTGCGCAAAGCTAGCGGAGTCGGAACACGCCAGGCCGAAGCCTGGCTGGGCCTCGTCCAGACCGCCGTGGGCGCGCTGAAATGGCAACGCGTCGGTGCGCACCGCACCGAGCTGGTGGAGCTCCTCACCCTCATCGTGCGGGGGCCCCACGATGACGAGCGCTACGCACTCCTCGTCCAACTGGTCGAGGCGAATGCAAAGACCGGCGAGCTTCTCCGCTGCAGCGGTGCTGGAGTTCGAGAGCCTGACATCGCAGCCCAAGTCGCCTCGCAAGCCAAACAGGAGTGGGAGAAACGACGCGCTTTCGTGAGGGCATGGAGCCAGCAGCGGCAGATTTCGTGAGCCCGCTGCTCACCCGTTATAAAGATCGATTTGGCCTTTTTACCTCGACGTCATCACCGTGGAACAGAACTGACAGCGAACCACGGCAGATGATCGAAAACCCGGGGTAGCGTGGCTCTCGCCTGCGGGAAGTCCGTCACCGCCGTCCGGGATCGAGTTTCGTCAGCGCCTCAGCGCTCCTCGTCTGGGGCGGTGGGGGAGACGTCATCCAAGAGGTGGGTCTCGTCGTGCACCTCGACGGCGGCTGATCGCAGAGCGTCCGCGTGCTGGCGGGCGTGGTGGGCACAGAACAGCAGGCAGCTCCCGGAAGGGAAGATCGCACGCACGTAGGCACGCGCCCCGCAACGGTCGCAGCGGTCGGCAGCGGTCAGCGGTTCGGTCGCCAGTGCCTGAGTCACCTTCACGTCCCCCTCATCGGCCTCTGCTCATCGTCTGATAGCCATCCGACACTCGATCCAACCACGACCGGGTGACAGATCCTTCCCCGCCGCTCCGGCGTTCGCGGTGAGCGGACGCCGGAAGCTGTCCGCCGTTCGCACCGAGCGCTTGCGGCGTGGCCGCCGTCCTGGGGCCGCTGCGCTCCGGTAACCTTGCGCCGCCGGCGAGTCCCGAAGAGGAGACGATGACCGCACCGCTTAGCGCCCTTCCCTCCGAGTCCAACGACTACACCGCCCGTCACCTGCTGGTCCTCGAGGGCCTCGAAGCCGTCCGCAAACGGCCCGGGATGTACATCGGGTCGACCGATTCGCGAGGGCTTGCCCACTGCGTGTGGGAGCTCCTCGACAACGCGGTCGACGAAGCCCTCGTCGGGGCGGCTCGCACCATCCAGGTCATCGTGCACGCCGACTCCTCGATCGAGGTACGCGACGACGGTCGGGGGATCCCGGTGGACGTGGAGCCAAAGACCGGAATCTCCGGGGTGGAGGTGGTCTTCACCAAGCTGCATGCGGGCGGCAAGTTCGGCGGCGGGGCGTACCGCGCCTCAGGCGGTCTGCACGGTGTCGGGGCGAGTGTCGTCGCAGCGCTGGCCGCGCGGTTGGACGTCGAAGTCGACCGCGACGGCGCCACGTGGGCGGCCAGCTTCGCCCGCGGTGTGGCGGGCCGGTTCGACGGAGACGGGCCCACCGCGAAATTCCGGAGAACCTCCGGCCTGACCAAGGTGCGCCGCATCGCCAAGCGGGTCACCGGGACCCGGGTGCGGTTCTGGCCCGACCGACAAATCTTCACCAAGGACGCCGCCCTCGATTGGTCCGCCCTCGTCGAGCGGGCCCGCCAGACCGCGTTCCTCGTCCCCGGGCTGCGTATCACGGTGACCGACGAACGCTGCGACGAGGAGGAGAGCTTCCACTTCCAAGGCGGAGTCGTCGATTTCGTCGAGCATCTCGCGGGAAAAGAATCGATCAGCGGGACGCTGCATTTGACCGGATCGGGGGAGTTCAGCGAAACCGTCCCCGTGCTGGACGCCGCCGGGCATCTCACCCCGACGGAGGTGATCCGGGAGATGGCCGTCGACGTCGCATTGCGGTGGGACGCCGGCTACGACACTGTCGTCCGTTCTTTCGTCAACGTCGTCGCCACTCCTAAAGGAGGAACCCACGTCGCGGGATTCGAACGCGCGCTGGTGAAAGTGTGCGCCGAGCAGGCCCGAGCGGCGCGCCTCCTCAAGGACGAGCAGGTCTCCAAGGAGGACGTCTTCGAGGGGCTGACCGCAGTGGTCGCCGTCCGGGTCCCCGAGCCGCAATTCGAAGGGCAGACCAAGGAAGTGCTGGGGACGCCCGCGGCCACGAAAATCGTCTCCGACGTCGTGAGTCGTGAACTGCGGCGGTTCTTCACCCACCCTCGGCGTGGGGAGAAACAGGCGGGCCGGGCGGTCCTGGAGAAAATCGCGACTGCCACGAAATCGAGACTCGCCGCGAAAGCCCATCGCGAAGCGCAGCGCCGCAAACTCGCAGTCGAGCAGGCGTCGCTTCCGGCAAAACTCGCCGACTGCCGCCTCAACGATCCCGAGCGTACCGAATTGTTCATCGTGGAAGGAGATTCGGCGCTCGGCACGGCGAAATTGGCCCGCAATGCGGAATTCCAAGCCCTGCTGCCGATCCGCGGAAAAATTCTCAACGTGGAGAAGGCCGGGCTGGCCGAGATGCTCGGCAACGCCGAATGTGCCGCCATCATCCAAGTGATCGGGGCTGGTTCGGGCCGCAGTTTCGATCTGGAGGCGGTCCGCTACGGCAAGGTCATCATCATGACCGACGCGGACGTCGACGGCGCCCACATCCGGTGCCTGCTGCTCACCCTCTTCTACCGCTACATGCGACCCCTGCTCGCTGCGGGGCGCGTTTTTGCCGCCGTCCCACCTTTGCACCGCATCGAAATCGTCGGGCGCCGCGAACCCGTGTACACCTACTCCGACGCGCAAATGCGGGAGCTGCTCACCCGGCTCGACCGCGACGGCGTGCGGTACAAGACGCCGCAACGGTACAAGGGCCTCGGCGAAATGGACGCCGACCAGCTCGCGGAGACCACCATGGATCCCGCGAAACGCACGCTACGGCGCATTACCCTGGGCGACGCCGCGCACGCCGAAGAAATCTTCACGCTGCTCATGGGAGGCGAGGTAGCGCCGCGCCGAGAATTCATCACCGCCGGGGCGGAGCTGCTCGACCGCAGCCGTATCGACGCGTGAGGAGCACCGTCCGGTGCCTTCGACGTCCGGTCGTGAAATCGACCTCTCGATCGTGAGATCGACGTCCGGTCGGGGTGGGGAGCCGGATCGCGGCCCATCGGCTTTCGGGCCTCGATCCGGTGAATCCGCTGTACGCGTGCGGGAGGCCGTGATAGCGTGATCAATCTCGAACGGGTAGATCCGTACGAGACGGAGGGACGCCGGCCACGACCCCCGTCCGTGGCCGGCGTCTGGTTCCTCCTCCACACGACGCCAGAAGCCCGCCCGACGTTGCCCACGAGTGGTAACGCTGCGCAGCCAAGACTGTCGCCGGTCGAGGAGTCGTACCGCAGGATAGCCGAAATTCAGTAGCTGTGAGTAATCGCATCTTGAAATTCTCGTTGATGTGTCGTAATGGCGCGCAAATGTCGCAGTAATGGGAATTGTGGACATTGCGTGAGATGACCGGATCGTTCCCGCCGCGAGCTCTCGGCGACACTTGGGGATATGGCCTCGACACACGATCAGCCCCGCGGCGACGGCACCCGGGTGGTCAACGCCGGAATCTCCTTCGGTGACAACGGTTCTCCGCTCGGACCGAACCCCGTCTTCGCGGCGCCGTACGTGCTGCGCGGGGAGCCGAGCGGCCCCTACCAGTACGGGCGGCTCACCAATCCCACCTGGAGCGCGTGGGAAGCCGCCCTCGCCGAGCTCGAAGGCGGACCGGTTGTCGCGTTCTCCTCCGGACTCGCCGCCGTGACGGCCGTGCTGTCCGCGGTGCTCCGTCCGGGAGACCTCCTGCTGATCGCCGACGACTGTTATTACGCCACCCGGCGTTTCGCCACCGGTTACCTCTCAGAGATCGGAGTGCGGATTCGCACCGCCCTCACGGGACCCGACATCGCCCGCCGGGTCGACGGCGCCCGCCTGGTCTGGGTGGAATCGCCGAGCAATCCCCGCCTCGACGTCTGTGACCTCACGGAATTGGCCGCAAGCTGCCACGCAAGCGGGGCTCTGCTTGCCGTCGACAACACCACCGCCACACCGCTTGCCCAGCAGCCCCTCCTGCTCGGTGCGGACTTCTCGGTCACCAGTGACACCAAAGCCACCTGCGGGCACAGCGACCTCGTCCTCGGGCACGTCGCTTGCCGCACCGACGAACTCGCCGAACGGGTCCGGACCTGGAGGAACACGACCGGCGCGATCCCCGGGCCGTTCGAAACCTGGTTGGCCCACCGCTCCTTGGCGACCCTCGATCTCCGCCTTGCGCGGCAGGCCGAGAACGCCCGCGTCCTCGCCGATTTCCTTCGCCGCGACCCGCGGGTGGACGCCGTCCGCCACCCCTGGCTGCCCGACGACCCGGCGTATCCCATCGCGACCCGACAGATGCGTCGCGGCATCGGCCTGCTTTCGTTCACCCTCCCCGACGCGGCAGCGGCGGAGACCTTCCTGGACGCCCTGCGGATCGTCACCGTGGCCACCAGCTTCGGGGGGGTGCACTCCACCGCCGAACGGCGTGCTCGCTGGGGCGGGGACGACGTCCCGGCGGGTTTCATCCGGTTCAGCTGCGGCTGTGAGGACCCTGCCGACCTGCTCGCGGACGTCGACCAAGCCCTCGCCCGGCTCAACGGTTGACCGCAGGGAGCCCGTCGACCAGCTCGAGGATCGCCTGCGCGAGGGATCGAGCGGAGGCCGGATCAAGCTCCAAAGCAACTCGGTGCTCCGGCCCGAGGGACAGGTTGAGCACGTCGATGTTGAGGGTGTGATCGGCCGGTGCGTGGACCGGGTGGTCGAAATAGACGCTGGCCGTGGTGGCCGGGAACCACCCGGACGAACCCTTCGCACTACCGGCGATCTCCAGGTGTTTGGTGATGTACGTGCACACGGAACCCTCCGGCTGACGGAATACTCGGCGTGATAGCGCGCTGCCCGATCGCGACGGGCGATCAGGCAGTGAGGTAGCGGCCGAACCAATTGAGGATGCGCTGCCAGCCGTCGTTGGCCGCGTCGGGGCGGTAACTGGGCCGGTCCACGGCGAAGAACGCGTGCCCCGCTCCCTGGTAGCTGTGGAATTCGTAGGTCTTGCCGTGCTCGGCGAGAATCTTCTCCAATTCCGCCGTCTCGGCGGGGCTGGGATGGGCATCCTCGGCGCCGAAGAGGCCGAGAAGGGGGCAGCGGAGATCGGCCAGCCGGTCCCGGAGTGGGGTCGCGGCGATGGGGGCCTCCGGTGGGGGCGCAGCCACCACGAACGCCCCGTAGCAGTCGACGGCCGCGTCGAGATCGAGGCTGCACGCCGCGAGCACCGCCTGTCGGCCGCCCGAGCAGTAGCCGATGACACCGACTTTCTGATTGGAGTTCGGAAGGCCCCGCAGGTAGCTCGCCGCGCCGGCGACGTCTCCGACCAGCCGGTCGTCGGGGACGCCGCCGCGGGCTCGGGCGATGGCTGCCGCGTCGTCCGGCGAGGCGCCCGGTGCCTCCCGGCTGTAAAGGTTGGGGCAGACCGCGTTGAACCCTGCTTCGGCGAAGCGGCGGGTGATTTCCTTGGTCGCGCGGTCGTATCCGGGCATGTGGTGGATCACGACGACGCCCCCCAGGGGTCCTGGTTGGAGGGGGCGCGCGGAATACGCCTCGATGGCGTCGGATCCGTGGCCGTGGATCGTGATGGTTTCCGCGAGCAGAGCGTCGTAGCGCATGGCAGTCCTCGCTTTCCTATCCGGTGGTTAACCGTAGTTCACTACCGTACGGCCGGGGTTGTTCGACCTGGGTAGTTCGGAGGTGCGAGGGGAGCAGGGGCCGAGCGTTGGGGCGACTATTTCCGATCCGTCCGCCGGTACGTGCGTGGCGATGTCCGTGGGGCTGTGGACGGGGTTGCCCGATGACTGCCGGTGCTTGACGGGAGTGTCTACTGTCGCTATGCTCCATCATCAATGATCCGTACACTCCTGTCGGGTCAAGGACTATCTCGCGGGGAGGATGAGGATGGGGATTCGCGGGGAGCGCCGGGGGTTATCGCGACGGGCAGTGGCTGCGGCGGCGATTTCCTTGTGTGTGTGTGAGTGTCATCGACGCGGTTCCTGCGTGGGCCGCCGGGTCCGGGACTGGTGTGGACAACACGGGAGTCGCCGATACCGGTGTTCCACACTGGAAGATGGACCATGGAACGGTCGCCAACACCGTTGCCATGCAGGCGACGGGGTTCGACCCGGCTGTTGCGAGAGTGCACCATGTGAAGTACCAACGAAACGGAAAAAATCTTGTTTTGATGCTGCCTGACGGGAGCACGCTGCGGTACTCGCTCGGGTCATCGACCAGTAGCGCCCGCACCGGCTCGGGCGTGGAACCAGACAATACCGTCCCCGGCAACTGCGGCACGTCCAGCTACTACATCTACAACCTCGACAATGGTGGCGGGGCCCTCATCTACTATGGCTTCGACCTCAAGTCAGCAGCCGTCGCGTACACCGCGAATGCTTATGCAATCAATGACTGGAGCGACGACGTCTTCACCGATTACCACAGCGGCACCCTCGCTATGCGCACGCACTGGGGTCACGACTGGGACGTCTGGACCGGATACGGTGAGGTCTACGGTGGTGCTTACCTGACAGCCACACTCGGGTACGGCGTCACCTGCACGTCCACGGACCGACGGATGCGTCGTTCATCTCCTAGCCTCGGGAGTCGCGGCATGAACTCGGGTTCCGATCTCACAGAAGCCGTCACGGCGGTGGAGGCATTTCTCGAAATAGCTGCGGCCCGTGGCCGGGAGGGCCGTGTCCGGGGGAATGCCCCGGACACGGGTCGCAGCAAACGTGCGGCCGAGGCGGCCGTGACGGCCTTTCGTGAGAGCATCGCTGCACTGCGCAAAGCTAGCGGAGTCGGAACACGCCAGGCCGAAGCCTGGCTGGGCCTCGTCCAGACCGCCGTGGGCGCGCTGAAATGGCAACGCGTCGGTGCGCACCGCACCGAGCTGGTGGAGCTCCTCACCCTCATCGTGCGGGGGCCCCACGATGACGAGCGCTACGCACTCCTCGTCCAACTGGTCGAGGCGAATGCAAAGACCGGCGAGCTTCTCCGCTGCAGCGGTGCTGGAGTTCGAGAGCCTGACATCGCAGCCCAAGTCGCCTCGCAAGCCAGACAGGAGTGGGAGAAACGACGCGCTTTTGTGAAGGCGTGGAGCCAGCAGCGGCAGATTTCGTGAGCGTGCTGCTCGCTCGTTATCAAGATCGGCTTAGTTGTTCTACCTCGACGTCATCACCGTGGAACAGAACTGACACCAAACCACGGCAGATGATCCAAAACCCAAGGCAACCGTCACCACCCGATGGCTGCAATCGGTGTCGCGATGCGGGTTCCGCCGGCGTCACGCTTGGCGAGCACCGGCGGAAGGGGCACGGGGTAGCCATCCGCCGTGAGTGCCCGTGCCGGGGCGGGCCCCGCCCACGCGAACAGCAGGCAGTCCTCGCCGCGCAAGAAGCGGTGACAGCGCACTCCCTTGCCGCCCAAATGTTGGCTTGGGAATTCGGCGAGCCGCGTGGTCTTCACACTGCCCGGTTCGGTGCCGGGCAGTGTGGTCGAGCTCCCGGCGATGCTGACCACGACCGCAGGGGCTTCGCGGGCGACCGCTCCGGCGAAAAGGAGCCGCGCACCATCTACCATGCGGATTCCCTGGGTCGTACGACCCGGCCGGGGACGCAGCTCGGAGATCGGGGAGCGTAGCAGGGTCGCGTCGGTCGTGACGAGCACGAGGTCCTCACCCCCGGTGAGGACGGGGAACACGGCGACCAGAGGGTCGTCTGCGTCGACGGGGAAGTCGATATCGCCGCTCCTGCGCGCCGCTACCCGAGCCACCCGGCCGGCCGCAGTTGCCACGACGTACTCGGGCTGGTCGTCGTCCAGAGACATGAGCCCGACGACGGATTCGCCCGCGCCGAGGTTCGCGAGCTGCGAGCACGCGCGACCGTCGGCGAGCCAGGAGTCGGTCGCGTCGCGGACCGGCGCGCAAACGGGGACGTCTGCGAGATCGACGCGAAGGACGCGGCCTCGGTTCGTCACCAGGCCGACTTCTCGCGTCGCCACCACCAAATGCGCGATGGCGTCGTGGCGGGTGCGCGCCTCGCCGCGGTCCAAAGGACGCGGTCCCGGAGCCCGAACCAGCAGACCCGACGCCGAGAGCACCACCGCGCACGGGGAGGCAGACGGCAAATCGCCGCGGTGACCGTGGTCGCTTGCGCGAAGGTCCGCCGAAGCGGCAGGTGCAGCGTCGGACGTGGGCGCAGCAGTCGACGTACCCCCGTGGGGAAGTTCGGTGCGTCGGGGAGTGGCGAAGCGGCGGGCCACCTCCGCCAGTTCGTCGCCCACCAGCACCCGCAGTTTCTCGGGCGAGCCGAGGATTTCCTCCAACTCGGCGATGTGTCGGGCGAGCTCGTCTCGTTGCTGCTCCAATTCGATGCGGGAGAATTTCGTCAGCCGCCGCAACGGCATTTCCAGGATGTCCCGCGCCTGGATTTCGCTCAGCGAAAAGCGGGACATCAACGCCCGGCTCGCGGCGGCGGCGTCGTCCGAGCCGCGGATGATGGCGATGACCTCGTCGATGTCGGCGATCGCGGTGAGCCGGCCCTCGACGAGGTGGAGTTGCTCCCGGTGGCGGGCGGCGCGGAACTCACAACGACGCCGGGTGACCAGTAGGCGGTGCTCGATGTAAGTCTCGAGCACCTCCTTGACGCTCAGCGTGCGGGGTTTGCCGTCCACCAGAGCGACGGTGTTGACGCCGAACGACTCCTCCATCGGCGTGAGCCGGTACAGCTCCTCCAGCAGGGCGTTCGGATCGACGTTCGGCTTGGTCTCGATGACGACGCGCAGACCGTGGGACCGGTCGGTGAGATCCCGGATGTCGCTGATACCGACGAGTTTTTTGTTCGCGATCAAATCCTTGACGCGGGAAATGACCCGCTCCGGGCCGACTCCGTAAGGAAGTTCGGTCACCGTGATGAGATGTCGTCCGCGCTGCCCCTTCGTGACGTGCACGCGGGCCCGCAGCCGGAAGCTCCCCCGCCCGGTGGCGTAGGACTCCCGGATTCCGTCGCCGTCCACGACCACGCCGCCGGTCGGGAAATCCGGACCCGGCAGGACCTCCATCAACGCGTCGAGGTCGACCTCCGGCCGCCGCAGCAGCAGTCGGACGGCGGCGATCGTCTCCGCGAGATTGTGCGGGGGAATGTTCGTCGCCATCCCCACCGCAATTCCCGACGCGCCGTTGACCAGCAAGTTCGGGAACGCGGCCGGCAACACCAGGGGTTCGGTTTCCTGCCCGTCGTAATTCGGGACGAAATCGACGGTGCCTTCGTCGAGTTCGTCGGTGAGGGCGAGTGCGGCGTCCGTCAAGCGGCATTCGGTGTACCGGTAGGCCGCGGGAGGGTCGTCGCCGCCGAGAGAGCCGAAATTCCCGTGCCCATCGACGAGAGGCAAGCGCATCGCGAACGGCTGCGCCATGCGCACCAGCGCGTCGTAAATGGCCGCATCCCCGTGGGGATGCAGTTTCCCCATCACGTCCCCGACCACCCGAGCGCACTTCACGTGCGGACGGTCGGGTCGCAGGCCCATCTGGCGCATCTGGTAGAGGATGCGCCGGTGTACCGGCTTAAGGCCATCCCGTGCGTCCGGCAACGCCCGACTGTAGATCACCGAGTAGGCGTATTCGAGGTACGAGCCCCGCATCTCCTCGGTGACGTCGATGTCGACGATCCGCTCGGCGGTGGGGGGCGGGGGCAAGGTCGAACGGGAACGTGCCATGGCCGACATTCTGCCGAGGGTGTCGGGGTCCGTCCCCGCCACGCCACGCAGCCGACCGGAGTGCTGCGTTTTCGCTACGATCCGTGACCTTTCCGCCGATGGAGGAGCGTGACCGTGGGATCGCTACCATGACCGTCGATCTCCGCGAAGCCGCGGCGTGGTTTCGCGAGACCTGCCGCCACGTCGGGGTCGGCGTGGCACTGCTCGACGTCCAAGGGCGCATTCTCGCGGCGAACGACGAGCTCGCTGCGCTCCTTCGGACGCCGGCCGACGAACTCGTCGGCCGCGGGGAAGACGAATTCGTCCACCCCGACGATCGGCAGCTCGCCGACTGGGGCATCGGGGACGACGCGCAGCGCACCCAGCTGCGATTGCTCCGCCCCGACGGGGAGATCGCATACGCGATCCGCATCCTGCGGCCGCTGCGGGAGCGATTCGACGGCTCCCTGGCTCTCGCGCACTACCTCGACGTGACCGAGCACAACAGCCGCCTGGTGGGGCTGGCCGAGCTCGGAGAGTTCGCCCAGACCGTCGCCGACGACCGAAGCGGCGCGGAGTTGGTGAGCCGCGCCCGCAACCTCCTCACCCGTCACCTCGCCCTGGCCGATGATCAAGCTGCGGCGGCGCTCGGGGGCAGCCCCGACGTCCTCGAACTACTGGGAGGCGAGGATCGGGCGTTCGTCCGCAGCATCGCGAGCATCCTGGAAACCGCGCAGGCGCGCCGCCGTGCCGAGAACGCCCGCCACCACCTCGCCGCACACGACGGCCTCACCGGCCTGGCCAACCGTGCCACCTTCGCCGCGCGTGTCGACGAAGCGGTCGGGCGGATCGAAGCGGGCAGGGAGTACCTGTGCATCCTGATGATCGACATCGACGGCTTCAAACGGGTCAACGACTCCCTCGGCCACCTGCACGGCGATCGCCTGCTTCGCGATGTCGCCCAACGCATCACCGGTGTGGTGCGGCCTACCGACACGGTCGCCCGTATCGGGGGAGACGAATTCGCCGTCCTGCTCACCGGACTCACCGTCCCGGAGGAGGCCGAGGCGATCGCCACCCGGGTACGCGACGCGTTCCGCGCGCCGTTCGCGGCGGACGGTCGCGCGGTGCACCTGTCCGCGAGTATCGGTGTCGCGACCGCCCGCAGCCGCGCGACCGACCCGACGGAATTCCTCGCCGACGCCGACCTCGCGATGACCGAGGCGAAATCCACCGGGAAAGGCCGCTGCGTGGTGTTCCGCCCTGCGCTGCGCAAAGCCGCTGCGCATCGCATTGCCCTCGAGGAGGACCTGCGGGTCGCCGTCGAGCGGGGGAATTTCCGGCTCGACTTCCAGCCGATCGTGGAACTCGCCACCGGGCGCTGGATCGGGGCCGAGGCGTTGCTGCGCTGGCCCCACCCCACGCGGGGACTCGTCCCGCCGCTCGACTTCATTCCCCTCGCCGAGGACAGCGGCCTGGTCGTGCCGTTGGGTCGCTGGGTGCTGCGCACCGCCCTCCAGCATCGGGTTGCCTGGAGCGAGCAACTTCCCCGCTGCCCCGACTTCTGCGTCTCGGTGAACGTCTCGGTCCGTCAACTCGCCGAGCCCGATTTCCCCGACGACGTCGCGCACGCTCTCGACGCCACGGGCGTGCCGCCGTCCGCGCTGGTGTTGGAGATGACCGAGAGCGTCTTCATGGACGCCGAGAACGGAACGCTGCGAACCCTGGAGGCCATCCACGGCCTCGGAGTAAGGTTGGCGATCGACGATTTCGGCACCGGTTACTCCGCGCTTTCCTACCTGCGGAACTTCCCCGTCGACATCCTCAAACTCGACCGATCCTTCGTGGCCGGCCTGCTCGGCACCGCCCAGGACCGCGCGGTGACCTCCGCCGTCATCGGACTGGCCCATCAGCTCGACATCGACCTGGTCGCCGAGGGCATCGAGACCTTCGACCAGCTCGAGATCCTCCGCGAACTCGGCTGCCGACTCGGGCAGGGCTACCTGCTGCATCGGCCGATGGCCGCCGACGCCATTCCCGCCACCTGCCCGGCAGCCTGAGACCCCCACCGCCACCGTCTGCGGGCCGTCGCGGCGCGTACCGGCGGGCGCGTGGTGGAGGATGGAGAACATGCCGGAGAACCCTGCCCGAGCCGGGCACGCAACTTCTGATCTTTGGTCGGACGTCGAACGCAGCGGCTACTACCCCGAGCTGATGGCGGATTCGCTCCGCGCGTCGATCGGCTCCGACGAGGTGCTCGCGCACGTCGTCCACCAGGAAACCACGATCGACGACGACATGGGTATCCGCCGCCACGTGACGGTGCTGGTGGCCACCCCGACGCGGCTGGTCGTCTGCCACACCGACGAACACCCCGCGGGGGAGGGTCACCCGTACCCGCACGCGACGACGACCACCGAAGTGGTACCGATGTCGCGGATCACATCCGTCGCCCTCACCACCACTGTGGCCAACCCCGCGCAGTACGGCCCGGGATCGACCTGTCGGGAGGTGACCCTCGTCATCGGCTGGGGGGCGATCGGCCACATCGATCTGGAACCCGCGTCCTGCGGTGATGAGAATTGCGAAGCCGACCACGGCTACACCGGGACGATGAGCGCCGACGACCTGTCCCTTCGGGTCAGCGAGGACGGCGACGGGCCCGCTGTCGTGGCTCAGGTGCTGCATTTCGCCGCGGTGCTGAACGAGGTGGCATGCCAGACCCGTCCCTGACGGCACCCCGGGACCTCGTCGAGGTTTCGGTCGCGGTGCCGACTCTCGCGGATGTCGCCGCAGGGGTGCTGGCCTCCCTCGGATGGGAGCGTTTCCCCAACCGGCTTGGTCTCTGCGAGAGCAGGGGGGCGTGTGTGCTCCTCGTCGATGGGCTCGGGGCCGAGGCGCTCGCCGCACACCCCGAGCAGGCGCCGTTCCTCCACGCGGCGCTTTGTCGTGGCCGGGTCCTCCCCGCCGGATTCCCCTCGACCACCGCGACCAGTATCACCTCCTTCGGCACCGCCTGCATGGCCGGCGTCCACGGAATGGTCGGCTACCAGATGGCGGTTCCGGGGACGGCGCTGCTGCTCAATGCCCTGCACTGGGATACCGCGGTCGACCCGCTCGCCTGGCAGCCGCTGCCCACCGTTTTCGAAATGGCCGACGCGGCAGGGGCCCGCGCGGTTGCGGTCGCGAAGCGGGAATTCCGTGACAGTGGTTTGACCCGTGCGGCGCTGCGCGGAGCGGAATTCGTCGGCGCGGATGTCTTCGGGGAAATCGTCGCTGCACTGCATCGCATTTTCGCGGAGAGCCGGACGGACCCCCGCCGCTACCTGGTGTACGCGTATCTTTCGGACCTCGATTGGGCCGGGCACGGGCACGGGGTCGGTTCGCCGGATTGGCGGTGGCAACTGCGGTTCGTGGACCATCTCGTCGCAGCGATCGTCGAGGCGTTACCGCCGGGATTTCGGCTCTACGTCACGGGCGACCACGGCATGGTGGACGTCGGAGAGCGCATCGATATCGAGAGTGAGCCGGATCTGCTCGCGGACGTGCGACTGGTGGGCGGCGAGGCCCGAGTCCGGTATCTGTACACGGCGGACGGCGTCTCCGCCGCGGTTGCCGCGCGCTGGCGCGACCGGCTGGACGGCCGGGCTGTGGTCCTGCTGCGCGACGAGGCGATCGAGCGGGGCTGGTTCGGCCCGGTGGACGATCGAGTCCGCCCACGGATCGGCGACGTGGTCGTCGCCCTGACCGACGACTCGGCCCTCGTGTGCGCCGAAACCCGTCCGAGGGAAGCGCGATTGGCGGGTCATCACGGGTCGCTCACGTCCGCCGAACAGTACGTGCCGCTGTTGGAATTCTCTGCAGAATGAGGACCATGACGAGCCCCTCGACCCCTTCACCGGAGGAATTGCTCATCGACGCTCCGCGGCTCGCCGCAGAACTTCGCGCCGCGCATCCGCCGGTGTTGCTCGACGTCCGGTGGAACATCGGTGGACCTCCGGGCCGGTTGGCTTATCGCGCCGGGCACCTGTCGGGCGCGGTTTTCGTCGATGTGGACGGCGAATTGTGCGGGCCGGCGGGCAGCGAAGGCCGCCATCCGCTGCCGGAACCCAAGCGATTCCAGGACCTGATGCGGGCCGCGGGAATTTCTGGAGATTCGCGGGTCGTCGTCTACGACGCGGGGGAGAGCACCGCGGCGGCCAGGGCATGGTGGACCCTGCGGTATTTCGGACACCGCTCGGTCCGCATCCTCGACGGCGGTTTCGCCGCCTGGGTTGCCGCCGGGTTCCCCGTCACGACCGAGGAACCGTCCCCGCCACCGGGGAATTTCGTGGCCGACCCCGGCCACCTGCCGGTATTGGACGCGGACGGCGCCGCGGCGGTGGCGACCCGCGGAGTGCTGGTCGACGTCCGAGTGCCGGCGCGTTTCCGAGGAGAAATCGAACCGTACGACCCGGTCGCCGGACACATCCCGGGGGCGCGGAATTTCCCGACCGGCGGAAATTGCCTCCCCGACGGCAGATTCCGTAGCCCGACGGAATTGCGGACCCGCTTCGAACAAGGCGGTCTCGTGGGCGTGGACCCGCTCGGGGTGTACTGCGGATCGGGCATCCACGCCGCGCACACCGCGTTCGCGATGACCCTCGCCGGTCTGCCGACCCCCGCGGTCTACATCGGGTCGTGGTCCAACTGGGTCGCCGATCCGAGTCGCCCGGTGGCCGTCGGCCCCTGACGGACGGCGGTCGAACGCCGCGTCATCCGCCGGCGGGAACGGGCAGCCGACGGACCGTCAACCAGCGCCGAAACACACGAAACCGTCGCACGTCGTTTGCCGCTGCGTTTGGCTCAGGGCGAGCGCCGGGCGCAGACCACGACGCAACGCCGCATGAAAACAAGTCATGAAATCTTTCGTCTCGGCATCGGGAATCGGGCAGACCGAGGCCACCAGGGTTCGGGTTCCGAGCGAGAACAACGCGGCGGCCAAACCCATGAGCTCATCCCCCGGCCGAACCGCCGACAGCCCTGATTCACACGCCGAGAAAACCAACATCTCGGGGGCTCGACGCAGATTCTCCAAGTCGTACACGGTGAGGGGCCCGTCCGCCAGATCCAGCGCGGAGAATTGCGGGTTGTCGGACCGGAAATGCCCGTGGGCGGCGATGTGGACGAGTCGGGCGCCGTCGATGGCCGCAAGAATTCTCGGCACCGCGGCGTGCCCCCCGGTGAAGGAGAGCGCTTCCGGATACAACGCGGCGAGGGCCCGGATCTCCTCCTCGGCGTGGCCGAGGCCAGGGCCCGCGGCGAGGACGACGGCTCGGCCGCTGCCGGTCGCGGTTGCGGCACGCAGCCACAGCCGCGCGGACGGCGCGACGGCCACCGGCCACCCGGGCAGCAGCATCGGCCACGGCAGGGCGTGCAGCTCGCCGGTGGGCACGACGACTACGTCCGCTTGGGGAAGCTTCAACGGGCGCAGCAGCAGCTCGTGAAGCCGCAGAAGCGCGTGGTCGCGTGCTTCCCGGGCTGCGGCGAGTGCCGCGGCCGAGCCGTGACGTCGCGCCAGCCGGACCACGCTGAAACGCAGGGAGCGGGCGTGATGGAGGGCCTGTTGGTAGCCGCCGAGTGGAATGACCGTCGCCCGTCGCCCCCGCAAAGTGATCGCAAATAGATGGCCGTCCACGCTGGCGTATTCGACGAGGGTGCGATCCGCGAGCGTGGTGATCAGAGCTTCCTGCCAGTGCCGGTCGTCGGTTGCGACCGCGCGGGCTGCCTTTCCGTGCCGAACCCGATCACGGATCGCTTCCTCCAGCCGCGCCTGCCGGGACCGTAAGAGCCGCTGCTCCTCGGTGGAGAGGGCGGCCTCGCCCAATCGGGCCGTCACTCGGCGGAGCTCCGCCATTTGGGCGGCCAGCACCGGGTCGGACGGCGGTCGCACCGGCCGGGTCCGAAGTACCGTCGCCCGCGCGATCTCCGCCCACTCCAAGACGACCCGACCTCGCCCGGAGCGGAGCGCCGAGCGCAGCCCTTCCTCGGCAAATTCCCGACCGTGGACCGCGGCCCCCACGCGCAGGTCCGTCGCCCCGAAGGAAAGGGCGTGTTCCTGGACGATCCGCAGCCCGGTGCGGAGCTGGGCGGCGGCGCCGCGGCGGTCGCCGTCCAAAGCGCGTAAACGGGCGCGTGCATAACGGGCCGCGGCGCGCCACGTCGCCGGTCGACGTCGTGGTCCCGAGCGGCTCGCCCACCGGTCCGCGCTCTCGAAGCAGTCCCGGGCGAGAGTCGGCCAACCGGCCTGAGCCGCGCCGTCGCCGCAGACCAACACCAGGCGGATTGCTGCCTCCGGCCAGGTCGGCACGAGCTGCTCGGCCAGCCGCCGGGCCCACCGGAGAATGCGACGGTCGCGGGCTCCCGCGCTGAGGCGGGCGGTCACCTCTACCTGTCGGGCGAGAAGGTTCCACCTCGGCCGGTGCTGGGAGCGGAAATGCTGCCCTGCCTGGCGAGCGAACTCGATCGCGGCCTCCCAATCGGCTTCGGTGAGCGCGGCGCGGGCCGCAAGCAGATACCACTCGGCCACGTCGACGTCGAATCCGGCCGCGGCCAGCCGCGGCATGAAGGACTCCAGCGTGGAGCGTGCTTCCCCCGCCAGTCCGGCGGTGAGCAACGCGAAGGCACGGTCGTGGGCGATGGCCAGTCGCCCGTACGGGTCGGCGCTTTCCGCCGCGTCGGCGAAGCAGCGCAGCGCGGCGGGGATGTCGCCGCGGCACAGCATGACGAACCCAAGATTTTCCGCGATGGTGGACCGATATTCGGGGAATTCAGCGGCCAATCGGGCGGCCCGTTCGATGTCACGCTGTGCGGCGTCCAAGCGACCCGCGTAGGCGAGGCTGTTTGCCCGGTTGAGGAAGAGGCGGCACTGCCCGTGGATATCGCCGCCGCGGCGGAGCAGCGGCAGGGCCTTGCGGTAATACTGCAGGGCAGTCTCGAGATCACCGGCGCGGGAGGCGAGCAGGGCGAGTTGGGCGAAAACGGGACCACGTGCGACTCCCCGGACGGCCTCGGCTGCGGCCCGACAGGCGGCGAGGGCTTGACGGGTCCGCCCGCACTCGGCGAGCAGGGCGGCGTGCGTCATCTGCGCATGGGCGTGGGCCTCGTCGGGTGCGCCGGCGACGCGGAGGGCCTGCGCGGCGAACGGCAGCGCCGCGCGCGGGCCGGCGAGCCGACGGGTGGCGAGCGCGAGGGCTCGAAGGGCCAGAACCATGTCGGTCGGCTCGGCCCGGCCGGCGAGGACGGCCTCGGCGAGTTGGCAGGCCCGGTGCGGGTCGACTCCGCTCAGCGCGTATGCCGCGGCGGCCGTGGCGTTCGGTGGTGCCCCCGTGAAGGTGCGTGGCACGCCATCAGGCTGTCAGATCGCCGTCCAACTCGTCACCACCGCGCGCTCGCTGCCGGCGCGTCGGATCTCCAGGCGGATCAGCCCAGGGGGGAGGTCGTCGGCGCTGAAGCAGCCCAGCTCGTCGGCAAGGGTGGTCACCGAACCGCCGTCCCAGCGGATCACGATCGACGCCGGACCAGGCGGGATCAGTTGCCCGGTGATGCTGCGACGCCGATCGCCCCCGACTTCGACCTCGACCTCGAGGTTCTCCGCCCGGAACGTGAGCAGACGGGGGCCATCGCTGCTGCGGACGGCGGCGACCGTGCTCGCCTCAGTCGCGGAGGCGTCCTCTACCAGCTCGGCCAGCTCGGCGTCGAGGGTGCGCCAGGTGAGGACCGCGCGCGCGGCCGACCTCACCGTCTGGGGCAAGGGATCGACCTGTTCGAGCGCCGCCCGCAGCAAACCGATCAATTTCTCGTCAGCGTTCATCGGCCCCCCTCCGCCGACGTCCGAGAATCGAGATCCAGGCCGAGTGAGCTCGCGATTTCACGGAGCCGAGCCAGACACCGGGAACGGGTCGGACCGATGCTGCCGACCGGCAAACCGAGGGCGGCAGAAATCTCGGTATAGCTAGCCGGTGGGTCGGCCGCGAGCATCCGCAGCAGAATGCGGCAACGCTCCGGCAAGCGTTCCAACGCCGCGACGAGGAGATGGGCCTCATCCGCCGCGAGCGCACGCTCCTCCGGGTCGGGCTCCCCGGCAGGTCGGTCCGGCACCTCATCCATGACCCGCTCTTGGGAGCGATGACGCAACCACCGCACGCACTCGTGGCGGGCGGTGGCCGCAAGCCACGCACCAACCTGTTCGGGTTCTCGCAGTCGCCCGAGATGTTCCACCAGCCGCAGCCACGCCGTCTGGCTGATGTCGGCGGCGTCCGTTCCACAGATACCGTGTCCGCGGACCACCGCCCAGACCAAACGCTCGTATCGGGCGACGAGCGTGTTCCAGGCTTCCTGCTCGCCCTGGGCGGCCGCCGCGACCAAATCCGTCGTGCTGAATTGGCTCACGGCTTCGATCTCCCGATGGGCATGTCGACCATCCCGCACGGACACGGGCGTCTGCAACGGTAGCGCCCGTCACCCGCTGCCGCCTACCGCACCCACGTGAGCAGAGGGGATACCCGGCGGCGGGTCGACGACCACTCCGAGGTCCGGGAAGTACCGATGCGCGGTGGGATCGAGCAGTTGCGCGGCGGCCTGCCGTATCGGGATCGCTTGTTCGTAGGCCCGGCGCGCGATGGCGGCGGCCACCCGCGGGGCCGCAAACGACGTCCCGCTCCAGCGTGCGTAGCCGATGAAGCGGTCCGGATCGCGGCCACCGTGCGGCGGCCGCGGACCGTCGAAGGTCACGAAGCTGCTCACCAGATTCTCTCCGACGGCACAGGCGTCGACCCACCATCCGTAATTGCTGAAAACGGCGCGGTCCGTGCCCGCGGCATTGAGGGCCGCTACGCCGATGACGCGTTTGGTCGCCGCCGGCCAGAAAGGCCGGTCGCTTGCGGTATTTCCCGCGCACGCCACGATGAGGGTCGTCTGGGGAATACGCGCCAGGATGTGGGTCAAGACGGCAGGGGGTTTGTCGTCGTGGGTGTAACACCCGAGGGAGAGCGAGATGATGTCGACGGCGGGCAGCGTGTGCAGCGTCTGGATGAGTCGGAATTCGTCGGTGGTGCCGTCGCTTTCCACGACTCGCGAGATGACCAAGTCGGCTGCGGGAGCCCATTGACGTATCACTCCCGCGATGAAGGTGCCGTGCCCGGCGACCGAATCGAGGTAGAAATCGAGATTGGCGTCCAGGACTTCGTAGTCGTCCTGGGTGCAGCTACTGAACCACGGACGGCTCACGAACCAAGGATGGGCGACGATTCCGGTATCCAGGACCGCAATCTTGACCTGCGGTGCATTCGGGGGGAGGACGACGTCGTAGGGGGGAATCGGGTTGTCCGCGGGTTCCGGGTCGTCGGCGGGACCGGGGTGCCACTGCGGTTGGGCGAGCAGCACGTGATTGGGACCGATGACGGCGTTCTTGTGGGCGGAGCCGGTGAGGGTATCGGTCCACTCGAGCACGTCCACCCGTGCGGCCGACCGGAGCCGGAAGCGGACCACCCCGGAGGGATGTGCCTGTTGGGCCTCGATCCAGCGGCGGCCTTGGTCTGCCACCCGATCGGCGTGACTCGCCGCGGCGAGGACCTCGTCGCGACGGAGGAAGACGAGACCCCGCGGTCCTTCGATCGCCTGGATGTCGGGGTGCCGGGAGAGCAGACGCTCATTGCGCGCTACGTAATCGAATCGCATGCCGTTCCTTTCCGGGAGGGGGGACCGAAAGGCCGACGACGTCGGCCCGCCCGTCCCCCCCGAAAGGGTCGGGCCGACGTCGTCGCGGTGCCGCGCGTCCCCCACGCCTCCGCGCGATCCCGCACGAGGTGCGGACGGCGAATCGGCCGCACCTCCCCCGATCACGTGGCCGTACAGGTATCGATCAGATCACGGCAGTCGCCGGGCCGCCGTGCGGCGGCGTCTCCACCGTCGACGCGCCCTGATCTGACCCACCATGAGAACCCACTGCCGAGCCTCGGCCCACTCGGCCGTCTTGCTGTCTCGACGAGGCGAGGCAGTTGGCGAGTGAACGTCCATGGCTTCCCCCGATCGTGTGGATTCCTCTGCCCGACAAGAGTCACGAGAGCATGCCGTGATACATCAATCGCCAAGATTTTTTCGACGGAGCTGAGAAACGTCGCGGCGCAGCTCCCAAAAAACGGACGGCAGGATCAAAGACGCACCGCAGGATCAAAGACGGATGGCTGGATCGTGCCGGCAGGCAGAGCTACTCGGCCTTCGGCTTCATGCCGAAGATGATGTCGTCCCATTTCGGGACCTGGGCGCGTCGCCGTCCCCGCGGCGGTGCTTTCTCGGCAGGCTGCTCGGTGGTATCAGGGCGCGGGGAGCGTTCCACGACGCCGCGATCGTCCTCGCTGCGGTTCGAGGAGAGCCCGGTCCCCTGCGACGGACCGCGCTCCGTCGCGGCCTGCGGAGCGACCCCACGCGGTGAGTCGGCTACGTCGTCACCAGCGCGCAGTTGCGGGTCGGCGGGCTCCGCTTCCGCCGTCCGCTCGACGAGGCGGATGAGGGGATGCACCGTCGCGGATTCCTGCGGCTCGGGTTCCGGGAGCGGCTCCTTTCCTGACAGCCGTGCCGCCACGGCGTCCACCGGGCTCGCGTGCTGATGGGCGACGTCGAGCGCCCAGACCGCCGTCGTCCCGTCGGGCCAGCGGACCCGCACCTCCCACGTGTGGTCTTCGCGTCGGGCGGAATCCCAAACGACGTCCTCCGGATCCAGGCGGAGGCGTTCGGCCTGCCGCGCCACGAGATCCTCCAGGAGAACGCTCGGACCGTCGGCCGGCCCCACGCGGGCACGTCGGGCGCGCTCCGCGACGTACTCCCGCTCCCGCAGCACCGGCCCTACGAACCTGAGCACCCGCTCCAGAGGGACGTCGGCCGACGCAGCCACCTCCTCGGCCGACTCCCCGCGTCGCACCCGCTCCTGGATTTCTCTCGGGGAAATACGGCTTTCCAACGCCATCGTGAGCTGGCCGAGGCGGGAAAGCTGGCCGTTGACGGCGGCCCGCAGGCGATCGTCGATGAGGAGGGCGTGTTCCGTCCCGTACGCGTCGGTCAGCCGCAAATGCCGACCGTCGGCGCTGACCCCGATCAGTCGCAGCTCCGCCATGCGCCCTCGTCCGCTCCCGTGCTCCGTCCTGCTCCCGGACCCTACCCGCTCGCACCGCCGCGGACCGCACCGGCTGCCGCACCCACCGCTTCGCCGCCCCGCCGCGGCCGCGATGCCCGCGCTTCGGCAGGATCGAGGCGTGCACGAGGACGACGACCGCGACGCGCTGCTTCTGGTGTCCTTCGGCGGTCCTGAGGGTCCGGACGACGTCATGCCTTTCCTGCGAGACGTTACGGCCGGACGAGGCGTTCCGGAAGAGCGGCTCGCCGAAGTCGCCGAACATTATTTCCACTTCGGCGGCGTGAGTCCGATCAACGCGCAGAATCGAGAGCTGATGGCCGCGATTCGGGCCGACTTCACGGCCCACGGGCTGAATCTTCCTGTCTACTGGGGAAACCGGCACTGGAAGCCACGGCTCGACGACGTCCTGGCCGCCATGCGCGACGACGGGATCACTCACGCGTGGGCGTTTCTCACGTCGGCCTATTCCAGCTTCTCCAGTTGCCGCCAGTACCTCGACGCGATCGAGCGGGCCCGCCGTCGGGTCGGGCCGGCCGCGCCGCGGATCGACCGGCTGCGCCTCTACTTCAACCACCCCGGCTTCATCGAGCCGTTCCGCGACGCCACCCGGGCCGCCCTCGAACTGATCCCGGTAGCGGACCGCGGTGCGGTCGCCGTCGTCTACGTCGCGCACTCGATCCCGGTGGCGATGAACGTGGCGAGTGGCCCGAACGGCGGGGCGTATCGACGTCAGGTCGAGGAGGCCGCGCGGCTCGTCCACGAAGGCCTGCCCCACCCGATGCGGGTTGCCTACTGCAGCCGCAGCGGTTCGCCGTCCACGCCGTGGCTCGAACCGGACGTCGCAGTGGTGCTGCAGGAGCTCGCCTCGAAAGGCACGCGCGGGGTGGTCGTCGTCCCGATCGGCTTCGTCTCCGACCACATGGAGGTCCGCTACGACCTCGACACGGAGGCCGCCGAGCTTGCCGCCGCCTCGGGGCTGGCGTTCGCGCGCGCCGCCACTCCCGGCACCGACCCGCGGTTCGTGGCCATGGTTCGTGAACTGGTGGGCGAACGGATGGGCACTGTCCGGCCGCGAGCACTCGGCTCGATGGGTCCGGCGCACGACGTCTGCCCCGCACACTGCTGCCGGCTGCGAGACTGAGCGCTTGTCGGCGCTGGGGAGGGCGATACCGACGGTGTCGGCGCTCACAGCGGGTGCGTTTCAGGGCTCGTCGATAAGGTCGAGACATGTCGTCGATTTCCGGTGCTGATTCCGCCGACCCAGGCGGTGTGTTCTTCGATCTGGACCGCTACGTGGCGATCCCGCGGGTGAGCGGTCTGGTCTTGTCGCCCGATGGACGTCGACTGGTCTGCGCGGTGCAGACCCCGGCGGCCGACCAGTCGCGGTACGTCTCCGCGTTGTGGGAGCTCGACCCGGACGGCGATCGCCCGCCTCGGCGTCTCACGTTTTCCGCGGAGGGGGAGTCCGCTCCGGCTTTCCTTCCCAACGGCGATCTGCTCTTCGTCTCGAAGCGGCGGGCCGCCGATGCGGCGTCGTCTGCGGACGGACAGGAGCGCGCGACTTTGTGGCTTCTCCCGCGGGACGGCGGCGAAGCCAGGCAGATCTTCGCGGCCGGTTCCGATATCCAGCGGGTGCTGTCGGCGAAGAACGCTCGTGCGGTCTTCGCCGTAGCTCCCGTGCTTCCGGGTCGCTACGAAGATGACGCCGCGCGCCGGAAAGCCCGGCGGGAGGCGGGAGTTTCGGCGATCCTCCACGAAACCGCGCCGGTGCGGCATTGGGACCACGACATCGGCCCCGACTTTCCGCGTCTCCTTGCGGTCGATTTCGCTGAGGGTGACCCGGACGCGTCGACCTCTCGTGCCCGAGACCTCACCCCGGATCCGGGCCGCGGCCTTGACGAGGTCGGGAGTGCGATATCCGACGACGGACGGCTGGTGGTCACCGGCTGGCGCGGCGGTCTGGGCCGCGGCGTCGAAGGCGTCTCCCTGGTCGCGATCGATACGGTGAGCGGTGAAAGGCGAACCCTGCTCGCCGCCACCGACGACCCCGACAAACGCAGCTACGACCAGCCGGCGATTTCCCACGACGGCCGACTCGTCGTCTGCGTCTGTGAGCGTGAGGGTGACCGGGAACGGCCACCGGAATTCAGCTTGGTGCTCCTCGACCTGATCAGCGGCGAACACCGACCCCTCGCCCCGGATTTCCCGCACTGGCCCGCATCTCCGGTTTTCGCCGCCGACGATTCCGCGGTTTTCTTTGTGGCGGACGAAAACGGGCGCTGCCCGGTGTTCCGCGTCGACCTCGCCACCGGCCGGGTTCTTCGGCTCGCCTGCGACGGCGCGTACAGCGACCTGCAGGTTTCCCCGGACGGCCGCTGGCTTTTCGCCCTGCGGAGCCGGATCGACGAACCGCCGCGCGCGGTTCGGCTCGACGTGACCGCGGTCGACCAGAAACCGCTGGAAATTCCGTCACCCGGTGAGATCGTCGGTGTGCCCGGGAGGGTCGAGGAGATCGCTGCGACCGCGCCGGACGGCGTCTCGGTGCGCGCGTGGTTGGTGCTCCCCACCGAGGCGGACGACGCCCACCCCGCGCCGCTGGCCCTCTGGGTACACGGCGGTCCGTTGATGAGCTGGAACTCCTGGAGTTGGCGGTGGAATCCGTGGGTGTTGGCCGCCCGGGGATGGGCGGTGTTGTTGCCCGACCCCGGGCTTTCCCAGGGGTACGGCCAGGACTTCATCGCCCGCGCCTGGGGCTTGTGGGGGCCGGTGCCGTTCGCCGATTTGATGGCCATCACGGACGCCGCGGTCGCCCGGCCCGATATCGACGGCACGCGTACGGCGGCGATGGGGGGCTCTTACGGCGGTTTCATGACGAACTGGATCGCCTCGCACACCGACCGATTCAAGGCCATCGTCAGCCACGCGAGCCTGTGGTCGTTGGATTACTTCACCGGCGTCACCGACCACGCCGCGAGCTGGATTCGGGAGTGGGGTCATCCGGTCGAGGAACCCGAGCGGTACGAGCGCAACAGCCCGCACCGGCACGCCCGGTCCATCACCACTCCGATGCTCGTCATCCACGGCGACAAGGACTACCGGGTGCCGATCGCCGAAGCGCTGCGACTGTGGGCCGATCTCGTCTGGTACGGGCGCGAAGCGAAATTCCTGTATTTCCCCGACGAGAACCATTGGATTCTCAAGCCCGGCAACGCGAAGGTGTGGTACCAGACGGTGGTGGCGTTTCTCGACCACTACGTGCTCGGACGTCCGTGGGTCCGGCCGGAGCTCCTGTAAGGGCGCCGATGGCCGACGTCGATCCGGCGGATTTGCTGGACCTCGCGGTGCGTTCCGCCCGTGCCGCCGGGCGGCTGTTGCTCGCCGGGGTCGAGCGCACCCTGGCGTTCGCCACCAAATCGACCCCTACCGACGTGGTGACGGAGATGGACACCGCGGCCGAGCGTCTGATCCGGGAGCGGATCCGTGCGGAACGCCCGAAGGACGGCCTGCTCGGCGAGGAAGGGGGAGAGGCAGCGGCCGGGCTCGACACCGAGGTCCGGTGGATCATCGATCCGATCGACGGCACCGTCAATTACCTGTACCGCATTCCGCAGTGGGCCGTGTCGATCGCCGCCGAGGTCGCCGGTGAGGTGATCGTCGGGGTCGTCTACGACCCGAGCAAGGACGAGCTGTACACCGCCGTCCGGGGTGAGGGAGCGTGGCTCAACGGGACGCCGATCCGGGTGCGCCCCTGCGCCGAGCTGGGCCAGGCGTTGGTGGGCACCGGCTTCGGATACGCCGCGGCCAGGCGGGCGAGGCAGGCGGAGATTCTGACCGGGGTGCTGCCCGTCGTCCGCGACATCCGCCGACTCGGATCGGCCGCCCTCGACTTGTGTGCCGTAGCGTGCGGGCGTTTCGACGCCTATTTCGAGCGGGGGTTGAATCTCTGGGACTTCGCGGCGGCCGGTCTGGTGGCCACCGAAGCCGGGGCGCGGGTCGGGGGCCTCAACGGTGCGCCGCCGTCGTCCCGGTTGGTGGTGGCCGCAACCCCGGGGGTCTTCGACGCCCTCCACGACGTGCTGGCTTCGCTCGGCGCCGATCACGATTGAGGACGGCGGCTCAGCTCGCGTGACCGACGTCCGATGAGGCGGACGGCGGACGGCGACCACTGTGACCGGATTCGACGGCGACCACTGTGACCGGATTCACCGTAGGGTCGAGGTGCCCCGCCTGGTCCGGCGGGCCGGAACGTGACAAAATCTGCCCTCCGGGTCGGGCACAACTGGGCCCGCTTTCGCGTTACATTGCGCGCTACCCCTCACCCACGTGGGTAGCGGCACAACAGGGAGAAACGAGGGTCAGCGATGGCGACTGATTACGACGCCCCCCGCAAGATCGACGACGATCTCGGCGAGGACAGCCTGGAGGAACTCAAGGCACGGCGAGCCGACCGGCAAGCCGGCCTGTACGAAAGCGACGAGGCGGAACTCGCCGAGTCGTTCGAGTTACCCGGCGCGGATCTTTCCAACGAGGAACTGTCGGTCCGCGTTCTGCCCCGGCAGGCGGACGAGTTCACCTGCACCCGGTGTTTCCTGGTGCACCATCGCAGCCAGCTCGCGATCAGCGAGGGCAACGAGATGATCTGTCGGGAGTGCGCGGCGGCGTGAGTGAACCTGCAGCGCAGGTGCCGGACACGTCGAGGGTCAGGAACGCGAGGCCACCCGGCCGAGGGCGGCCGCAAGCTGCTCCGGATGCCGAGTGGAGATCACCCAGTAGGGCTCCCGCCGATTCAGCACCTCTACCTGGACCGATTCACGGATCCACGGCCGTAACCGCAGGACGGCGTCGGCGCGAGCCTGCGGGCCGGTGACCAGCCGCGTGGTGGGGCGATCGAGCACCCGGATCCGCCCGATCGCCTCGGCTGGGAGGCTCAGGGCGCCGATGCGCAAGCCCCGACGGTCGACGCGGATCGTCGTCCGAGACGCCGGAGCGAAGACCGCGGCGACCAGCCCCACGCTCGCCGCTACCCCGACCAGGGCGACCCACAGCGAGGGTCGGCGGGACATCTGCGGTCCGAGGACGACGACCGCCTCCATGCTCGGGATCACGAAAAGCAGGGCGACCAGCCACCAGTACCAGGGGACCGCCAGTCGCTCGCGGTACTCGATGTTGTCGCGTACCGCAGGGCCGACTCGCTGCGGCGCTGCCATGCTCCCTAGGCTACGAGCGGGCCACGGGCCCGACACCGGTCATCGTCGCGGCGGTGAGGAGCACCGATGAATCCATCTTCAAAGGTCTCGGCGGGAGTGGTTCCCGGCCGCGTGCCGGTGCTGGTCCGCCGCCTGGATGATGCGGTGGGGCTCCCCACGTACGCCCATCCCGGGGACGCCGGAGCCGATCTCGTGACGACCGTCGACATCGACCTTGCTCCGGGAGAACGGATGGTCGTTCCGACCGGGGTGGCGCTGGCGCTCCCGGACGGCTACGCCGCGTTCGTCCACCCCCGTTCCGGGCTTGCCGCGCGGTGCGGGATGGCATTGGTGAACTCCCCGGGCACCATCGACGCCGGCTACCGGGGAGAGATCAAGGTGATCGTGGTGAACCTCGATCCGCGCGAGCCGCTTCGGCTGACCCGGGGGGATCGGATCGCGCAGTTGGTCATCCAAAAAGTGGAGCGGGCCGAGTTCATCGAGGTGGCAACGCTCCCGGGGTCGCAGCGGGGCACCGGCGGGCATGGCTCGACCGGTGGGATCAGCGATCCCAGAGGAGCGAGCGTGACGGTGGAAGGAGTTTGATGTGCCGCTGTTCCGGCGACGGGGCGACCAGGAGATCGCCGACGACGGCGAGGAATTCGACTCACCGCAAGCCGATCAGCCTGCGAATGCGGAGGCCGAGGCGGCGGCCGCCGAGCCCGGTCGGCGGCGTCCGCTCGATGCCGGTGAAGTCGGCCCGGACGCCGACGCCTCCCTCACGCGTCTCGATCTCGGAGGGCTGCGGGTACCGGTGGTCCCGGGAATCGAGCTGCGGGTAGAGCTCAACGATCAGCGTCAGCCCATCGCGGCTACTCTCGTCTCCCCCCGAGGGGCCGTTCAACTCATCGCGTTCGCGGCTCCCCGCAGCGAGGGAATCTGGGACGACGTCCGCCGCGAGCTCGCCGAATCCGTACGGGCCGGGGGCGGGCGGGCCGAGGAGGTGCCCGGGCCTTTCGGGACGGAACTGCGGGCGGTGCTGCGGCAGGTCGGTCCGGACGGCAAGACCCGGGAGGAGCAGGTGCGTTTCGTCGGCTTCGACGGGCCACGGTGGTTCCTCCGAGCCACCTTCAGCGGACCCGCCGCTACCGACCGTGCGGCCGCCGAACTGCTGGAAACCCTGGTACTCCGCGCCGTCGTGGTGCGCGGCACCGAGCCGATGGCGCCCCGCGACCCGATTCCCCTCCGCTTACCCCCACAGGCTCCGCGATTATGAACGACGCAGGGTCGTGGGCCTTCGGTCGGCTGAGGCCGACTTAGGCTGTGAAACGATGACCGAGAGTACGAAAAACCCTAAGAACGGCCTGTTGCGCCGCGCGCTGCATAAATTGACCAGCCCCGAAATAGTGCTGGACGCGGAGGAACATCAAGAGCTGGCCCGGGAGAGTGGCGCCACACCGGTGGGCCAATGTCCGGAGCGCACCCCCGTCCGGGTCGTCGGCATGCTGCGGACCGTGACGATCCAGCCTCGCGGCCAAGCCCCGTGCCTGCAGGCAGAACTGTGGGATGGTACCGGCAGCGTCGAACTCGTCTGGGTCGGACGTCGCCGCATTCCGGGAATCGAACCCGGTCGGAGTATCAAGGCCGAAGGTCGCATCACCCGCCGGGACGACGGTCGGCGGGTCATTTTCAACCCGAAATACGAATTGCTCCCCGCGGGCGCTATTCGTGAATGACGTCGACCGAGGTGAGCGGCATCGGCGAGACGATTCGTATCGCATGGTTCACCCGCGACCTGCGCCTTCACGACAATCCCATGCTGCACGCCGCCGCCCGGGGGAGCGTCGTGCCGGTTTTCGTCCTCGACCCGAGAATCCTCACGGCGCGTCGGGCGAGTAGTCGTCGTGAGCGTTTTCTCCGGGAGTCGCTTGCCGACCTCGATCGCAGTCTCCGGGCGCGTGGCAGCCGGCTCGTCCTCCTGCGCGGGGCACCCGAGGTCGAGATTCCGCGGTTGGCGGCACAGGTGGGAGCTTGCGAAGTTCACGTGAGTCGTGACGTTTCGCGGTACGCCCGCGATAGGGAGGATTGGGTTCGACGCGCTCTGGAAAGTGACGGGCGGCGACTTTTCGTCCACGAAGCAGTCCACAGCGTGATTCCACCCGGGGTGGTTGCCCCGTCCGGATCGGATCATTACGCAGTGTTCACCGCTTATTGGCGGCGTTGGTGCGACGCATCCCGTCGTGCCATCGTGCCGACCCACCGTCGAATTCGATGGCCGCAAGGGCTCGTCCTGCGCGGTGAGGAGCTCGCCGTGAGCGGGGCGCGCGCGACGTTCGCGGGCGGTGAGACCGCGGGACTCGCCCGCGCCCGCCGATGGATTCGCGAGAGTCTCGCCCGCTACGCCGAGCTACGTGACGATCTCGGTGCCGACGCAACGTCGCGTCTGTCACCGTATATGCATCTGGGTTGCGTATCCGCTCGGTATCTGGAGGAGCTGGTCGCCGATTGCGACGAATTCCGCCGCCAACTTTGCTGGAGGGATTTTCATTACCAGATGATGGCCGCCCGGCCCGGAGTGGTCGAGGACGACTACCGGCCGGTGACTCGGCGTTGGCGCCGCGACGAGCAGGCCCTCGAGGCGTGGAGAACGGGGCGGACGGGCCTGCCGATCGTCGATGCGGGAATGCGTCAGTTGTCCGTCGAGGGCTGGATGCCGAACCGTGCCCGCCTCGTCGCCGCATACGCCCTCTGCCGCCTGCTCGGTCTCGATTGGCGGTTGGGAGCCGCGCATTTCTTCGCCGAACTGGTCGACGGCGACCTCGCCAACAACGTGCTCAACTGGCAGTGGGTCGCCGGCACCGGGGCCGACCGTCGTCCGAATCGACGTTTCTCGCTACTCAGGCAAGCCTTCCGGTACGATCCGCAGGCACGGTACGTACGCCGGTGGATTCCGGAATTGACCCCGCTTTCCCCCGTACTGGCGCATCAGCCTTGGCGCGCGAGCGGTGGGACGGCGCCGCGGGGCTACCCGAATCCGATCGTCCGACTCTGAGCGAGGACGGTCGGTCGCGGTCGCCGCAGAGCTACCCCGAGACGGTGGTCTGTTCGCTCGTCGGCTGGGAGCCGCGGAGCAGTAGGGCTCTCAGCTGCTCCTCCACCTCGGGGGCGGCGACGAAGAGCAGCTCGTCTCCGCCTTCCAGCGGGTCGTCCGGGCTGGGAACGATGACCCGACCATCGCGGAGGATGACAACCAGCGCGGTGTCGGGCGGCCAGCGCACCGAACCGACCCGTTTGCCGATCAGCGGCGCGGCCGGCGGGAGGGTCCATTCCACGAGATTGGCTTGACCGCGCCGGAACGTCATCAGCCGAACCAAGTCCCCGACGCTCACCGCCTCTTCGACCAACGCCGACAGGAGTCGCGGGGTGGAGACGGCGACGTCCACTCCCCACGACTCGTCGAAGAGCCACTCGTTGACCGGGTCGTTGACGCGAGCCACCACCCGAGGTACGCCGTACTCCGTCTTGGCGAGGAGGGAGACCACGAGGTTCACCTTGTCGTCCCCAGTCGCTGCGATGACGACCTGGCAGGTGTCGAGCCCCACTTCGTCCAGGCTCGCGATCTCGCAGGCATCGGCGAGCATCCACTCGGCGCGGGGGATCGCGTCGACGTCGATCGCCTTGCTGTCCTTGTCGATGAGCAGGACCTCGTGGCCGTTTTCGATCAGCTCTGCGGCAATGGAGCGCCCAACGGCTCCCGCTCCCGCGATCGCTACTCGCATCTCAGCCCCTCCACGTCAAGCCACCGGGTCGCATCGAACGCCGTCACGTACGACGCCGAGCGGTGTCGGCCGGTGCTCACGCACGTTCCCGCTCCGGTTCGCGGGGGCGTCCGAGGATATCGGCCGCACGCTCCAGGCGACCTTCGGGTGCCATGACGTAGACCAGGTCGCCTTCCTGGAGCACGGTCTCGGGGGTCGGGAGCACGCCGGCTCCGAAGCGGGTCACGAACGCGATGCGGACGCCGGCCGCTTCTTCCAGGTCCGTGAGGCGATGGCCGATCCAGCTCGGGTCGACGTGGACCTCGCTGAGGGCCATCGTGCCGGTCGGATCACGCCACAGCGTCTGGGCACCCGACGGCAGGACCCGTCGCAGGATTTGATCCGCCGTCCATTTCACCGTGGCGACGGTGGGAATCCCGAGCCGCTGGTAAATCTCCGCCCGTCGAATGTCGTAAATGCGTGCCACCACGTTCTCGACTCCGAAGACCTCGCGGGCCAAACGGGCCGAGATGATGTTCGAGTTGTCTCCGTTGCTGACGGCGGCGAAGGCACTTGCGTGCTGAATCCCCGATTCTTCCAGCACGCTGCGGTGCAAGCCGAATCCGTGCACTTTGTGACCGCGGAAATCCGGGGGCAGGCGACGAAAAGCGTGGGCGTCCTGGTCGATGATCGACACCGAGTGGCCCAGTCGCTCCAGGCTGTCGGCGAGCGTCGCCCCGACCCGTCCGCACCCGAGGATCACGACGTGCACCGTGGAGCCCACCCTTCTGTCTCGTCGGCGCAGACTGCGTCGCGCCGCGTCGGTGACGGTACCACTTGTTCTCAGCATGCGCGCAGCGGCGCTCGGCTGGTGACCGCCCGCGCACGCGGGTCGCTACCATCGTCCGCGTGCCCTTTCCCGGCGGCGTGCTCAAGCGCCTCCTCGTAGGCCGCGCCCTCCGCAGCGACCGGCTCGGCGAGACTTTGCTCCCCAAACGGATCGCGCTCCCGGTGTTCGCCAGCGACGCCCTTTCGTCCGTCGCCTACGCGCCCGACGAAATCTTCCTGACCCTCTCGGCGGCCGGCCTTGCTGCCTACGCCTTCTCCTGGAAGATTGCGATCGCCGTCGGCGTCGTCATGATGACGGTCGTCGCCTCTTACCGGCAGACGGTGCGCGCGTACCCGAACGGTGGGGGGGACTACGAGGTCGCTACCGCGAATCTCGGGGCCACCGCCGGCCTCGTCGTCGCCAGCGCGCTCATGGTCGACTATGTGCTGACGGTGGCCGTTTCCATTTCCTCCGGGGCCGATTACGCGGCGTCGGCCATCCCTTTCCTGAAGGGGCACACCGTCGCGCTCGCCGTCGGTCTGGTCGTCGCGCTCATGGCGATGAACCTCCGCGGAATCCGTGAGTCGGGGACGGCGTTTGCGATTCCCACCTATGCCTTCATGGCCGGCGTCCTCGGTATGGCCGCCGTCGGTTTCTTCCGCGCCGCTTTCGGGCATTTGCCGGACGCCGAGACCGCCCACTTGGCGGTCAACCCGACCAGCGAATTCCCGCACGGGATCACCGGGATCCTCGGAGCTTTCCTGGTGCTCAAGGCATTTTCTTCGGGAAGTGCGGCGCTCACCGGTGTCGAGGCCATTTCCAACGGTGTGCCGAATTTTCGCGAACCGAAGAGCAAGAACGCGGCGACCACTCTGCTCCTCCTCGGAGTGATCGCGTTGACGATGATGTTCTCCATCATCGTGTTGGCTCGGCTCACCGAGGTGCGCCGGTTCGCCGCCCGCCAGGATCCGATCATCAGCCAGTTGGCGAAGGCGGTGTTCAGCGGTTTTTCTCCGGGGTTCTATTTCGTCACCGCCGCCACCGGGGTCATCCTCGTGATGGCCGCCAATACCGCCTTCAACGGATTCCCGGTGCTCGGATCGATCCTCGCCAAGCATGGCTATCTGCCGCGCCAATTGCACACCCGCGGGGATCGGCTCGCCTTCAGCAACGGCATCATGCTGCTCGCGGGGTTCGCCGTCCTGCTCATCATCGTCTTCGACGCTCAGACCACCCGACTCATCCAGCTCTACATCGTCGGCGTGTTCGTATCGTTCACGGCGAGCCAGATCGGCATGGTGCGCCATTGGAACCGGCATCTGCCGACGACGACCGATCCGGCCGAACGTCGGCGCATGCTGCGGTCGCGGGCCATCAACGCCTTCGGCGCGACCCTCACCGGGGTGGTGCTCTTCGTCGTCCTCATCACCAAATTCCTCGCCGGCGCGTGGATATCCGTCGCAGCCATGGCGGTGATTTTCCTCACCATGCGGGGGATCCGCGGACACTACGATGCGGTGGCACGCGAGCTCTTCGCCGACTTGGACGCCGAAGCGGCCCTTCCCGCGCGCGTGCACGCTATCGTCTTGCTCTCCAAGCTGCACAAACCGGCGTTGCGCGCCCTGGCCTACGCGCGAGCCACCCGCCCCTCGGTGCTGGAGGCGGTGACCGTCGACGTGGACCCGGAGGAAACCGCCGCCCTGGAGCGCGAGTGGGAACGGCGCAATCTCCCGGTGCCGTTGAAAGTCCTCGCCTCCCCTTACCGCGAAATCACACGGCCGATCGTGGAATATCTGCAGAGCATCCGCAGAAGCAGTCCCCGCGACGTCATCACGGTGTTCATCCCCGAATACATCGTCGGCCGGTGGTGGGAACAGCTCTTGCACAACCAGAGCGCGTTACGGCTCAAAGGTCGGCTGCTTTTCACCCCGGGTGTCATGGTGGTGAGCGTGCCCTACCAGCTCGCCTCTTCGGAGCGACTCAAAGCGCAGATCGACCAGGACCAGCGGCGCTGGTGGCAGGTCGCCGCGGCGTCCGGGGCCACCTCGGCGACCGGTCCGGACGGCGGCACACCCACCCGTCCCACCCACGTTCCCGCCGAGCCGCCGCATGCGGGCCCGCGGTCGTGATCGAGCTCGGTGCCACCCTCACCCTGGACGTCGGCCCGGTCGCTCACGGCGGCTGTTGCGTGGCCCGCCACGGCGATCTCGTCGTCTTCGTTCGTCACGCGTTGCCGGGTGAGCGGGTGACGGCCCGGCTCACCGAGGTGCGTTCCCGCTACGCCCGCGCGGAGGTGGTTGAGGTCGTCGAGCCGTCGGCCCACCGGGTCCAGCCTCGCTGCCCGTATGCAGTGCCGGGGGGTTGCGGCGGGTGCGATTGGCAGCATGCCGAAGCCGATTACCAGCGGGAACTCAAGACCGCAGTGATCCGCGAGCAGATGCGACGGCTCGCCGGCGTCGACGCTGCGGCATCGGTCGAGGGCACCGGCCTCGATTGGGCTTGGCGCACTCGGGTGCGCTTCTCGACGGACCCGGGCGGTCGGGCGGGTTTTCACCGGTTCCGATCCTCCGAGGTGGTGGCCGTCGACCGCTGCCCGATCGCTCATCCCGTCGTGGAAGCCGCCGGAGTAGAGGGACGGCGCCGGCCTGAGGACGAGGCGATCGAAGTGGCCGCCTCGTCCAGCTCTGGGGAGTTCGCCGTCACCGAATTTCGCAGGGGCGGTGGCTCTCGCCGTACCGGCGCCCGTCGGCTCACCCATACCGTGCGCGGACGCACGTTCCGGGTCTCACCGCGTACCTTCTGGCAGGTTCACCCCAGCGCAGCCGAGCTCCTCGTGGATGCGGTCCTCGCGGCACTCCGTCCCCAGCATGGAGACCGGGCGGTCGATTTGTATTGCGGGGCGGGACTTTTCGCCGCGTTCCTAGCCCAGGCCGTCGGTCCGTCCGGTCGGGTACTGGCCGTCGAAGGGGATCCTGCGGCGGTGCGCGACGCGGCGCACAATCTTCGAGACCTCGGCGTGGTCGACGTCCGTCACGCCGATGTCGGTGCCGCGCTGCGACGCGGCGCTATCGAGTCGATCGACCTCGCCGTGGTGGACCCTCCCCGCAGCGGGCTCACCCCCGTGAACGTTTCAGCGCTCGCCGCTCTTCGACCGCGGGCGGTGGCCTACGTCGCGTGTGATCCGGCGGCCCTCGCCCGAGACCTTGCGGCCTTCGCGGACGCCGGATATCGGCTCGGCTCGCTGCGGGCTTTCGATATCTTTCCGCAGACCCACCACGTCGAATGCGTCGCGATCCTCACCAGAGAGGGCAGGCGAGATGCACGCCACGCTGCTGTTGTGTGACGCCGCCCAGGTCGATCCGTCGGGCAAGGTGCACATCCTCGGCGCCGGATGGACGGTCGTGGCGGCTGCCCCGACCGGTGCTCTTCCCGGGCAGGCCGTCGTCGTCCTCGTCCACGTGCCGTGGCACCGCACCGACGAAGAACACCGCCTGCGGCTGCGACTGGAGGACGCCGATGGGCGGGCGGTCGTCGTAGGACCGCCGGAGAATCCCCAACCGCTGGTGCACGAACAATTCCTTCGGGTCCAACGGCCCGTTGGTGCACCCGCCGGGATCACGGTGGACGTCCCCGTCGTCGTGACCATCGGACCCGGGCTCGTCTTGCCGCCCGGCCGCTACGCCTGGCGTTTGGAGATCGATGGTGAGACCCAAGAGGACTGGATGGTGAGTTTTCACGTGCGGGCGCCGAGTGCCGGAGCCGAGCGGTGAGGCGGGCGATAGGCTCGAATTCGAATCGAAACCTGCTGTCATATCGAGGAGGGTTCGTCGTGGCGGAGGGGCCGAACAGCTTCGGGAGCCGGGACACACTCACCGTCGGGGATACCCGCTACACCATCTACCGGTTGGATTCCGTCCCGGGGGCGGAGCGGCTCCCGTTCTCGCTGCGGATCCTGCTCGAGAACCTGCTGCGCACCGAGGACGGCGTCAACGTCACGGCAGAGCACATCCGCGCTTTGGCCGAATGGGATCCGTACCGCGAGCCGGACACCGAAATCCAATTCACCCCGGCGCGGGTCCTCATGCAGGATTTCACCGGGGTTCCCTGTGTCGTGGACCTCGCCGCGATGCGGGAAGCGATGGTTGCCCTGGGCGGAGACCCAGCGCGGATCAACCCGCTCAGCCCCGCGGAACTCGTCATCGACCATTCGGTCATCGCCGACGTCTTCGGCCGTCCCGATGCTTTCATCCGTAACGCCGAACTCGAATTCGAGCGGAATCGAGAACGCTACCAATTCTTGCGCTGGGGGCAGCGGGCCTTCGACAATTTCAAGGTCGTGCCGCCCGATACCGGGATCTGCCACCAAGTGAACCTCGAATACCTGTCCCGGGTCGTCTTCGACCGTGACGGCGTAGCTTACCCCGACACGCTGGTCGGAACCGATTCACACACCACGATGGTCAACGGGCTCGGGGTCCTTGGTTGGGGAGTGGGAGGTATCGAGGCCGAGGCCGCCATGCTCGGCCAACCCATCAGCATGCTCATCCCTAAAGTCGTCGGATTCCGGCTGCACGGCGAACTTCCGGACGGCGCCACCGCGACCGATCTCGTCCTCACCGTCACCGAGATGTTGCGCCGCCACGGCGTGGTCGGTAAATTCGTGGAATTCTACGGCCCGGGAGTCGCCAACGTACCGCTCGCGAACCGAGCCACCATCGGGAACATGAGCCCGGAATACGGCTCGACGTGCGCGATTTTCCCGATCGACGAGGAGACCATCCGTTATCTGCGCTTCACCGGACGCAGTCCGCAGCGCTTGGCGCTCGTCGAGGCGTACGCCAAGGAACAAGGGCTGTGGCTCGACCCGAACGCCGAACCGGATTACTCCGAACGGCTCGAACTCGACCTCTCCACCGTCGAGCCGTCCATCGCGGGCCCGAAACGTCCGCAGGACCGCATTCCGCTCGCCGCCGCCAAGCAAGCCTTTCGGGCGGCGCTCGGCAGCTACGTGACGAGCGAGCCGGTGGACGGCGTCCTCGACGAGGGCATCGACGAATCGTTCCCCGCTAGTGATCCGCTCGCGGTTCACCACGAACATCCGGCGGACAAACCGGTCGTCGCGGCCAGTGCTCCGACCGGCGACGGCGCGCGCCCAAGCTCTCCCACTCTCGTCACGCTCTCGGACGGCACCACCGTCGAGGTGGACCACGGCGCGGTCGTCATCGCGGCCATCACCAGCTGCACCAACACCTCCAATCCGTCGGTGATGGTGGGCGCGGCGTTGCTGGCGAAGAAAGCCGTGGAACGCGGTCTGGAGCGCAAACCCTGGGTGAAGACGACCCTCGCTCCGGGGTCCAAAGTCGTCATGTCGTACTACGAGGCGGCCGGTCTCACCCCGTATCTGGAGAAACTCGGTTTCAGCCTTGTCGGATACGGGTGCACGACGTGCATCGGCAATTCCGGTCCGCTCGACGAGCCCCTTTCGAAGGCCATCAACGAGCGTGGCCTCGTGGTCGCTTCGGTGCTCTCGGGGAATCGGAATTTCGAGGGTCGCATCCACCCGGACACCAAACTCAACTACCTGGCGTCTCCGCCGCTCGTCGTCGCCTACGCCCTCGCCGGGTCGATGGACGTCGACCTGACGACCGAGCCGCTCGGTGTGGGTTCCGACGGCAACCCGGTGTACCTCCGCGACATCTGGCCCACCGAGCAGGAGATATCCGAGATCATCGGACAGGCCATCGAATCACGCATGTTCACCGAGAGCTACCGGGACGTCTTCGCCGGAGACGAGCGGTGGAACAGCTTGGAGATTCCGGAGGGAGACCTCTTCGCCTGGGACGAGCGGTCCACCTACGTGCGTCGCCCGCCGTATTTCGACGGCATGAGCCGGGAACCGGCACCGGTGAGCGACATCGTCGGAGCGCGGGCGCTCGCCGTCCTCGGTGATTCCGTGACGACGGATCACATCTCGCCGGCAGGCTCGATCAAGCGCGATTCGCCGGCCGGCCGTTACCTCATGGAGCACGGAGTCGAGCCGAAGGACTTCAACTCCTACGGCTCGCGCCGCGGCAACCACGAGGTGATGATCCGCGGGACCTTCGCCAACATCCGGCTGCGTAACCTCCTCGCCCCGGGTACCGAGGGGGGCGTGACCCGCCACCTGCCGGACGGCGAGCTCATGACGATCTACGACGCTGCGATGCGGTACGCGGGCGAAGGGGTTCCCCTCATCGTGATCGCCGGCAAGGAGTACGGCTCGGGTTCCTCTCGGGACTGGGCGGCCAAGGGCACCGCGCTCCTCGGGGTACGGGCGGTGCTCGCGGAGTCGTTCGAGCGGATCCACCGCAGCAACCTCATCGGGATGGGCGTGCTGCCCCTGCAGTTCATGGAAGGCCAGAACCGGGAAACCCTCGGCCTGACCGGCGAGGAGGTCTTCACGATCAGTGGTTTGGCCGGCACGGAACGCCTTCCCCGGCAGGTCACCGTTCGGGCCGACGACAAGGAGTTCCAGGCGATCGTACGGATCGACACCCCAGGGGAGGCGGAGTACTACCGCCACGGCGGCATCCTGCCGTACGTGCTGCGGCAGCTCCTGGGGACGTCGCGGTGAGGTGCGGGCGTCCGCCTGGCCGCCGGGGTTCCGTCGCCGCCATGTTCCACTAGACTCGGTCCGTGGCGATCGACCGCGGCGACAGGGATGACAGGCCGGCCGGCGCGTGCGACGGCGGACTCCCCGGCGAAGAAGGCGAGGGAGCCATGGGTTTGTTGGAATCGGTGAACACCCCATCGGATCTGCGGCGGCTCACCCACGCCGAGCTCCGCGTCCTTGCGCGCGAGATACGGGATTTCTTGGTTCAAGCCGTTTCCCGTACCGGGGGACATCTCGGCCCCAATCTGGGTGCGGTGGAATTGACGCTCGCACTGCACCGGGTCTTCGATTCCCCGTCCGAGCCGATACTCTTCGACACCGGGCATCAGGCGTACGTGCACAAAATCGTGACCGGTCGACGCGACGGTTTCGCGCTGCTGCGGCAAAAAGGGGGACTGTCGGGGTATCCGTCGCGTGCCGAATCCGAGCACGACTGGATCGAGAATTCTCACGCCTCCACCGCATTGAGTTATGCCGATGGGTTGGCCAAGGCCTTCGCCGTCCGCGGGGAGAAACGCACGGTCGTCGCGGTCGTGGGGGACGGCGCACTGACCGGCGGCATGTGTTGGGAAGCTCTCAACAATATCGCGGCAGCGAAGGACCGTAGCATCGTCATCGTCGTCAACGACAATGGTCGGTCGTATTCTCCGACTATCGGAGGTCTCGCGGTCCACCTCAACATGCTGCGCACCAACCCGAATTACGAGCGGGTATTGGCCCGGATCAAGGACGTGCTCAGCCGCACTCCTCTGGTGGGGGAGGCCCTCTACGACACGCTGCACGGCATCAAGAAGGGTTTGAAGGACGTCCTCACTCCGCAGGGACTCTTCGAGGATCTGGGTCTCAAATACCTCGGGCCGATCGACGGCCACGATATCGCCGCGATGGAAAGCGCCTTTGTGCAGGCGAAAAGATTCGGCGGACCGGTCATCGTGCATTGCGTCACCCGCAAGGGATACGGCTATTTGCCGGCCGAACGCGATGAGGTCGACCATTTGCACGGCCCGGGTGCCTTCGATCCGCGCACCGGACAGGAAAAACCGAAGCCGCGGAGTTGGACGGCGGTCTTCGCCGACGAAATCGTGCGGATCGGTGCCGAGCGTCCCGATATCGTCGCGCTGACCGCCGCGATGCTCCACCCCGTGGGATTGGCTGATTTCGCGGCGGCATATCCGGATCGCACTTTCGACGTCGGGATTGCCGAACAGCACGCGGTCACCTCCGCAGCAGGGATGGCCATGGGCGGCCTGCATCCGGTCGTCTGCGTGTACTCGACGTTCCTCAACCGCGCCTTCGACCAAGTCCTGATGGACGTCGGCCTGCACCGCCTTCCGGTCACCTTCGTCCTCGACCGTGCCGGGGTGACGGGGGACGACGGCCCGAGCCACAACGGCATGTGGGATTTGGCGATCCTCTCCTTGGTGCCCGGCATTCGTATTGCCCTACCGCGGGATGCCACCCGCCTGCGGGACCTCCTTCGCGAAGTCGTCGCGGTGGACGACGGCCCGACCGCCATCCGTTTCCCGAAGGGCGAGCTGCCCCGTGAGGTGGAGGCGGTCGAGCGGTTGGGGACGGTCGACGTGCTGCGCCGCAGTGAGGAGCCCGACGTCCTCCTCGTTGGGTATGGGCCGATGAGCACCACCGCCCTGGAGGTCGCGGATCGGCTGGCCGCGCACGGAATCGAATCGACCGTGGTGGACCCGCGCTATTTACTGCCGGTGGATCCCGCGTTGGTGACGCTGTGCGCCACCCACCCGCTCGTCGTCACCATCGAAGACAACTGCCGCCACGGAGGCGCCGGAACGACGTTGTCCCTCGCGCTGCGCGACCACGGAGTGGACACCCCCGTGCGCATCCATGCGATCCCGCAGCGATACCTGGCGCACGGCAAGCGTTCCCAGATATTGGCGGATATCGGCCTGTCGGCTCAGGAAATCACCCGCTCCGTCGTGGAGGCGGTGGCCAGTCTGGGCAGCCTCGACGAAGTCCGGCCAGTCGTGGAATAGCGGCTTGTCGGTCAGCGGTATCGGTCAGTGGTAGAGGACGTCGCGGAGCCAGCGCGGGTCCGAGGCGGCAGGATCTCGCAGCACGATCGTCACCCCTGGGCCGTCCCCGGCGAGGGCGACTTCGTCCGCGGTGACCAGGACCGGCCGGGAAAAGCCGCGTTGTTCTGGGTCGGTGAGGGACGCCGCCGCCCGAACGAAGGCCGGGTCGATTCGCGATAAATCCAGCCACCCGCGGTGGCGCATCGGTACGGCCACGGCACGCAGGCCACCGGCCTCCGCGGCGATCGCCCCGCGGAACACCGTGGAACCGAGCAGGGTCACCACGTCGCAATCTCCCATGGGGCGCAGCGGTTGCCTCGGTTCCCGACGCCACCGTGCGGTGGCCAGTGCTCCCATGTCCTCCAGGTAGTCGGATGCGGTTTGCCACCACTCGGCTCCGTCGAGGCCGCAGGCCTGCAGCACTCCGTCGGGGACGACGACCACCTTGTCCCGATCCCTGGGATCGAGTCCGACGAAGCCGAGCCCCAGGTCGAGGCAGCCCCCAAGGACTTGCCGACGGGTCCATCCACCTCCGGGGTGGAGCACGTGCCCGACCGGAAGCCCCACCGGTCGGGCAGCTTCGGCGAGCTCCTCCAGCGTGCGGTCCGCGAGAGCTCGGCGGATCGCCAGCCAGCGGGCCAACCGGCGGCGGGCCGTTTCCGAGTCGGGGGCGGCGTCCCCAATCGCCTCGGCAGCCTCGGCGAAGGTCACCGTGAGGGGAGGAACGCCGTCCAGACGCACCCCGTCACTAGTCGGCGTGAGGTCAAGATCTTCGGTGACGCTTACGGCGAGGAGGCAGCGACGCAAGGCCACAGTGGAGCGCGTACCGGCGAAACCATCCGTCGCCACGCTCGTGCCCCCACTTCGGCTCGCACCCCTGCTACGGGACGTTACCCCCTGGCGTGCGGCGGTCGATCCTGCGTTCGGGTGAACGTGGGACGTCGACGGGGTGGACGTCGACAGCATGGACGGCGGCCCGCACCAGCACCCGGGACAGCGGCCCGGCGGTCAGCCGGATTTGCCAGGGGCGTGCCCCGCCGCGGCGCAGCACCTCGGCGACGGCGGCCTCGTCCGGAGGATCGGGGGGATCCCAGCAGAGTCGGCGGACGACGTCGGGGGAGAGCAGGTTCTCCGCCGGGAGGCGGTGCTCGTCGGCGAGGGCCGCCACGGCCGCTCGGGCCGCGGCCAGCCGTTCGGCGGCCGCCGGACTCTTGTCCCGCCACCGATGAGCGGGAGGAGGCCCCGGCGACGCGGGAGCCGCCGCCGGAAGCGCGGAGTCAGCGAGACGATGGGCGCGGCGCACCGCCGTCCACCAGGTTTCGAGGTCGCGGGAGGGGAAGCCAGCAGCGAGGAGCTGTTCGCGAGTCGTGACGCGGTGGGTAGCCGCCCAGATGATCGCCTCGTCCGGGAGGAGTCGGGTGGGGGAGAGGTCGGCCTCCCGCGCCAGGTGGTCACGCACGGACCACAGTTCGCGGACGACGGCGAGCCCCCGCCGTCCGCGCACCTGGTGAATTCCGGAGACCCGGCGCCAGCGTTCCGGCGCCGGCGTCGGCGGTAGGGAAGTCCGCAGGTATTCGAATTCTTCAGCCGCCCACCGCAATTTCCCTTGTCGTCGCAATTCGGTTCGCAAAATTTCGCGCAATTCGGCGAGCACCTCGACGTCGAGCGCGGCGTAACGCAGCCACGCTTCGGGAAGCGGACGTCTCGACCAGTCGACGCGGGCGTGGTTCTTGTCTAATCGGAAACCCAAAAGGGTTTCCACCATGGCGGCCAATCCGACCCTCGGGTATCCGGCGAGTCGCGCCGCTAATTCGGTGTCGAACAGCCGCGCCGGTCGAAGGCCACGTTCGGCCAAGCAGGGGAGGTCTTGGGCCGCCGCGTGGATCACCCACTCCGCGGATCCGATCGCTGCGGCGAGCGGTGAGAGGTCGGAAAGCCGTATCGGATCGACGAGGAAGGTTCCGACTCCTTCGCGACGAAGCTGGATGAGATAGGCGCGGTGGCCGTACCGGTACGCGGAGGCGCGTTCCGCGTCGATCGCGACCGGTCCCTCTCCCGAAGCCAGGGCCTGCGCCGCGCGGGCGAGTTGGTCCGGGGTGTCGATCAGATCCGGGAGCCCGTCGCGGAGCGACAGGTGGGGCAGGACTTTCCCCAACAGCTCCTGGGTCGACACGGCTCCACGCTACCGAGCGTGGTGAGCAATTCTGCCGATTCACCTCGGGGCCGGGAAGCGCGCCGACGGCTTCCGAGGATCGGCAGCGGACTGCGGGCCTGCGGAAACGTGACGTCAGCGGATGACGCCGGCCCGCATCGCGAGCGCCACCATCTCCGCGCGGTCCCCGGTCCCGAGTTTGCGGGCGATCCGCGCGAGGTGGCTTTTCACCGTAAGGGCGGACAATCCGAGGAGATCGCCGATTTCTTTGTTCGACCGACCGTCGGCCACCAAGCGGAGTACCTCGATCTCACGGCTGGAAAGTTCCCCGGCCCCTTCGGCGGCGGCGTTGGTGCGCAGTCCCGCGGCGAGCAAGGATGCCACCGCGGGGTCGGCGTAGACCCCGCCGTCGAGGACGCGGCGGACTCCATCGGCGACCACGACGGGAGACGCCGATTTCAGCAGGTAACCCTGGGCGCCGGCGACGAACGCGGCGCGCACCGAGTAGGGATCGTCGGCGGCGGACAAAACCACCAGCCGGGGCCACCCGGCGGCACGGAGCTCGGCGAGCAGATCGAGACCGGAGCCATCCGGCAGCCCGACGTCCACGATGCACAGGTCGCACGGCCCAGCGGCCCTGGCCCGGGCTCGCGCCTCGGCACAGCTTGCAGCTTCGATCACCTCGCGCGCGCCCATGGCGGTGAGCCGGCTCACCATCGATTCGCGGACCAACGGGTGATCATCAACCACCATCGCGGTGAACCCTGCGGAGTTCTCCGGCTGGGGTGGTACATGTTCCACCAACGCCGTCACCCCGGTCCCTCCTCGTCGTCGGGCCGCCGTCGCGGCCAGCCTCACCTGGAACGGGCCCTTTGCCCGAGCCGGCGATCGCAGAGTGCTGCGGGTCCCCGGATTCCACCGGAGTCATCGGACGGCGTCCCCGCCGCCTGAAGCGTTCGCCGTCCCCTCGCTACTGCGTTCGCCGGTACGGTCTTACGCCACCTGCCCGGCGGTCGCTACACCGATCCCGGCGAGCCGGGTGGGCGGCGACGCTCAGCAGGCTACGGAGATTTGCGGTTTTCCGCGTGAATTCTCCATGATCCTTACGTCCTTTGCCGCGCGCTCTGCTCCGAATGGGCGGTTTTTCCCCTCCGACAACAGGTGGACTTCGGCGGTGCCGAGACCCCTAGCAGGACCCGTGTGGGGTCCGTCCCGCCTACCCGGGAGGAGACCGCCGTGATCGTGACGACGATCCGTCGAGGGCTCGCAGCAGGAGCATCGGGAGTTTTGATCGCCGGTATCGGGGTGGTCGCCCCGGTAGCTGCGGCGGTTCCCGAGCAGGCCGTCGTGGCCCTGGCCGGCCCTTCTCCGGTCACCGTCCCGGGAGTGCACGTCCAGGCTTTCCTGGACGCCGTCCAGGTCGAGGTCGTCACCGGGGATCCGGCTGCGTTGCGGGCGCTGGCTACCCAGCCCGGCGTCCTGGGAGTCTCACCCAATCTCCCGGTCGCTGCGGCCGGCTTCGCGTACGACCGTGGCGGGAAGCACAAGGGGTCGAATGGTGACGGATCGTCGGACAATTCGGGGTCGTCCGACGGTTCCTCCGCTGCCGGGACGACGGAGGGCGTCCTCGCTTCGCAGACCCTCGGCGCTCCGGCCGGTCAGCCTGGGGCCGGCGCCGGGGTCACGGTTGCCCTGGTGGACACCGGGGTATCCGACACTCCCGCGCTCAACCGTGAGTCCGGGCGCCTGGTCGACGCCGTCGACACCTCCGGCCTCAACAACCGGGGCGGTCACGTCGTCGAGCACGGAACCTTCACCGACGGTTACGGCCACGGCACCTTCATGGCCTCGCTCATCGCCGGGGGGCCGGTGGACGGCACGGACGGGGCGGCGCTCGGGGTTGCTCCCGGGGCAACCGTCGACGTCGTCAAGGTCGCTGACGACAGCGGTCGCAGCTCCCTCGCCGCCGTGATCGCAGGCCTGAACTGGGTCGCAACCCACGCCGACTCGGTCGATGTCGCGAACCTGTCGATGAGCGTCACCCAACCCACGGCCACCTACGGGGTGGACCCGCTGAACTTCGCGGTCACCCTCACCCGCTACGCCGGCGTCACCGTGGTCGCTGCCTCAGGGAACACCCCCGGCCAGGTCGGTGACCCCGGTTTCTCCCCCGACGCCCTGACGGTCGGCGCGGCCGACACCACCGGCGACACCCCCGTGGTCGCCGACTTCAGCGGCTACGGGGACGTCGACGGCGTCACCAAGCCCGACGTCGTGGCGGCCGGTGTGAACGTCCTCGGCGAGATGCCGGACGACGCGGTGATCGCCCAGCAGTACCCGAACGCGCGTCAGCCCTCGGGACTCTTCCGGGGCTCGGGGACCAGCCAAGCCACCGCCATCGTCAGCGGGCTTGCGGCCCTGTACCTTCAGGCGCACCCGCACGCCAACCCCTGGATTGTCAAGTCGGCGATCCGCAACGCCGCTACTCCGATCCAGCCGTCGATCGCCGACGGTCAGGGCCTGGTCGGCGTGCCCGACGGCCGTGACGCCCACCCCCTCAACACCGGCGAGCAGACGTTGAATCTGGCGCAATGGTTCTCCACCGTGAGCTACTGGGCGCCGGTCTGGCCGCTCGCCCGCATGTGGGGAGCCCGGATGTGGGGCACCGATTCCTGGGACGCCCGGATGTGGGGAGCGCGGATGTGGGGAGCGCGCATGTGGGGCGCCGACTGGTGGGATGCGCGGATGTGGGGGGCCCGCATGTGGGGCTCGGACTCCTGGCAGGCCCGGATGTGGGACGCCCGGATGTGGGGAGCCCGCATGTGGGATGCGCGGATGTGGGGAGCTCGGATGTGGGGCTCGGACATCTGGGACGCCCGGATGTGGGATGCCCGCATGTGGGGAGCTCGGATGTGGGACGCTGAGAGCTGGGGTGACGGATCATGAGCCCAGCGTGGCGACTGCGTCTCATCGCACTCGTCGTCGTCGGCGCGAGCCTGCCGCTCGTCGCGGCGACGCCGTGGGGCCGCCCCGCGCCGTACGCCTACCCGTTGCTCCTCGTCCTCGTCGCAGCCGCCAACATCCTTCGGATCAGCATCACCGTTGCCCGGCAACGTGTGACCTTCACCATGACAGAAGGAGTGCTGGCTGGCGCGTTCTTGCTCGCTCCCGGCTGGTGGATCGTGCCGATTACCTGCCTCGGACTGTTCCCGGCGCTGATGCGGCAGCGGTCTTCGCCGCTCAAGGTCTTCTACAACCTCTCCCAATACTTCGTCACCGGCACCCTCGCGGCGTACGCCGCCGTCCACCTCGGCGGAGGGGTGCTGGCCTGCGCCGCCGCGATGGCGTTGTGGTGGATCGCCGACCAGGTGATGTCCGCCGTCCCGCTTTCGATCATGGGTCGGCAGAGTTTCCGCGCGATGGTCTTCGAGGACGCCGCGGTGTACGCGATCCACGCCGCCGGGACCACCAGCGTCGGCCTCCTGGCGTCCTGGCTCATGATCCACGCACCGTTCGGCCTCCTCGGGCTGCTCGTCCCGGTCTTCCTGCTCTGGGTAGCCTTCGACGAGCAGACCGCCAAGAGCGCTGAGGCTCGGCTCTTCGCCGAGCTCGCCCGCGGCCAGGAGCAAGCCGTCACCCATTCCGTCGACATCTCCGCCCGGGTCGTCCTGACGGCGGCCGCGCGGGTACTCGGCGGCGCCGACATGGAACTCGTCGTCCTCGAACACGAAGGGCCGGTGGTCTACACCGGAGACGAGTCGGGTCAAACCCACAGGCGGCCGGATCCCCACGCCTTCGATCAGCCGTGGGCGCTGCGCGCGCTCGGCGCTCGGGGCGTCCTGGTCGGTGTCGACGGTGATCGTCCGTTCTGCTCGGCTGTGATCGGGAAGACCGACAAACCACTGGCCGTCATGATCGCTCGACGGGCGGCGGGCAGTGCCGGTTTCGGCCGCCGAGAAGTCAGCCTGGTGAAGGTCCTGGTCGGTCAGGCGAAGTCGTGGCTTTCCGTTGCAGACCTAGCGGGAGCGCGAGATCGAGCTCTCGCCCGCGCGAACGCCGCCGACCAGGCCGCCCGGGCCCTCGGTGACCTCGGTGCGGGTACCGCTCCGGCCCTGGAGATGCTGCGCGAATCGGCCACCCGGCTGGCCAGACTCGCCAGCGGCGGCGGTGACACGATCAACGAGATCGTGGAGGAGCTTCACGCGGTCGAGCGGGCGGTCGCCTCGCTCCTCGGAGCGATCGCGTTGGCCGCGGATCCGGCGCTCCGCGACCTCGACACCGCCGCGACGCACGCCACGCCGGCGCGTCGCGAGGGCGAGTGGACCACCACCGGTCTGCTTCCGCACCAGCGCGTCGACGAACCCGCTACCGTGCGGCTCCCCGATAGCCCGTCACACTCGGTCCCGTGAGGCTCTTCCGCGGCCAACAGGGTCTGCCCCTCGCGATCTGGGCGAGTGGCCTTGCCGGCGCCAGCGCTCTCGGGGTGCTCGTCGTGGTGGCCGCAGGGTTGGGGGTCGCCGGGCGGTTGGATCAAACGGCCTGGTTGATCCTCGGTGTGGGCCTGCTGCTCTGCGGGCTGGCGACCTGGGCCGCTCACCGAGCGGGACGTCGATTCGCGACCGCCGTGCGTCGGTTGCGGGAGAACGCCACCCGGCGGATGGAAGACCCCGACGCTCCCCTCGTCGGCGACGCCAAGGACCGCATGATCGTCACGGCGATTCCCGAGCTCCTCGAACTGGCCCGTTCACTGGAGGCCTTGCATCTGCGCATCCGCGTCGCCGACGATGTCGCCGAGCGCCACCGGCACATGGCGGAGACCACCAGCGCGGGGATGTTCGAACTGCTCTCCGGCCTGGTCGAGGCCGAAGAATCGGCCCGCGGCCAGCTCTCCGCCGAGCTGCACGACACCGTCGCCCAGACCCTCATGTTGGCCCGGTCCCGGCTCGCCGCCCCCACGATCGACGCGGCCGAGCTGGCCGCCGTCCGTGATCTCGTCGCTGAAGCCGAGGATCAGGTGCGGGCGGTCATGGCACGCACCCGGCCGCCGGCACTGCGGGAGGGAGATCTCGCGCAGGCGGTGCTCGCGCTCCGCGACGATCTGCGCACCCGCTACGGCCTCGAGGTGCTCATCGAGTGGCCGAGCTCGCCGTACCCGCTGCCGCTCGTGACGGCGGTGACGGTGTACCGGTTCTTCCAAGAGGCGCTGCTCAACGTCGTCAAGCACGCCGACGTGGACGTCGCCCGGATTTCGCTCACCGTCGACGAGAGCAGCGTGGTGGCCGTCGTCCGCGACGACGGGCCGGGGTTCGACCCCGAGCAGGTCCGGCCGGAGCGCGGCCGCCATGTCGGCCTCGGGCTCTTGAGAGAGCGGGTCCGGTTGGCCGGCGGGTCCTTGGAAATCCGTTCCTGGCCGAACGCCGGAACCACCCTTACCCTGCGCATGCCGCGGGGCGCGCCGACCGGCCCTCTCGTCTCGCGTCCGCAGGGCAGGCCGCAGTTATCGCCTACCTGACCCGCAGCCGTTCGCCCGGCAAACCGGGCGGTGCCCTGCGGGGCAGACCCGTCGACTCAGCGCCGTCGCCGCTGCCGGCCCCGGCCCGCGGGGAGCACGGCGACTCCCGGCGGAAGGGGCGGGAGACCGGCGGCCGACGCCAGCACCTCTCCCCACGCCTCCACGTGGGGGGCGAGGTCGTGATCCGGCGTCCAGGAAGCCCGCAGCTCGACGTGCGCCACGGGCGGGTGAGCGGCCATCGTGCCGAAACTCTCCGACATCACCCTGGTCACCGTGCCGCCCAACGCCAAGGGTTGCGACGAAACGTGGCGACCGAGTGCTTCGGTGAGCCAGGTCCAGGCCACCGCTGGAAGGAACGGGTCGTTGGCCATCTCCTGGTCCAGCGCCGCCCGCACGTAGATCACGACTCGGGTGTCGCCCTGCCACGTCTCCTGACCTTCCGGGTCATGCAGGACGACGAAACGGCCGGTCGCGAGTTCCGCCTCTCCCACGTCGACGTCTCCGGTCAGCGCGAGCGCGAACGGGGCCAGGCGCTGCGGGGCCGGTGCCTCGGTCAGGCGAATCTCCGGGCGCAAACGGACGCTGCGCAGCGCGGCGGACGCCGCCGCGACGAATTCGGGTGGCTCGCTGGAACGCTGCCGGGTGGCCACCCTGGCAGCGTAGGACCGATTGACGCCGTCCGAGGGTAGCTCCGCGGTTCGTGTCACGCGTCGCGGCCCACCCCTGCTCGGGGCGGCCGCACGGACAAGCTGATGGGATCCGCTCGTGGCCGCCGTCCTCGCCTTCCTCGCCAGCGTGGTGTGGGGGGCATCCGACTACCTCGGCGGTCGGGCCAGCCGCCGTCATTCCCCGGTTCTCGTCGTCGGCCTCGCATACGCGATCGCAGCGGCCAGCCTGGTCCCGGTCGCGGCTGCGAGCGGGACGATCGCAGCGGATGGGCGATACCTCCCGTGGGCTGCCGGCGCCGGGGTGCTCGGCGCGATCGGTCTGGTCGCCTTCTACCGAGCCCTCGCCGTCGGGACCATGGGAATCGTCGCCCCGATCGCAGGTGCAGGGGCCGTCGTCCCCGTGTTGTACGGGATGGGCCAGGGCGAACGGCCGGGAACCGCCCAGCTGACCGGCATCGGCATCGCGGTCGTCGGGGTCATGTTGGCAGGCGGACCGGAATTCCGAATTCCGGACCGCCGTCGTCCGGTCGTGCTGGCAGCGGCGGCCGGGGTCTGCTTCGGAGCGGTCTACGTCTTCCTCCGTGAGGGCTCGCGGATCGACGTGACCGCCACATTGCTCGTCATGCGCCTCACCAGCGTGCTTGCGATCGCAGGGGTGTTACTCGTCGCCGGGCTGGCCACGGCGTGGTCGCTGCCCCGATCGATTCTCCGGACGGGTTTTTCCTTCTCGCCGAGGGATGGCGCGGTCATCGCGGCCGTCGGGTGGCTCGACGTGGCGGCCAACGGGCTGTTCGCGGTGGCGAGCAGAAGCGGCATGCTCAGCGTGGTCGCCGTCCTGGCTTCGCTCTACCCGGCGGTGACGGTCGTGCTGGCCCGCCTGCTCGACCACGAGCGCCTACGCCGCGGGCAGGCTGTCGGGGTGGCGCTGGTCCTGGCGAGCGTGCCCATGCTCGCGGCCTGACCGCTCGCCCTGAACGCGGAACGGAAGATCGAGATGCCGTGCGACGATGAGAGGGTGAGCGGGACGGCGACCACGGCTGCGACGAGCCCCCTGCTGCAGGCCTGCCGCGGAGAGCGGCCGGAGATCACCCCCGTTTGGTTTATGCGGCAGGCCGGGCGGGCGCTTCCCGAATATCGAGCCGCCCGCGGCGACCTGCCGATGATCGAGGCATGTCTCACCAGCGACCTGGTGGTCGAACTCACCCTGCAACCCGTGCACCGCTACCGGGTAGACGCGGCGATTCTCTTCAGCGACATCACGGTCCCGCTCGCGACGGCCGGGATTCCGGTACGCATCGTCCCCGGTATCGGGCCGGTGCTCGACGATCCGATCCGCACGAAGGGGGACGTCGACCGGCTCCCGCCCCCCGACATCGACGCCCTCGAACCGGTGCGGACGGCGGTGCGTCGGCTGATCGCCGAGCTCGGCGACGTCCCGTTGATCGGTTTCGCGGGCGGCCCTTTCACTCTCGCCAGCTATCTCGTCGAGGGCGGACCGTCGCGGGATCAAGTGCGCACGAAAGCCCTCATGCACCGCGAGCCTGCGACCTGGCACGAGCTGGCGGAGAAGCTCGGCGCGCTCTCCAGGGCTTTCCTCCTGACCCAGATCGAGGCGGGCGCCCGCGTGGTGCAGCTCTTCGATTCGTGGGCCGGGTCGTTGTCGCCGTCCGACTACCGTCGCTACGTGCTGCCGCACTCGGCGGCCGTGCTCCGCGACCTTGGTGTGCCGCGCATCCATTTCGGGGTCGGAACCGGAGAACTGTTGGCCGATCTCGCTGCGGCGGGCGCCGACGTGGTGGGGGTCGACTGGAGGGTGCCGCTCGATACGGCGGTAGCACGGATCGCGGCGGCGACCGGCAAACAGCCTGTGGTGCAGGGAAATCTCGATCCGGCGATCGTGTTCGCTTCCTGGCCTGCGGTGCGGGCGGCGGTGCTCGACGTGCTGGCGCGGGGACGGGCGGCGCGCGGCCACATCTTCAACTTGGGCCACGGCGTGCTCCCGGAATCCGACCCGGGCGTGCTCGCCGCGATCGTCGATCTCGTGCACGAAACTTCCAGGCGCGTCGATGTCTGAGCCGGTCGACGTGTCGCGGCCTCGCCCAACGGCGCTAGTGATCGGTGGGGGGATTTCGGGACTCACCGCGGCGTTCGAATTGAGCTGCCGCGGACTTTCCGTTACCGTCCTCGAAGCCTCGAAGCGGCTCGGGGGAAAGCTGCGTGCCGGGGAGGTCGCAGGAGTGTCGACCGACCTCGGCGCCGAGGCCATCTTGGCCCGCCGTCCCGAAGCCCTCGCCCTGGCCGCAGCGCTCGGCATCGACGGAGAGCTGGTAGAACCGGCCACGACGACGGCAGGCGTGTGGTCGCGGGGCCGGTTGCGCCCCTTTCCCCAGGGCCACGTGATGGGGGTGCCTCGTTCGCTGCGTTCGCTTCGCGCAAGCGGTGTGGTCTCCCCGGCCGGGGTTGCCCGCGCCACGCTCGACCTGGTGCTTCCCCCCACGGGAACGGCGGACGACGTCTCGGTCGCTGCTGCGCTACGGCCCCGGCTCGGCCGCGAGGTCGTGGCCCGGCTCGTCGAACCCCTCCTCGGGGGTGTGTACGCGGGGCGGGCCGACCGACTTTCTCTTCCGGCCACCGCACCCCAGCTCGCAGCCGCCCTCGAACACGGCTCGGTAATGCGTTCCCTCCGGAGACTCCCGACCGCTTCGGGGCAGGGTCCGGTCTTCGTGGGGTTCCCCGGCGGGGTGGCCCGCCTCGCCGACGCCCTGGTGCGGCGCCTCAGCGCGGACGGCGTCCGGCTCCGCACCTCCGCCACCGTGCGGGCGGTGCGCCGCGCCGCGCAGGGTTGGCGGTGCGAGGTGGGTCCGGCCAGCGCCCCCGAGATCGTGGACGGCGACCTGGTCGTGGTCGCCGTCCCCGCTCCTGCCGCGGCCCGGATGCTCGATCGGGAATTCCCGCGGTTGGCGGCGGATTTGAGCCGCATCGAGTACGCCAGTGTGGCGGTGGTCACCGCGGTTTTCGACGCCGAGGCGGTAAATCTTCCGTCGGGGAGCGGCTTTCTGGTCCCGGCGGTCGAGAAACGCCTCATCAAGGCGGTGACCTTCTCCAGCAACAAATGGCCGTGGTACGCCGAGCGAGCTCCGGGACGGGTCGTCGTCCGCGCCTCGATCGGGCGATTCGGGGATACCGCGGACCTGCAGCGGGACGACGACGAGCTCGCCGACAGAGCACTTGCGGAGCTCGCAGCGCTCGTCGGCATCCGCGCCCACCCGCTGGGGGTCGACGTCACTCGGTGGGGAGGAGCGTTGCCGCAGTACGACGTCGGACACCTCGCCCGAGTGGCGCGGATCAGAAGCGAAACGGCGCGCGCGCGGGGTATGGCGCTCTGCGGGGCCGCGCTGGACGGCGTCGGGATCCCCGCCTGCATCGCGGGCGCTAGGGCCGCGGTCGCCGGTCTCCTCGACACCTACGAGCCGGTCTCGCGAGCGCCGGGGGGAGAATGAAAAACATGACCGTCGATGCTGCACAGACCCCGTCCTCCGTCTATGTGATGTATCTCGTCTTGGGGGTGCGTCCGGGGGAGTTGGCCGACGACGTGAGGCAATCGGCCACCGCGGAGGTCGAGGACCTCTTCGCCGAACTCGCGGGCAAAGGCGTCACGACCCGCGGCGTCTACGAAGTCTCGGGTTTCCGACCGGACGCCGATCTCCTGGTGTGGTGGATCGCACCGCACGCCGAAGACCTTCAGGAGGCTTACCACCGGTTGCGGCGTACCGCCCTCGGCCGGGTGAGCCGGCCGACCTGGACGGCGATCGGCGTGCACCGCGAAGCGGAATTCAACAAGGCCCATATCCCGGCTTTCCTCGCCGGGGAGGCCCCGAAGAGATATCTGTGCGTCTACCCGTACAACCGCGACCACGAATGGTATTTACTGGACGCTGCCGACCGAGCCGACATGCTCGCCGAACATGGTCGCATGGGCCGAGAATATCCCGACGTTCTGGCCAATACGGTTTCCGCCTTCGCTTTAGGAGATTACGAATTCCTGCTCGCGTTCGAGGCGGACGAACTCCACCGGCTGGTGGACATGATGCGTCACCTGAGGGGCGCCCGGGCCCGCCGACACACGGCCCTGGAGACTCCGTTCTTCACGGGTCCGCGTAAGCCGGTGGCCGATATCCTGGCCGACCTACCGTGATGTCGGCTCAACCGGGATCAGTCGCAGGGCGATCGAATTGATGCAGTAACGGTCGTCGGTCGGCGTCGGGTAGCCCTCGCCGTGGAAGACGTGACCGAGGTGCGAACCACAACGGCGGCACCGCACTTCGGTACGGATCATTCCGTGACTGGTGTCGGGGAGCAGCTCGACGGCGTCGCCGTCCGTCGGCGCATAGAACGACGGCCATCCGCAATGGGATTCGAATTTCGTCTCGCTGCGGAACAATTCGGCTCCGCAGGCCCGGCAGACGTAAACCCCCACCGTCGTGGTGTTCACGTATTCACCGCTGAACGGCGGCTCGGTCGCTGCCTCACGGAGGACGGCGTACTCCTCGGGCGACAACTCCTGCCGCCACTGCTGTTCGCTCTTCACTACTTTCTCCACACCTGCGACCCTAATGCGTCCCTCGTGGCGATGCGGGTTCGCCGCCCGATCCGGGGTAGCGTCGGCACATGACGGCGATCGAACTGCAGGTCGGGGACCGAATGGTGCGCCTCAGTAATCCCGACAAGATCTACTTTCCGGGATGTGGGGCCACCAAGCTGGACCTTGCCCGCTATTACGTGGCGGTCGGCCCGGGCATCGTCCGTGCGCTCTACGAGCGGCCCTGTACCTTGCAGCGCTTCCCCGACGGAGTCGACGGGAAGGTGATTTTTCAGAAGCGCGTTCCGCCGGCGCACCCACCGTGGGTGTCGACTGTGGTCGTGACGTTCCCATCGGGACGCCGCGCCGAGGAACTGTGCGTCACCGACCTCGCACAGGTGATCTGGGCGGTCAACTTGGGCACCGTCGTCTTCCACCCGTGGCCCTCACGCCGGGCCGACCCCGAACATCCCGACGAGTTGCGCATCGACCTCGATCCGCAGCCGGGAACCGGATTCGCGGAAGCGAGGAAGGTCGGGCACCTCGCCCGCGAACTCCTCGCCGAGCTCGGTTACCGCGGGTACCCGAAAACTTCCGGTGGCCGCGGGCTCCACATCTACGTCCGTATCCAGCCCCGATGGGATTTCGTCGATGTCCGACGCGCGGCGCTCGCGTTCGCCCGCGAAATCGAACGCCGCGCCCCGACGCTCGCCACCAGCGCCTGGTGGAAGGAGCAGCGCGGGGCGAAGGTCTTCATCGACTTCAATCAGAACGCGCGAGACCGCACGATCGCGGCAGCCTACAGCGTGCGGGCGAATTCCTCCGCCACCGTGTCGGCGCCGATTCGCTGGGAGGAACTCGACGATGTCGATCCGCGCGATTTCACCATCGCCACCATGCCCCCGCGATTCGCCGTCCTCGGTGACGTGCACGCGTCGATCGACGACGTCGCCCACGATTTGACCCCGCTGCTGGAAATGGCGGAACGCGACCTGCGTGATCGTGGGTTGGGTGACGCGCCGTATCCGCCGAATTTCCCGAAAATGCCCGGCGAGCCGCGTCGGGTGCAACCGAGCCGAGCCGCCCGCCGTCCCGGCAAGGGGACGCCGACACGCTGAGGCGGTACGACCCGCTGCCCCGCGGGGGCTGACGCCGACGCCGACGAACGTTCTCCCGCGATGGCGCGGTACGCCGGTCAGCGGCCGGCGAGTACCGCAGCCCGCGCTGCCAGGGCGGCTCCGCGAGCTCCGGCCATGTCCAGGTCGGGGGTGAGGGCGAAAGTTGCCGTCTGGCGTTGCTCAGGCCGCAGAGTCGTGTGGGTGCGAACCTCGGAAAGGAACCATTCCCGAAATTCTTGGCTCGTCTGGACGACGCCGCCTCCCACCAGGTAACCGTGCGGGTCCACGACGTTGGCGAGGATGGTGAACAGCCGCCCGATGGCCTGGGCTTGTTGGCGGAAGATGGCCAGCGCGAGCGGATCCCCGCGTTCTCCCAGGCCGCGGACCATTTTCGCGGCGGCGGGGAGCGGAAGAGCAGCGAGTTCGTGTCCGGGGAATCGGCCGAGCCAGTAGGGGAGCAAATTCTTCTCGATTGCGGTGAGACTGGCGATGCTCTCGGCGTCACCGACGAATCCGCAGTTGCACCGCGGCACCGGTTGCCCCTCGGCGAGGAGGCCGTCGAGCGGGATGTGAACGTGGCCGAGTTCTCCGGCCATACCGGCGGCGCCCTTCACCACCTCGCCGCCGATGACGACTCCGCCACCCAATCCGGTCCCGACGATCGCGGCGACCGAGGACCGCGCCGCTGCGTCGGCTCCGAACAGGACGTGATGGGCGTACAGGGCGGCGGCATTGCCGTCGTTTTGGTAGAAGACCGGAATTCCGGTGCGTTTCTCCAGTTCTCCGCGAAAATCGAAACCGCGCCAGTCGGGATGGCCGAAATTCGTCGCGCCGACCGCGGAGATGACGCCGTCCGCGCTGGCCGGACCCGGACTGTCCAAGCCGATCGCCCGCACCCGATCCTCCGGAACTCCGGTGCGAGCGAGGACCGCCCGCATGGCCTCCGCGAGCGCGTCCACGGCTACGGTCGGGCCCTCGCTCACGCGGCTCGGGCTCTCGACGAGGCAGTCCACCAGGAAACGACCGTCCGCGGTGAGCACGGTCGCGTTGTTCGTCGTCCCACCGTTGTCGAGGCCGACGACGACCCAGTCGCGGTCGGACGGGGGAACGGGCGGCTCGACACTCATCGATCATCCTTGGGTGTGGGCGGGTTTCTCGCGCCGCGATTCTACGGGGCGCTGCGACCAGGCGGTGGCGGCGTGTCGAGGACGGCGAACAGCCCGACGCGGGGCGGGCGGGGGAGTTGGCCGAAGTCGCAGGAGCGCGGATCCCGATCCGGGCGCCAGCGCCGGAACTGGGTGGTGTGGCGGAACCGGCCGCCGTCCATGAAGTCGTAGCCAACCTCGCACACCAGCACGGGACGCAGCGGCGTCCAGTCGAGATTTTTGGCGGCGCTCCACCGACTCGGCGTTCCCGGTACCCGGCCGACACCTCCGCCCCACGGGTGGTTGCTCGGATCGGTGATGAGTGGGGCGAGCTGGGTCGCGAGCTCGCGGCGTCTGGCGTGGGGGAACGCCCCGCAGACCCCGACGTGGTGGAGGATTCCGTCGTCGTCGTACAGACCGAGGAGGAGCGAGCCGACGCCTTCTCCGCCGCGGTACCACCGCAGACCGGCGACGACGCAGTCCGCCGTCCTCTCGTGCTTGATCTTCACCATCACCCGCTTCCCCGGCTGGTAGCGCAGATCGAAGGATTTCGCGACGATGCCGTCCAGCCCTGCGCCTTCGAGGGCGTCGAACCAATACCGCGCGACACCCTCGTCGTCCGTTGCCGGGGTACGCAGGGTTCGCGGGCCGCCGCCGTCCAGGATTTCGGCGAGTCGGCGGAAGCGGTCTCGGAGGGGACGGTCGAGCAGGTTTTCGTCGTCCAGGGCGAGCAGGTCGAAAGCGACGAAAAGAGCCGGCGTACGGGCAGCCAACGTTTGGATACGTGAGGCCGCGGGATGGATGCGTTGTTGGAGCAGGTCGAAATCGACGCGACCACCGTGTACGACGACGATTTCTCCGTCGAGAACGCAACGGCGGGGTAATTCGGTACGGACGCCTTCGACGATCTCAGGGAAGTAACGTGCCAGGGGTCGGCTGGTTCGGCTCTCCAGTACGATGTCGTCTCCGTCGCGGAAAACCAGACAGCGGAAGCCATCCCATTTCGGCTCGTACTGCATACCCGGCGGGATGGTGGATTCGAGCCGGGCGAGCATGGGTTGCATCGGCGGCATGACTGGGAGGTTCATTCATCGTCCTCGGTGTCGCGCCGGTAGCGGGCGTAGAGCAGCTCGTCGTCGTCGATGAGCAGGTGCACGAGTCGCAGGGGACGGCGGTATTCGTCCGCCGGGTGATTCGTGATACGCGGCGCATTCCCCCCGACCAGCAGCGGCGAGATGCTCACACACAGTTCGTCGAGGACGTCCGCGGCGGCGAGTTCTCCGAGCAGCTGCGGGCCGCCTTCACACAGCAGCCGGCGGTATCCGCGTTTCGCGAGTTCGGCGACGAGCCGGGATGGTTCCACCTTGTGTTCTCCGGCGACGACTACCTCCGCTACTTTTTCCGCTTCTTCCCGGCGAGCCTCGGGTGCCGCCTCGCAGGTGATGACGAGCGGACGGCGTTCACCGATGAAGAAAGCGGAGCCGAAATCCAACTCCAACGAGCGTGAGACGACGGCCATCCGCGGTTCCGGCGCCGCTCCTCGGAGTCCCGCGAACTCCGGGCGCACTCGGGCGGGTCCGTACCGCTCCGCGACCACGGTGCCGGCTCCGGCGATGATGACGTCGGACAGTGCGCGGAGCAGGCCGAGCAGCCACTGGTCGGTGGGATTGCCGAGCGCGCCGGCTCTGCCGCCCAGAGTGGCTGCGCCGTCCACACTGGCAATCATGTTCGCCCGTAGCCACGGTGTATCGCCGGGCGGATAAGCGTAGGCCTGGATGAGATCGACGGAGTCGGCGGGTTTCGGGAAGAGGCGACGCAAACGGGGTTGGGGCATGCGAGTCCTCACTGGGGGCGAAGGGTGACGGGGATTTCGGATGACGGGTGGGAGCCGTCACTGTGTCGGCGGGCGATCACGACCGAATCGGGAGGTAGCACGAGCCTGGTCTCATCGAAGGTGCAGGGCTGTGAGGAGGCGAGGACCTCGGCGACCTCCAGCGGAATGGTCTGGGACTTCGCGGACAGATTGACCGCGACCACGCAACACCCCCGATGTATCACCAGGATTCCGGCGTCTTCATCGACGTCGACTCGCGGGAATCTGGGGGAGGAGAGGTCGTCGTATCTGCGGCGTAAGGCGATGAGGTGCCGGTACCAGTCGAGCATCTGCGTATGCGGCGAGCGCTTGAGTTCGGTCCAATCAAGGATGCTACGTCGGTACGTGGCGGGATCCTGAGGATCGGGGATTTCTCCGTCGTTCCACTCGAAGGCGGCGAACTCCTTGCGTCGCCCCTCGCTCACCGCACGCGCCAACTCCGGGTCGTCGTGATCGGTGAAATACTGCCACGGAGTGCCGGCGGCCCACTCCTCGCCCATGAAGAGCAGCGGGGTGAATGGGGAGGTGAGCACCAACGCTGCGGCGATGCAACTTCGTTCGAAGGAGAGGAGATGACAAAGGCGCTCCCCCCGTGCCCGGTTACCGATCTGGTCGTGGTTTTGGGCGTAGCCGACGAGCTGGTGTCCGGTGATCTCAGAGGGCAGGGAGCGTCCATGTCGACGTCGGCGGAACCGCGAGTACTGCCCGGTGTAGACGAATCCTCGCGCCAGCGACGTGGCCAGATCGGTCAGCGGGATGAAATCGGCGTAATAGCCGTCCCGTTCACCGGTCAGGGTGACGTGAAGAGCGTGGTGGAAATCGTCGCTCCACTGGGCGGTCAGCCCGTAGCCTCCGCTGCGCCGACTCGTGATCAGCCGAGGGTCGTTGAGGTCGGATTCCGCGATGAGGATGAGCGGACGATCCAAGCGGCCGGTCGCCGCGGTGGTCTCGGCCGCGAGTTCTTCCAGGATGTGGGTGGCCGAGATGTCGACGATGGCGTGAACGGCGTCGAGACGCAGGCCGTCGATTCCGAACTCCTCGAACCACCGCAGAGCGTTGTCCACCACGTAGCGCCGGACGTGGTCGCTGTCCGGGCCATCGAAATTCAACGCCTTCCCCCATGGGGTGGTGTAACGGTCGGTGAAATAGGGCCCGTAGTCGGCGAGGATGTTTCCGTCCGGTCCGAGATGGTTGTAGACGACATCGAGGACGACCGCCAGACCGCGGCCATGGCAGGCTTCGACGAATCGGCGCAGACCCTCCGGTCCGCCGTACGGCTCGTGGACGGCGTAGGGGAACACCCCGTCGTAGCCCCACCCGTGTCGGCCGGGGAAAGGCGACACCGGCAGGATTTCCACGAAATCGACCCCCAACTCGACCAGATGGTGAAGCTTGTCGATAGCCGCGTCGAAGGTGCCTTCAGAGGTGAAGGTCCCGATGTGCAATTCGTATCCGACACCGCCGATGAGGGCGGTTCCCCGTCGGAAACCCTTGTTGGGGGTCGTGGCCACTACCCGACTGGCGCCGTGGATTCCGTAGGGCTGGCGCGCGGATCGAGGATCGGGGAGGGTGCGCGCGCCGTCGAGAAGAAAGGCGTAATCTCGGCCATCGGGCAGGTCGATCTGTGTGGTCCACCACCCCTGGGCCGCGGGGTACATGGGATGGACGGAAATCGCCGCCGGCAGGGCAGCGGTGAGCCGTCTCAGATCCCGCGCGTACGACTCGGACCCTGGGCCGAAGACGACGAGGTCGACTCGCTGGGCGTACGGTGCCCACACTTCCGGCTTCATCGCAGGACCTCGACGGACGGCACGAGGAATGCGACCGGAGCGTCACGCAGCAGCCGCTCGATCGGGTAGGGACCACCCTCGTATTCGCGGCCGTTGAGGGCGTCGACCCAGGTTCCTTCGGGTAATTCCACTTCGGTATCGCGCCATCCTCCGCCGAGTTGGAGGCGTGCGGCGAGTCGGGTCACCAACGCCACGACCGGGCCTTCGCGGTGGAATCCGACGAGATGCGAGGCGGCGGGTCCGCGAACGGTGAGCGGTTGGTAGCCGGTGAACCACTCCGGGTGGCGTCGGCGGAACCGGAGCACGGTCGCCGTCAACCGCAGTTTTGGTTCGAGGAAATCGCCCAGTGCTCCTCGATACGCCTCGAAGTCGACGGGTGCGCGATTGTCGGGGTCGACGAGGCGTCGGCTGACGCGTTCGCATCCCTGGTAGACGTCGGGAATGCCGGGCATCGCGAGTTGGAGCAGCTTCTGCCCGAGGATGTTCGCCTGCGTCCACGGTTCGATGGCGTACACGAATCGCTCCACCTCGCGAAGTGAGGCCACGTCGGCGTAGACGGCGTCCACGAAGGCGTCCACGGCTGCTTCGTAGTCGGGGTCGGGGGACTGCCATGAGGTGCGCAGCTTGGCTTCCCGTAGCGCCTTGCGCAGATAGTCCTTGGCCCGCGCCGCCTCCAGCGGCCAGGCGCCGACGAGCGTCTGCCAGAAGAAATACCCGGCGTGTGCGTCGGGACACCCGAGATGTCGACCGCGTTCCAGCAGCGGTCGCAGGGTCGACGCCCACCGGTCGGGTATCTCCGAGAGTACGGCGAGTCGCGCGCGGACGTCTTCGGAGCGTTTCGTGTCGTGGGTGGACAACGTCGTCAGCGAAGTCGGATGCTCACGGGCAAGCCTGGCTGCGAAGTCGTGGAAGCCTTCGGGAAGGACGGCGAAACGTCGCGGGTCGTAACCTACCTCGTCGACGGCGAGCAGCCGAATGTCGCGATAGAAGGCGGTGTCCTCCACCCCCTTGGCGTAGACGGCCGCGGTGAATTGACCGAACCGCGCAGCGAAACTTGAATCGGTCTGGATGAAATGCGGCAGCGTGCGCAGGATTTCGCCTTGGGCGGGCGAGGTGGCAGCAACCTGGTCCACGGTTGCTTGCAGCGCGGCCCATGCATCGACGGAATTGTGATAGGGGCGATAGACCGGCAGAGCCGCCGCCACATCCAACAAAGCGGCCCTCGCCTCGTCCACCCCGCAGTTGGCAGCCGACGCCAGCGTACGAGCGAGAGCACGGAGCTCCCCCGCGAAGGCAGTCGTGGCGACCAACCGCTTGCCCTCGGCAACAGTCGCGCGTCGATCCAGATCCACACCGATGAGCTCTCGGTACATCGTGGTGAGGGCGCCTTCCCCATCTGGGTCGATGAACAGACCCGTGACGACGGCGAGTGTGTCGTAACCGGTAGTGCCCGCGACAGGCCATTCGGTCGAGAGTCCTTCGTCCATCGCGAGGATTTTCTCGACGACGGTCCAGCGATGTCCCGTGGCAGCATCGAGCCGCGCCAGGTAGTCACCGGGGTCGTGGAGTCCGTCCACGTGATCGACCCGGAGGCCGTCGACGAGACCTCGGCGGACCAAATCCAGGAGAAGCCCGTGGGTCGCGCTGAAGACTTCCGGGTCTTCGACGCGAACGGCGATGAGGCCGTCGATATCGACGAAACGTCGGTAGTTCCGAGACAGCGCGGACCGGCGCCAATCGACGAGGCGATAGTGCTGAGCATCGAGGAGATCGGCGAGATGGAGATCCTCGGTTCCCGGCGCGATGGGCAGGCGGTGGTCGTGGTAGCACAGCACCGGACCGTGGTCGTCGTCCCTCCTCGTCGTTAGAGCGTCAAGATTGGCGTCGATGGGGCCGTCGAGTATCGGGAGAACCAGGCGATCCGCTCCCGCTTCCCAATCGATGTCGAACCATGCAGCGTAGGGTGATCGCTTTCCGTAGCGGAGGACGGACCACAGGAATGGGTTCCACCATTCTGGTACGGGGATCGCCATGTGATTGGGGACGATGTCGAGGACGATCCCGATGCCGTGGCTCGCCAGTGCACGGCGCATGGCGATGAAGCCTTCGGCACCTCCGAATTCGGCACGCAGCGTCGTCGGATCCGTGACGTCGTAACCGTGTGTCGAATCCGCGGGCGCACCGAAGATGGGGGAGAGGTAGACGTGACTGACACCGAGCGAGGAAAGATAATCCGCGAGTTCGGCTACTTGGGTGAATCCGAATCCCGGCCGCAGTTGCACCCGATAGGTGGACGAGGGGACGGGTGGGATGGTCGAGGTCGACGGCTCAGAGGACACGACGCAACACCAAGATCGAACGTCCGGGAATGGTGAGGGTGGTTTCCGCTTTGAGGGTCGAAACATCCACGAGGAGCGGATTCGTGGTGTCGATGACCGGCTCCCAACGCTCGCCGTACTCCTCGTCCGGAAGCCGGAACTCGACGGCATCCGCGTCGGCGTTGAACAAGAGCAGGAAGGAATCGTCCCGTACGGGCTGTCCTCTGCGGTCGGGTGAAGGAATGGCGTCGCCGTTGACAAAGACACCCAAGCTGCGGGCGTAAGCGGTTTCCCAGTCGGATTCGGTCATCTGCGCGCCGGCCGGGGTGAACCACACGATATCCGGGAGCGCCTCCCCGGCGACGTGCGCAACCGGCTTGCCGTCGAAGAATCGTCTCCGCCGGAAGACCGGGTGCGCTTTACGGAACGCGGTCAACGTGCGGGTGAAGGTCAACTGGACTTCGTTCTCCGTCGCAAGCGACCAATCCATCCACGAGATCTCGTTGTCCTGGCAGTATGCATTGTTGTTACCTCGCTGGGTGCGGCCGAATTCGTCTCCGTGCAGGAGCATGGGCACCCCTTGGGAGAGGAACAGCGTGGTGAGAAAGTTTCGCTTCTGCTGTTCGCGCAGCGCGACGATTTCGACGTTGTCGGTCGGCCCTTCCACACCGCAATTCCACGAACGATTGTCATCGGAGCCGTCCCGATTATCCTCGCCGTTTGCCTCGTTGTGCTTCTCGTTGTATGAGACGAGATCCTGCAGGGTGAATCCGTCGTGACAGGTGACGAAATTGATGGATGCCATCGGACGACGTCCGGAACTGGCGTACAGGTCGGAGGAGCCGGTCAGGCGTGAGGCGAACTCGCCAAGCGTCGAGGGTTGACCGCGCCAGAAGTCGCGCACGGTGTCACGGTACTTCCCGTTCCATTCGCTCCACAGTGGCGGGAAGTTACCGACTTGGTAGCCGCCGCTTCCGACGTCCCATGGTTCGGCGATGAGTTTGACCTGGCTCACCACCGGATCCTGTTGAACCAGGTCGAAGAAAGCGGCGAGGCGGTCGACGTCGTGCAGCTCGCGGGCCAACGCGGACGCGAGGTCGAAGCGGAAGCCGTCGACGTGCATCTCGAGGATCCAGTAGCGCAGCGAGTCCATGATGAGCTGCAAGGCATGAGGATTACGTGCGTTGAAGCTGTTCCCTGTTCCGGTGTAGTCCACGTAGCGGCTGGGATCGTCGTCCGCGAGTCGGTAATAGGCGGCGTTGTCCAAGCCGCGGAAGGAGAGCGTCGGTCCGAGGTGGTTGCCTTCCGCAGTGTGGTTGTAGACGACGTCGAGGATCACCTCGATCCCGGCTTCGTGGAGGCTTCGCACCATGGCTTTGAATTCCTGCACCTGTTCACCACCGCTTCCGGACGCCGAATAAGCGTTGTGCGGCGCGAAGAATCCAATGGTGTTGTAGCCCCAGTAATTGCGCAACCCGCGCTCGTGGAGGTAGGCGTCCGTGATGAACTGATGGACCGGCATCAGTTCGACGGCGGTCACCCCAAGGGAGGTCAGGTAGTCGAGCATCACCGGATGGGCCAACGCGGCATAGCTACCCCGCAGGTGTTCGGGAATCTCGGGATGGCGAATCGTCATTCCGCGAACGTGAGCCTCATAAATGATGGATTCGTGGTACGGGGTACGCGGCGGGTGATCGTCGCGCCAGTCGAAATAAGGGTTGATCACGACTGATTTCATCATGTGGGGAGCGGAATCCTCGTCGTTGCGGCTCATCGGGTCCCCGAACCGATACCCGAAGAGCGACTCATGCCAATCGAGGTCTCCGTCGATCGCTTTCGCGTACGGGTCGAGGAGCAGTTTCGCCGGGTTGCACCGCTGCCCGCGCGCTGGGTCGTACGGGCCGTGGACCCGGAAGCCGTAGCGAGTGCCCGGACCGACCCCTGGGAGGTAGCCGTGCCACACGAAGGCGTCGTACTCCGGGAGAGTGATCCGAGTCTCGGTGCCGTCGTCGGCGAAGAGGCAGAGCTCCACGGCTTCTGCGACTTCGGAGAAGACCGCAAAATTCGTACCCGCGCCGTCGTAGGTAGCCCCCAGCGGATACGGATCCCCGGGCCAGACTTCCAACCTGGACTGCGTCGTCTCGCTCACGTGCGCGAACTCCCCTTCGATCTTCCGACGGTACCGAGCGGAGGCTTGCCCGCCGTCCGTCCACCGTAACGTCCGATGCGCTGCGAGCCGACGTAACGACTGGGTGACGGCGGACAACGCGCGGCGAGCTCGGCGCGTCCAGCACTGTGTCGAGACGTTTCCACCCGCGGCCGAGAGACGCCGATGCCTCCCACGTGGGGGGAAATGCCACGGGTGGTGGCGGCCGTCGGAGACACTAGAAGTCCTGCCTGCGACACCGGGCGGGATGGGGATCGGAGAGAGTGCGTGGGACGCAAGATTCACGAGCAGCACGACCCTGGGAGGGGCGCGGCCGAGGCCGCGGGGGGCGTGAGTCCGGACGGCGACATCCTGCCGCGGCATCGGGCCCCGCGCACGCTCACCCCAGCAGTTCGGCACGGGCTGGCCGGCCTGCTGATCGTCGGGTCGCTCGCCGTAGTCGCGGCGGCTGCGCTCGGCGGCTGCCAGCGCGGTCTGGCGCCGACCGCCGCGAGTCCGACCAGCTCGTCCTCACCGGCCACCAGCTCGGTCGCCTCGACGCCGGTGGATTTCATCGTCACTCCCGCGGATCAATCGACCCGCGTGGCGTTGAACACCGAGGTAAAAGTCGTCGTACGACACGGCACGTTGACCGCCGTCACGGTCACCGATGGGGAAGGGCAGACCCTGGCCGGCGCTTTGGACGTCGCCCACGAAACCTGGCGTAGCGAGGGTGCTCTTCAACCCGCTACGACCTACCACGTCATCGCAGAAGCGACGGACGGCGCGGGACGTCCGGCCACCTTCAGTTCGACCTTCTCCACCTTGGAGCCGACGAAACGACTCGGCGCACGCATCGCTCCCCTGGATGGGGAGACGGTCGGTGTCGGCATGCCGATCATCTTGTACTTCACCGCTCCGGTGACCGACAAAGCGGCCGTCGAGCGAAATCTTTCGGTCGAAGCGTCGCTGCCTGTGTTGGGCGCCTGGCATTGGTACGGCAACACGGAAGTGCACTTCCGGCCGACGGTGTATTGGCCGGTCGGCGACCAGGTGACACTGCACGCGAATCTCGCCGGGGTGGACGCCGGAAATGGCGTGTGGGGGACGACGAATTACACCGTGCATTTCACCATCGGCGATTCGCATATCAGTGTGGTGGACGCGCGGACGCACATGATGACGGTCCGGGTCAACGGCAAGGTCGCTCGCATCATCCCCGTGAGTACGGGCCGAGACAAATACCCAACGACGTCCGGTGTACACCTGGTGCTGGAGAAACAACAGAAGGTAATCATGGACTCGGCCACCGTCGGCATCCCGAAGGGCGATCCCGATTACTACTACGAAGTCGTGTACTGGGACGTGCGGATTTCCTGGTCGGGAGAATTCGTGCACGCCGCGCCGTGGTCCGTCGCCGACCAGGGGCGGGAGAACGTCAGCCACGGGTGCGTCAACGCGAGTCCCGCTGATGCCGAGTGGTTCTACAACCTTTCTCGGCGTGGCGACGTGGTGCAGGTGGTGGGAACGCCGCGCGGATTGGAGAGCGGAAACGGCTGGACGGATTGGAACATGTCGTGGAGCCAGTGGGTTGCCGGAAGTGCTCTCGGGCCGACGGGCAATCCCCAGCTCTCCGATGCGGATGTAGTGGCAGCCGAAGGGGACGGCTTCGGGTACTACAGCCCGACTCCGGGTGTGAGCAACAACCGTCACTGGGTGCCGCCGAAACCAGCTCCCCGTACGACGAGCAGTACCTCTGGGTCGCCGACCTCTACAACTTCTACTCCGGCACCTACCCGGGCGAGCGCATCGTCGACCGGAAGTTCGTCCGCCGCGCCGACGCCCACTTCGAAGCCCTCACCCGGTGGCTGAACCCCCACGTCGTCGATCTTTTCTGCTGCGGGGGTCGGCCTTTTCTTTCGCACTTCGACGGCGTTGAGCGGCCTTGCTGCGCTATCGCTGAGCCGGCTTTTCGGGAGCTCGCACCTCCGACGTTCTGTTGGATATCAGGATAGCTTGAAAGACGTCGCATCCGCATCTTGACGACCAATGATCCATAGCCTAGTCTGCCCTTGATCTACTCGCGAGGCGACGACAAAGGAGAAAAGATGTTCCATGGTTCGCACTCTGCGGTGACTCGCAGCCGCGCAAGCAAGAGAGGTGTTGCCGTGCTCTGCGCCGCGATACTTCTCGCGGCAGGGTCACTCGCGATCAAGCCTCGCTTGGCGGACGCGGGCAGTGGTTGTGTGTGGATGGGTCTGGACTACTCCGACCGAGCGATCACCACAGATCTGAACGGGCTTTGCACACATGTAGGGGCGCAGCATTCGTTTCAGCCACCCGGCACCACGTCACAGTTCACAACAGCGTGGTCTTGGAATGTGCACTGGGTTCAAGACGCGACCGCGTACAAACTAGTGCAAGGTGCACATTTGGGCTGGTGATACTCAGTGGCGGGTGCCCATCGCGGAACCTCAAAGCATTCGGTTAAGGCGGTGATATGTGAGAATCGGCGGTCGGCTCCGCTTGTTGGCGGCTGTGGTGTCTTTGGTGGTGTTGGTGGGGTGTGGGGGGAGTCGTGCACCCCACCATCGCCAGATGCTCACGCCGCAGGCAGCGTTACGGGAGACGCTGCAGCAGGCTAAGGCTGCCCATGCGGATGAGAGTCAGATCGCGATCCTGTCGAAAGATGAGGTGACGTACGCGGACTACGAGAGCGCGATGAATCGGTATTTCGACTGTCTGCGATCCTCCGGCTACACAGTGCAAATACATGGAACCAAGAAGGAACATGGAGTGACGGTTTTGGACTACTCGCTCATGTCGCCGCCAGGTCAGCAGGTTCCCTCGGATTTGGATAGCGATCCGACGTGGTCATGCCTGACAAAATATGCGAGCTTTGTCGATGGATATTGGAGTCTTTATAGTCCGGTGGCGTATGCGTTTGAGCAGCGGCGGGAGAAGGCTTTGGCTCCGGCGTTGCGGAGCTGTTTGCGTGATCATCAGGTGGATGTTCCGGCGGATGCGTCCTTCGTCGAGATGATTGCATTGGATGGACACCTGTCGATGCGGACGAAGTTCTCCTGCATGATGGCAATCGGCTACCAGGACTGGCAAGGATGAGAACATGACGAAGGTTGGTACACCAGCAGCGCGATGGATAGTGATGGCTGTGGTGGGCGTGGCACTCGTGACGGGCTGTACCTCAGCTCGCGGTTCGGGAGGATTGAGTCTCGCGGATTTGCATGCGCAGCCGCTTGCGAAATACGCGGGAAGTGCGCTACGCGGGGAATGTCCGACGCTTCCCGTCACAGAAGGCTTGGTCTTCCGAAGCTGTTTCACGCAGAGCGGAGACAAGAGCAACAACAGGGTCTTCCTGGAACCCGGCCGATACGCGGTGGTTCTGCTCTGTGAATCGGGAGGCCAGGCTACCTACGCGGCAAAGGGTCTTCCGGGTACTGCGGCCGTGACCGCTGTCTGCGGCAAGGACAACATCGGCCTTGCCGGGTTCTTCACATCGGATCAAGAGCAGGAGGTAATCGTCGAGGTGAGTTACGAGGGAAGCGGCGAGGGTGTCGGCCAGCTCGTGAAGCTGCCCTGACAGCCACAGGAGTCGTGATGCGTCGCCCAAGCTCGCCCGCCTGGATCGTCTTGCTCACTTTGTTCGTACTTCCTCTTGTCCTGTTGGGAGCGTTCAGGCTGCTTGCGTCGTCCCCCAATCCGACGGCGTCCGCGCAGCCCGTCGATCCGATCGTGGTCGCGGTCGACCGACAGGAGGTTCGGCCGCAGATGCCGACGACGGTGACCGTGACGTATGCCGACGGAGCCGAAATCGTCTCCGCAGCGAGCGGCGTCGTTACCGGCACGCCGGAGGTGGGCAGGCAACTGGCAAATGGGGACGCAGCGCTGCGGGTGAACGACAAACCTGTGCGCGCGTTCGTCTCCGACGCTCCGTTCTGGCGGACGCTTCAGCCGGGTCTCGTCGGTGACGACGTCCGACGGTTGGCTCGATTCCTCCGACAGCTGGGATTCTTCTCTGGTACCGAGACCGACCGATATGACTACGATCTCGGTCGTGCTGTGGCCGCTTTCAACCGCGCGGGGGGTTACGGCAGCTCGGAGACATTCGACCCCGCGACGGTGTTATGGGTCGGCGACCACCCGCTCACCGTCGGCCAAGTCCTCGTTTCCCCAGGAGCCACGATCACACCGGGCACTCCGGTCTTACGCGGTCCCAAACAGGCCGTCGCCGTCGCGGTGCAGGAGCCGGCGGGTGGCTTTGCGGCAGCCGCGGATTTCAGCAGTGGAGCGCAGCTCGTCGTCGGAAAGGTCACGGTGCCCTACCAGCTCGGTTCGGGCACCGTCACCGATCCCAAGGCCGTGGCCGCAATCCGCGGAGCGCTGTCACCGGCGGACTCCGGCCCGGCAACCGTCCAGGCGTTGGCCGCAAAACAGGTCAAAGTCATCCCAGCGTCGGCACTCGTCACCGGCGCAGACGGAACGAGTTGCGTGTACTCCTCGGCGACGTCGCAGCCGACGATCGTGCAGCCGATCGGAGGGGGAGTGAGCACCGTGCAGTTACCGCTGTCCTTCCCGCTGCAACAGGTCTTGGCCAATCCCGGTTCGGTTTCGGTGAGCCACCCATGCGGCTCCTAGCAGATGCAGTCGAGGTTCGCTACCGCGGGCTGGCCGACCCCGTGCTGCGCGGAGCGACCGTGGAGGTGGTCCGGGGAGAGACGGTCGCCGTATTGGGTCCCTCGGGCTCCGGAAAGTCCACCCTGCTCGCCGTGCTGGGCGGCCTCGTGCGTCCCACGAACGGAACGGTACGGGTCGACATCGATGGCTCTGCTGCTCCGCGGCCCACCGACGTCACGACGTGGATATTGCAAACCACCAACGTCTTTTCCGAGCGGACGGCGTTGGACAACGTGGCCGTCGCAGCCTTGACCCTGGGTGTCTCCCTTCGTGAGGCATATCTCGTCGCGGCTCGTCATCTCGCTGCCGTCGGCCTTTTCGACCGCAGGAACAGTCTGGCTCGGCACCTTTCTGGAGGAGAGGTCCAGCGCGTCGTCATCGCCCGCGCACTGGCTTCCCGGCGTCCGTTCATTCTCGCCGACGAGCCCACGGGCCAACTCGATCACGCGACGACATGCGTCGTTCTCGATGCACTGTTCGAAGCCGTCGACGAGTCCGCCGCCCTCATCGTCGCGACCCACGACCCAACCGTCGCCGAACGATGCGAAAGGGTCGTCCACATCGTCGACGGTCGGATCGTGCCAGAGCGATGATTGCCGGATCTCTTTCGCGTCGTCACACCCAGGCAAGTCGACGACACAAGAAGGCTCGTGGCACGACGCGGTGGCGTGCCGCTTCGTCGTTGCGGGAGGGGTATCTCAACGTCGTCGCCGGAGGGCCTTTTTTCTGTGCGTTGCTGGCTATCGTCGCCGCCGTAACGGCGACTCTCATCACGGCGGACCTCGCGACCGTCCATCGGATCGTTGCCCGTGAATCCGCGTTCTTACGCGCCGGTGGGGATCTGCTCGTCGTCCAGCGCGCCAACGACCACATTGACGCGCGCGTTTGCGCGAGGGTCAACGCCGTCGCCGGGGTGCGAACCGCGTTTGCGCTCTCCGCGGACGTCGACGGAGCGGTCCTCGCTGGCCGACCGGATAGCCATCAAACGCTCGCGTATGCCACCGAAGGAATTCTTCGCCTCTACGGTTTGCCCTACCCAGGGGCGGACGGCGTCATCATTTCCAAAAGCATCGCCGAACGCTGGCAGTGGCGTCCGGGTGCTGTGCTGGCCTTCACCCCTTCGTCCGGCACGGCACGTCCGCTGCCGACCCGCCCCTTGCGAGTGGCCGCCATCGCGGATCTCGCCAAACTCGGGGACGCGGAGTCCACCGCCATCCTCCTGCTCCAACCGGCGCGCGGAAACGCCGATTTTTGTTTCGTGCAAATCCGCCCGCAGGATCGTGAGATCTTGCGTTCCGTGCTTCCGGCTGTTTTCGGCGACCGTGCCGAGGCGCGAATTCAGGTCTCCGACGTCCTCCCCCCGGCCGGTCAAGGCGGGGACCCCGCAAGCGAATTCCGCAACCGCCTCACCTCCGACGTGAGTCTGATGGCGGGTGCGCTCATCGGCCTGCTGTGGGGGGTGGTGACGTGGATGCGACGCGGCCGATCCGCCCTGTACGCCTCGCTTGGGGTCCCGTACGCCGGAGGAGTGCTCATCCGCTGGACCGAAGGGGCGCTCGTCATCGGCCTGGGGGTGTTGTGGGGCACGACGCTCGCGATCGCCGTTGCCACAGCGGTGACCGATGCTGCGGCGTCGCAGGCGATCGACCTCGGGGTGCGTCATGGTTTGGTGGCAATGACGGTCGCGTTGGCCATGGTGGCGCTCACCGGGCTCTGGCAGCCAGCGACCCTCGCCGCCCTCAAGGAGCGGCAGTGAAAACCCTCCGCAGCGCCGCCTTGCCTTCGTGCGCCTCCGGTAGGTCGAGCCGGAATGCGTTGCGGCGGTAGGCTCGAAAAGTCGGGTGCAATTTCAGAGGACGGCGACCGGTCACGGTCTTACGCCGTGATACGCGAGTAGGAGGCAGCAAAATGGGTCTTTTCGTCGCGGTTCACCAGCATGCGGCCGAGACGTGCCCCGCACAGGATCCGGCCATGGGTTCGATGCTGCTGCAGCATCTTGCCCCCGCGAACGCCGCCGGTTACGGTGTGACGATTCGAGCGGACGCGGTAGCGAACGACAAGCACACGTTCTACCTCATCGCGGAAGCGGCTAGCCAGGATCAGTTGGAGCGGTTCCTCGCCCCCTTCGCCCAGGCGGGTTCGGTCGAGATCCTGCCGGCCTCGACCTGCGAGACCGTGGTGAGCAGTGGGGGATGCTCCAAGGTGCCGACGTCCGCGTGAGAAATCCGCATGAGAAAACGCTGGTTTCCGTGCAACCAGACCGTGGTGGGCGCTGGCAGGATTGAACTGCCGACCTCTACCGTGTCAAGGTAGCGCTCTCCCACTGAGCTAAGCGCCCGCTTCTGCAAGCCTCGCGGCCGAGAGCGAGGCGGAGGCGGGAATCGAACCCGCGTACAGGGCTTTGCAGGCCCTTGCCTAAGCCACTCGGCCACTCCGCCGGGATGCGCGGTACCTCAGCTCGGGATTCCAAGCACTCCAACCTGATCTTGCCGACCCCGGTGGGCTCACCGCTGCGGCCCTGTCGACGCCGTCCGGGCGCCTCCGAGCGGACGACGGGACTCGAACCCGCGACCCTCACCTTGGCAAGGTGATGCTCTACCAACTGAGCCACGTCCGCATGGGGGTAACCCCGTTGCGTGTTGCACTTTAACCGATTCCGGCGGCGAAAGGAAACCGGCCCCGCCCTCCTCGCCTCGGGCAAGGTCGCGCACGTGTCGCCGGGAGTCCTCACGACGCGTTGCCGCCTGGCGGTCCACCGCGCAGCAGTCGTGCGATCTCGGCGTCCAGATCGACCATCCGATGTTCGGTTCCGCGGGGAACGATCCGCTCGGTGTCGGCGACGAAGGCACCCAAAGCCGCCAGCGGGGCGGCCAGAACGGCGGTGCCGCTGGGGGAGCGCAGCGTCCAGCGCAGCCGGTCGCCGTCCGGAGCGAGGTGGACGTCGCCGTCCCCTACGGGTCGGTGTACACCCTCGGCGAGGAGGTCACGACTGATCACCCACTCCACCGTCCCTGACGGCGTGATGAACCGGACGACGACCGCGTACGGATTGCTCGGGTCGTAGCGGAGTTGGGTCAGCACGTGGCGGGCGGACATGTTGGCACGATCACCGAGAGCACTGCTGGAGAGCAGTTCGAACTCCGTGATCTCGATGATGTGGACGGAGGTGCGCATGATCCACCGTCCTTTCGTCGGGCCAGCCGGGGCCTGGCCGAACGATTCCCGCGCGGACGCCGGACAAACACGACGAAACCGCCACCACTCCTCAGCATGCGTCGCCGCCGAGCGGGATGTAAAGTAGCGGGACGCCGGGCGTTTTTCCCGATAGGGCGTCGAGCTCGGCCAGGGGCGTATAGCTCAGTGGGAGAGCGCTGCCTTCACACGGCAGAGGTCCGTGGTTCGAAACCACGTACGCCCACCGTCGATTCGACTCGCGCTGTCGGCTGTCACGCTGGCGCCCCCTCCGGCCGACATCAGGCGCCTTAGGGCTGCAAAGGCCGCCCGCTCGTCGAAACGTCGTCCGAAGCGTCCTCGCCGCTCGGGCATCGCGCGTTCACGCCGAGCGGTGCAAGCGACGAGCTCGTGCGCTGTGCGCCGACGGTGACTGGGCGGATGGTCGTGACCCTGCCGCTGTTGCCTCGAGGGTCCCCTGCTGCTTCGGCCGACCGCCGAGGCCTCGCCCAGAAACGATGCCAACGGTTCGGCTCATGCGTTTGGGTTTCCGCGTCGTCGTCCAGCGACGGTCGGTGGACTCCGGCGTTGGCCGGAGCTTGGTTGGACCTCCAGAAGACGCTGCCGACGGCGAGGAACATCGCGACAAGCCACCACGGGGAGACGGTCCCTCCGTCGCACGTGCAGGAGTCCGCGACGAGGGTCAGCATCACGGAAACCTCCTCCCAGGTGAGTCTGCGCTACCGAGCGATCTCGACTGATCGTAGCGTTACTGTGAGTGAGATCACAACTACTCACGGGAATTGGGCCTCTCGATGGAGCAGCCCGATACGGCCGAAGGGGTGAGGTCAAGAACGCTCACGGGCCCCGAAGCCGTGAGTGGCCTGCGGATGCGACGGGTGGCACCGCCCCGCTCGGGGCGCACTAGCATCGGCACGGCAGCACGATGACGGAGAGGAACGGAGCGCACGTGGTCGAATCGATTCCCGCGGCCAGCGTTCGGATCTCGCTCGCAGGAGTGGTGCGGGAGGTAGCCCCCGGCACGACCGCCGCCCAGCTCTTCAGCGAGCGCGACGTGATCGCCGTCCGGATCAACGGAGTGCTCCGGGATCTCGACACCGAGCTCTCGGACGGCGACCAGGTCGAGCCGGTGACCATCGGCTCCGACGACGGCCGCAGGATCCTGAGGCATTCGACCGCGCACGTACTCGCGCAGGCGGTGCAAGCGCTCTTCCCCGGCACCCGGCTCGGGATCGGCCCCCCGATCGAGAACGGCTTCTATTACGACTTCGATGTCCGCGAGCCCTTCACGCCCGAGGATTTGCGGGCCCTCGAAGAGCGGATGCGCCAGATCGTCCGAGAGGGGCAGCGTTTTCGCCGTCGGGTGGTCTCCGAGGCGGAGGCGCGTGCCGAACTGGCCGACGAGCCGTACAAGCTCGAACTGATCGGGTTGAAATCGTCGGCCGGCGACGTGGACGGAGCTCAAGCGGAAATCGGTGCGGGTGAGCTGACCATCTACGACAACCTCCGCCCGGATGGCACGGTCGCCTGGAAAGACCTCTGTCGCGGGCCGCACCTGCCGTCCACCCGGCTGATCCCGGCGTTCGCCCTTACCCGGGTCGCCGCAGCGTATTGGCGGGGGAGCGAAGCGAATCCGCAGCTTCAGCGGATTTACGGGACGGCATGGGAATCCCGGGAGGCGTTGAACCGGTACCTCGAATTCCTGCGCGAAGCCGAACGCCGTGATCATCGCCGGTTGGGGGTCGAGCTCGATCTCTTCAGTTTCCCTGAGGAGATCGGATCCGGCCTGGCGGTGTTCCATCCCAAGGGCGCGATCGTGCGCCGCGAAATGGAGAACCACTCCCGGCTACGCCACGAACAGGGCGGATACTCGTTCGTCACCACTCCGCACATCACCAAGCAGGATCTATTCGTCGTCTCCGGACATTTACGCTCGTTCGCCGAGGGGATGTTCCCACCGTTCGAACTCGACGGCGGGACGACTTACTACCTCAAGCCGATGAATTGCCCGATGCACATCCTGATTTACCGCTCGCGGGGACGGTCGTACCGGGAACTGCCGATGCGGCTCTTCGAGTTCGGGACGGTGTACCGCTACGAGAAATCCGGAGTCGTGCACGGCCTCACCCGGGCTCGCGGTTTCACCCAGGACGACGCTCACATCTTCTGCACCCGCGAGCAGATGGGGGAGGAGCTGCGTCGGGTCCTCGCGTTTGTGCTGGACCTGTTACGCGAGTACGGGCTCACCGATTTCTACCTGGAACTGTCCACCCGAGACGATTCGCCGAAGTTCGTGGGAGAGCCGGAGGATTGGGAGCAGGCCACTGCGGCGTTGGAGGCGGCGGCCCGCGAATCAGGCTTGACCCTCGTACCGGATCCGGGTGGCGCCGCATATTACGGTCCGAAAATCTCGGTGCAGGCAAAAGACGCGATCGGTCGGCACTGGCAGATATCGACCGTCCAAGTCGACTTCAACCTGCCGAAGCGCTTCGACCTTGAATACCAGGCCTCCGACGGCAGCAGGCAGCGACCCGTCATGATTCATCGCGCGCTGTTCGGCTCGGTCGAAAGATTCCTCGGCGTGCTGATCGAGCACTACGCCGGAGCGTTCCCGCCCTGGCTGGCCCCGGTGCAGGCGGTCGGTATCCCGATCAGCGATGCGCACGTCCCGTACCTGGAGCACGAAGTAGGGGAGCCGCTGCGGGCCGCCGGGGTGCGGTTCGAAGTCGATACTTCCGACGACCGTATGCAGAAGAAAATCCGCACCGCAGCGAAACAGAAGGTCCCCTACATCCTTCTCGCGGGGGACGACGACGTGGCCCGCAAGGCGGTCTCCTTCCGCTACCGTGACGGCTCCCAGAAGAACGGGGTGCCGATCGCCGATGCGGTGGCGGAGATTTGCGACGCGATCGAGCGGCGTATCCAGGTGTGAGGATCATGACCGGAAATCCCTCCCCGACGGGGACCGGCCTTCAGCCCGGCGGCTTCGATGCCGGCCAAGCGGCCGGCGTCCCCGACGGCTTCACCCGGATTTGGACCCCCCACCGGCTCCCCTACATCCGCGGGGAGGCCAAACCGGCGGGAGACCCGAACGACCCCACCGTCTGTCCGTTTTGCGTCGCGGTCGGCAAACCGGACGACGAGGGGCTGATCGTCGCACGGGGCCGACTCGTGTACGCCGTCCTCAATCTTTTCCCCTACAACGCAGGGCATCTGCTCATCGTGCCGTATCGGCACGTGCCGGACATCACCGATCTGAACGCCGACGAGGCGGCGGAATTCATGGCCTTCACCCAGCGGGCAGTGGTCGTGCTGCGGACCGCCTCCAACCCGCAGGGCTTCAACATCGGCATCAACCTCGGTGCGGTCGCGGGTGCCGGTATCGCCGCGCATCTCCACCAGCACGTGGTGCCCCGCTGGGGAGGGGACACGAATTTCATGCCGGTGGTCGGGCGGACTCGGGTACTGCCGCAATTGCTGAGCGACACGAGGGAACTCCTCGCGAGCACGTGGACCGAAACCTCGACTTGACGGTCGCTCACTCCTCCTTGTGCTCGGCGATGACCTTCTGCGCGAGATTCGGCGGCATCGGCTCGTACCGCAGCCGCTTGCGGGTGAAAGTACCCGTACCGTGTGACAGCGAGCGCAAATCGATCGCATAGCGAGTGATCTCAATTTCCGGCACTTCGGCCCGCACCAGGGTGCGTCCCTGGCCGACCGGTTCCGTCCCAGTCACCCGTCCGCGCCGTCCGGACAAGTCGCTCATCACCGCGCCGACGTACTCGTCCGCGACGAGGACGCCGACCTCGTCCACCGGTTCCAGGAGCAGCATCTGCGCCGATTTTGCCGCTTCTTTGAGCGCCAGCGCCCCGGCCATTTGGAACGCAATGTCGGAGGAGTCGACCGAATGCGCCTTTCCGTCGACGAGGGTGACGCGGATGTCGACCACCGGATAACCGGCGACCACCCCGCGTTCCATCTGCGCGCGGATGCCCTTCTCCACCGACGGAATGAACTGTTTCGGGATCGCACCACCGAAAATCTTGTCAACGAATTCGAATCCACTGCCCTCCGGGAGCGGTTCGACTTCGATGTCGCAGATGCCGTACTGACCGTGTCCTCCGGATTGCTTGACGTGCCGGCCATGGCCGGTCGCCTTGCTGGCGAACGTCTCCCGCAACGGAACGCGCAGCGGCACGGTCTCGACCTCGACACCGTAGCGATTCTTCAGTCGGTCGAGGACGACGTCCGCATGCGCTTCCCCCATGCACCACAGCACCAACTGGTGGGTTTCCGGATTCATCTCCACGCGCAGCGTCGGATCCTCGGCGGCCAACCGCCCGATGCTCTGCGAGAGTTTGTCTTCGTCGGATTTCGACTTCGCCTGCACCGCGACCGGCAGCAGCGGCTCGGGCATCTCCCAGGGACTCATCAAGAGCGGGGAATCCTTGTCGGACAAAGTGTCCCCGGTCTCCGCGCGCGACAATTTCGCGATCGCAACGATGTCTCCTGCTATTCCCTGCGGGATCGGGCGTTGGGTCTTCCCGAGCGGGCAGCTCAACGCTCCTATCCGCTCGTCGACATCGTGATCCTCGTGGCCGCGGTCGGCCATTCCGTGTCCGGAGACGTGCACCGTGGAATCCGGGCGCAGCGTGCCGGAGAAGACCCGCACCAACGAGATCCGGCCCACGTATGGGTCCGACGTCGTCTTCACCACCTCTGCCGCGAGCGGCCCGGCAGGGTCGCAGCGCAGCTCCGGTTCCGGCTTGCCGTACAGGCTCATCGCCGGGGGAATCGGCCGTTCGACGGGCGAAGGGAAAGCTCGCGTGATGAGTTCGAGGATCTCGATCGTTCCAAGACCCTGCGGGGCACACGCCGCCAACACCGGATAGAAGGAACCTCGTGCGACCGCCTTTTCCAAATCGTCCACCACCGTCTTTTCGTCGATCGGCTCTCCGGCGAGGTAGCGGTCCATGAGCGTCTCGTCCTCGCTTTCGGAGATGATGCCTTCGAGCAAGGCGTCCCGCGCCGACGCCGCGGCGGCGAGCTCCGCGTCGGTCGCCGTCCGCAGCTGCCGCCGTCCGTCTCGGTACTCGGCGACCTGTCCGGAGAGCAGCCCGAGCAATCCACTCGGCGGTGTGTCGGGGTTCGGGCGCACCGGCAGATACAGCGCCGCCACTCCGCTCCCGAAGGCACTGCGACACTCCGCGAGCAGGGCGTCGAAATCACCCCGCTGCGAATCCAATTTCGTCAGCACCACTGCGCGGGGCATCCCGACCCGTGCGCATTCCTCCCACAACATCCGCGTAGAGCCGTCGATCCCGTCGGCTACGGACGCCACGAAAAGGGCGGCATCGGCGGCCCGCAGACCCGCCCGCAAATCCCCTACGAAATCGGCGTAACCCGGCGCATCCAGCAGGTTTACTTTGATTCCCTCGAATTCCAGAGGCGCCAGCGCCAGCGAAATGGACCGCTGCTGACGGACCTCCACGTCGTCGAAATCACTCACCGTCGTGCCGTCTTCGACCCGCCCGGGCCGGGTGAGCACGCCGGCTGCGACCAGCAGCGCCTCGACCAAAGTGGTTTTTCCTGCCCCCGAGTGGCCGACCAGCACCACGTTGCGAATCTTGGTTGGCTGGTCGACCACGGGTACTCTGCCGGCGGCCGCCGTGGAGCTACTCGATTTGTCTGCCATGGGAGCCTCCTTCGCGATGGGGAGTCTCTTCGACTCTGCTCCTCCGCCGCCGCGCTCCACAAGGACCTTGCGACACTTCGGTGCGGCCGGCGCGACCGATACCATGAGCAGCGTTCCGAACGGCCACCCATCGACGAGGACCGTGATGCTGAAGCGTGTACGCCTCCCGCTTCAGCGCTTCCTTGCCCCCATCGGCTCCGCGCTCGCGGCCCGCGGGGTGAGTCCGAACACCGTGACGGTGGTCGGCACGCTGGCGGTGGTCGCCGCCGCCCTCGCCCTCTACCCCCGAGGCGAACTCTTCTGGGGCTCGCTCGTCATCTCGATCTTCGTCTGTCTCGACATGGTGGACGGCGCACTGGCGCGCGCGGCCGGCCGGACCGGGCGGTGGGGGGCGTTCCTCGACTCCACGATGGACCGCATCGCCGACGCGGCGATCTTCGGTGGGTTGACGTGGTGGTTCGCGGACGGCGGCCACCAACCCTGGCTCGCGGGGCTGTCGCTGTTCTGCCTCGCGGCCGCGATGCTCGTCTCCTACACGCGCGCCCGGGCTGAAGGTCTCGGCCTGCGCGGCGACGTGGGGATCGCCGAACGCACCGAGCGGCTTATCGTCGTCCTGGTGGCGATGGGGTTCGGCGACCTCGGTGTGCCGTACCTGCAGGCGATCGGGCTGTGGGTGCTCGCGGTGGCAACGGCGATCACTGTCGTCCAGCGGGTCGTCGCCGTCTACCACCAAGCCCGCACCGGTGAGCCCGCCCCGAGTCCCGCTCAGCCCGCTGCCCCCGGCGAGACGCATATCACCGAAGCCGCCGAAGCGCCGCCCGTGGGAGGGCCCCGACCCCGTCTTTTCGCCCGATGAGCAACGAGCACCCCGACGTCGCCGGCAAGCGATCCCCGCTCCGCCGGTGGACGCGGCGTCTGCGGCGCGCCGCGTGGGCCCGTCTCCTCCAGATCGTGATCGCGGCGGCGGGTCGGCTCTCGGAAGACGCCGTACGGAGGGTGTTCTTCGTCCTCGCCGATCTCATGGTGTGGCGGCGGGGAGCTGGAGTCCGCCAACTGGAGCGCAACCTTGCCCGGGTCGTCGGCCCGGACGCCGTCACGCCGACTCTGGTCCGCGCATCCGTGCGCTCCTACGCCCGCTACTGGGTCGAGTTCTTGCGGCTGGACTCCTTCGAGAAAGACCGGATTCTCGACGGCATGGCGGTCGAGGGCCTAGAGCATCTCGAACGGGCCGTATCCGCGGGCAGGGGAGTGATCCTGGCCCTGCCGCACCTGGGCAACTGGGATCAGGCGGGGGCGTGGCTGGCGCTGAACGGATATCCGTTCACCACGGTGGCCGAACGACTGCGCCCGGAATCGATCTTCCAGCGGTTCGTCGCGATCCGCCAGCAGCTCGGAATGGAAGTGCTCGCCCTCGGTTCGGAGCGCGGCACGTTTCCGGTGCTGGCTCGACGGCTCCGCGAAGGCGGGATCGTGTGCCTGGTGAGCGACCGCGATCTCGCCGGCGACGGCGTCCCGGTGGTGTTCTTCGGTGAGCCGACGACCCTGCCCGCCGGGCCGGCCGCGCTGGCATGTGCCACGGGCGCTGCCCTGCTTCCCGTCGAGCTGTGGTTCACCTGGAGGGACCGCGGATCCGACCGCGACGGGTGGGGCGCTCGGGTCCACCCGCCACTCGCCGTCCCCCCCGACCTCACCGACGCCGACCGCAGCGAACGGATCGCCGCCTTGACCCAGCGGCTGGCCGACGCGTTCGCCGCAGCGATCTCCGCCCACCCGGAGGACTGGCACATGATGCAGCCGCTGTGGACGGCGGACCGGCGCGCCAAGGGGTAGCGGCGTGCGGGTCGGTCTGGTCTGCCCTTACACCTGGGACGTTCCCGGTGGGGTCCAAGGGCACATCCGTGATCTCGCCGAGACCTTGCAGTCCTTCGGCCACGACGTCTCAGTGATCACACCTGCAGACGACGAGGACGCCCTACCGGAGTACGCGGTCTCGGCCGGCCGCGCCGTTCCGGTGCCCTACAACGGCTCGGTGGCGCGGCTGTGTTTCGGCGTGCTGTCCGCCGGCCGGGTCCGAAGATGGCTGCGGGAGGGCGGCTTCGACGTCGTCCACGTGCACGAGCCCGCGGCGCCGAGCCTCGGCCTGCTCGCGTGTTGGGCCGCCGACGACCCGCTCGTCGGCACCTTCCACACCTCCATCAGCCGCTCGCGGGCAATGGTCGCGGCGTACCCGATCCTGCAGACCGCACTCGAGAAGATCCACGGTCGGGTCGCGGTCTCCGAAGCGGCCCGGCGCACGCTGGTAGAGCACCTCGGCGGTGACGCCGTTTTGATCCCCAACGGCGTTCACGTCGGCCGTTTCGCCGACGCCGAGCCGCTCCCCGGGTGGCCTGGGGACGGCGGGGCCATAGGCTTCCTCGGCCGGCTGGACGAGCCGCGCAAAGGCCTGGCCGTGCTGCTCGAGGCCTTCCACCGCGTGGCAGAGCACCGCCCCACCACCCGACTGCTGATCGCCGGCCCGGGAGACGTCGACCAGGTACGCCGATCTCTCGACTCCGACATCCGCGATCGGATCACCTTCCTCGGGCGGGTGAGCGAACAAGACAAGGTGCGGATGCTGCACTCCGTCGACGTCTACGTCGCACCCAACACCGGTGGGGAGAGTTTCGGGGTCGTCCTCCTGGAGGCCATGGCGGCGGGGACCCCGGTGGTCGCGAGCGATCTCGACGCTTTCCGGACCGTGCTCGACGGCGGCCGGGCGGGGCGCCTCTTTCCTCCCGGTGATTCCGAACGTCTCGCGCGCGTCCTCCTCGAATTGCTCGACGACGAAGCGCAGCGGGTTCAGCTCGCTGCCGCCGGGCGGGAGCGGGTGCGCTCCTACGACTGGCCGGTGGTCGCTCGGGCCGTCGTCCGGGTCTACGAAACCGTCGCTCTCGACCTCTCCCCGCTCGCGGAGGGATGAGCCGTGCCCTGGTGGTTCTGGGCCATCGTCGCGGCGATCGTCGTCCTCACCTACCTGGTGGCGACCATCGGACGGTTGGAGCGCCTCCATGCCCGGGTCGAAGCGGCTCGGGCGATCCTCGACTCCCATTTGCTCCGCCGCTCGGCGGTAGTCCTCGAACTCGCGGCGTCCGGGCTGCTCGACCCGGCCACCAGCCTGTTGCTCGCCACCGCCGCCCACCGCGCCCGGACCGCCGCGGGGACTGATCGGGAAGCGGAGGAGAGCGCGTTGTCGGTGGCCCTGCGGGCGGCGTTCGACGACGAGGACGGCGACCTCGTCGCGTTGCTGATCGCTGATCCGTCGGCCCGCTCCCTCGTCGAGGAGCTCGAGGCCGTCACCACCAAGATTCCGCTCGCCCGCCGTTTCCACAACGACGCGGTGCGGGCCACCCTCGCGGTACGCCGGCACCGGTTGGTCCGCTGGCTGCGGCTGGCCCACCGGTTTGCGGAACCAACGTCTTTCGAGATGGACGACGATCCGCCGGCCGCACTGGCCCGGCTGGCCCTCATCCGCAGCGGGCCGCACGAGGACTGGCCGACGTCCCGGCCGGCTTAGACTGACCACAGGCAGCCACGTCGACGAAAGAGCTCTTGTTTCTTCCTCTCCGACGTGGGACGACGGAGGAGAACCACGGTGTCCGAGAATTCCCAGCCGAATTCGGGTGAGCAGCCGGCCGTCGGCACGGTGCGGGTCAAGCGCGGCATGGCCGAGATGCTCAAAGGTGGGGTGATCATGGATGTGGTCACCCCCGAGCAAGCGAAGATCGCAGAGGATGCCGGAGCGGTGGCCGTCATGGCCCTGGAGCGGGTGCCCGCCGACATTCGGGCGCAAGGGGGTGTCGCTCGGATGAGCGACCCCGAACTCATCGAGCAGATCATGAACGCGGTCTCGATTCCGGTGATGGCCAAGGCGCGGATCGGGCACTTCGTCGAAGCCCAGGTCCTGCAAGCCCTCGGGGTCGACTACATCGACGAATCCGAAGTGCTCACTCCCGCGGATTACACCCACCACATCGACAAGTGGCAGTTCACCGTGCCGTTCGTGTGCGGCGCCACCAATCTCGGCGAGGCACTTCGACGGATCACCGAAGGCGCCGCGATGATCCGCTCGAAGGGGGAGGCCGGCACCGGCGACGTGTCCAACGCAGTCACCCACATGCGGGCGATCCGCGACGAGATCCGTCGGCTCACCACGCTGCCCGAGGACGAGTTGTACTCGGCTGCGAAGGAGCTACAGGCACCCTACGAACTGGTCCGCGAAGTGGCGCAGACCGGCAAGCTGCCCGTCGTCTTGTTCACCGCCGGCGGAATCGCCACCCCCGCCGACGCGGCGTTGATGATGCAGCTCGGCGCGGATGGGGTGTTCGTCGGCTCCGGCATCTTCAAGTCCGGCGATCCGGCCAAACGCGCCGCCGCGATCGTCAAGGCTACGACCTTCTACGACGACCCCGATGTGATCGCGAAGGTTTCCCGCGGGCTGGGGGAGCCGATGGTCGGCATCAGCGCCGACAGCCTTCCGGCCGATCGGCGGCTCGCCGTCCGTGGCTGGTGATCTCGACCCATCCATGAGCTCCGCGGTGGTACGTCCGGAAGCGGCGGTCCGCGTCGGCGTCCTCGCCCTGCAGGGGGATGTGCGGGAGCACCTGGCTGCGCTGGCGGACGTCGGAGCGGAGCCGGTCCCGGTACGCCGTCCCGCCGAGCTCGCCGCAGTCGAAGCGCTCGTGCTTCCTGGCGGGGAGTCGACGACGATCGAAAAGTTGGCCCGGGCGTTCGAATTGTGGGAACCGCTGCGCCGGCGGATCGCCGCGGGGATGCCGGTCTTCGGTTCGTGCGCCGGCCTCATCCTGCTCGCCGATCAAGTCGCCGACGCCGCTCCCGGTCAGACCACCCTCGGAGGTCTGGATATCACCGTCCGCCGCAACGCCTTCGGCCGTCAGGTCGACTCCTTCGAGGCCGATCTTCCGGTTGCTGGGCTGGACGGCGGCCCGTTGCGCGCCGTCTTCATCCGGGCGCCGTGGGTGGAGGAGGTCGGCCCGCAGGTGGAGGTCCTCGCGCGCATCCCCGACGGCCGGTACGCCGGTAGGATCGTCGCCGTCCGGCAGGGGGCGATTCTCGCCACGGCCTTCCACCCTGAGATCACCGCGGATCGCCGGTTGCACGCTGCGTTCGTCTCCACGGTGATCGGGCAGGTCGCGGCCTCTCGCTAGCGGGTTGGACGCTGCCCGACTTGCGGGCCCAGCAACGGAACGAAGGGACGACGATGAGCGGTCACTCGAAGTGGGCCACCACGAAACACAAGAAAGCGGTGATCGACGCCCGCCGTGGCAAGCTCTTCGCCAAGTTGATCAAAAACATCGAGGTCGCCGCTCGGGTCGGCGGCGCGGACCCGGCCGGTAACCCCACGCTCGCGGACGCGATCGCGAAAGCTCGGAGCCAGTCGGTTCCCAACGACAACATCGAACGGGCGATCCGCCGCGGTGCCGGCCTCGAAGCGGGTGGCACCGACTGGGAGCCGATCACCTATGAGGGGTACGGCCCCGGTGGGGTGGCGCTGCTGATCGAGTGTCTGACCGACAACCGCAACCGGGCGGCGTCCGAGGTACGGACCACCATGACCCGTAACGGGGGGAGCATGGCCGACCCCGGCTCGGTGGCGTATCTGTTCAACCGTAAGGGCATCGTGATCGTGCCGAAGGATGGTCGCAGCGAAGACGACGTCTTGGCGGCTGTCCTCGACGCCGGGGCGGAAGAGGTGAACGACCTCGGCGAGTCCTTCGAGATCGTGAGCGAGCCGTCCGACCTCGGTGCCGTGCGGGCGGCGCTCAGCGCCGCGGGGATCGAGCCGGAATCCGCCGAAGTCGCGTGGCAGCCGACGGTGAACGTGCCGTTGGACGACGACACCGCCCGCAAGGTTCTCCGGCTCATCGAAGCGTTGGAAGATTGCGACGACGTCCAAGCGGTGTGGGCCAACTTCGACATCTCCGACTCCGTTCTCGCTGAGGTCTGAACTGCCCGGCGGCGTACGGCGTGGCGAGCCGGAGCCGCAAGCGGCGCCCACTAAGCTTCCGAACATGCGTTCGACGCGCCGGGTGATCGGGATCGATCCGGGTCTGACCCGCTGCGGCATCGGGGTCGTCGAGGGGCGGCCGGGCGTGGCGCGGCTGGTGGGGGTGGACGTCGTGCGCACGCCGTCCGACCTGCCGCTTGGGGAGCGGCTGCTTACCGTCGAGACGGCGGTCGCGGACTGGATTGCGCGGAGCCGCCCCGACGTGCTCGCGGTGGAGCGGGTCTTCAGCCAGCACAACGTGCGTACGGTCATGGGAACCGCTCAGGCCGCCGCGATGGCGATCGCTGCGGCGAGTAGGCGGGGGATTCCCGTCGCCGTCCATACCCCGAGCGAAGTGAAGGCCGCGGTCACCGGCCACGGGCGGGCCGACAAATCGCAAGTCGCGTTCATGGTCCGAAGACTTCTTTGCACCCCGGGGTTGGTGGCCCCCCCGGATGCCACAGACGCCCTCGCGCTGGCGATCTGCCAGCTGTGGCGCGGAGCGGCCCTTGATCGGCTCGCGGTCGGAGGATGGTCGTGATCTCTTTTGTGCGCGGTCGAGTCGCGGCCGTCTCCCCCGAAGCGGTCGTGGTCGAGGTGGGGGGTTTCGGCGTGCAGCTGCTCGCCACTCCGGCGACCATCGCCAAAGCCCGGGTCGGGGAGGTCGTGCGGCTGGCGACCTCGCTGGTGGTCCGGGAGGATTCGCTCACCCTGTATGGTTTCGCGGACGACGACGAACGGGTGGTCTTCGAACTCCTGCAGACCGCCAGCGGAGTCGGGCCGCGGCTTGCGCTTGCCATGCTCGGCGTGCATTCGCCGGAGGCGCTGCGCGCTGCGGTCGCCAAAGAGGACGTCGCCGCTCTCGCCCTCGTCCCCGGGATCGGCCGCAAAACCGCCCAGAAGATCATCTTGGAGCTGAAGGATCGCCTGACAGCACCGTCTGCCGCGGACGGCGGCGGTGTCGGCGCGGGGTGGCGGGAAGTGGTCCACGCCGGTCTGCTCAACCTCGGCTACACCGCACGCCAAGCCGATGAGGCGACCTCAGCGCTCGCTGCGGAGATCGCAGAAGCGGGCGCCGCGGATACCGCGGACCTCCTTCGCCGCGCCCTCGCTTTCTTGAGGCGGCCATGACAAGCGGATTCGAAGACCGGGACACACCGACACCTGCTCGACTCCTCCTCGACGCCCACGCCGCAGCCGACGATCAGGTTGTTGAGGCGGCGCTTCGCCCCCGCAGGCTCGCCGATTTCGTCGGCCAAACCCGACTCCGCGACCAGCTCTCCCTCATCCTCGACGGTGCGAAGCGACGCGGGCGGCCCGCCGACCACATCCTGCTGTCCGGCCCGCCGGGGCTCGGCAAGACCACCCTCGCGATGATCGTCGCCGCGGAGTTGGGTGTACCGCTTCGGATCACAAGCGGGCCGGCGATCCAGCACGCCGGGGATCTTGCCGCCGTCCTCACCCAGCTCACCGAAGGGGAAGTGCTCTTCGTCGACGAAATACACCGAATGGCCCGGCCGGCCGAGGAGATGCTGTACCTGGCGATGGAAGACTTCCGGGTCGACGTCGTGGTCGGCAAAGGCCCCGGAGCCTCGGTGATCCCCCTCGATCTCGCGCCGTTCACCCTGATCGGAGCGACCACCAGGGCCGGGCTGCTGCCGGGCCCGCTTCGCGACCGCTTCGGGTTCGTGGGCCACCTCGACTTCTACACCCCAAGCGACCTGGAGCACATCCTGCACCGCTCGGCGAGGCTGCTTGGAGTGCAGCTCACCCCGGAAGGAGCTTCCGAGATCGCCAGCAGGTCGCGCGGCACGCCCAGGATCGCCAACCGGCTGCTGCGCCGCGTGCGGGATTTCGCGGAGGTCCGCGCCGACGGTGTGATCACACGGGAGGTGGCCGCCGCCGCCCTCGCCGTCTACGAGGTCGACGAGTACGGGCTGGACCGCCTCGACCGGGCGGTGCTCGACGCGCTCGTGCGCCGCTTCGGCGGCGGGCCCGTGGGGCTGGGCACGGTCGCGGTGGCGGTGGGGGAGGAACCGGAAACCGTGGAGGAAGTCGCCGAACCCTTCCTGTTTAGAGCCGGGTTCCTCATCCGCACCCCGCGCGGCCGGCTCGCCACCGCAGCAGCGTGGCGACACCTGGGGCTCACCCCACCGCCGGAGGCTCTTGGCGCCTCACTCCCGCAGCTCTCCTTGGAGTTGGCGCCGGACGACGTTTCCTGACCGGCCCGTACGACGCTTCCCGACCATGTCGAACTGGTTACCGTGGCGCCCGCAAGGGCCGCGCCGCTCAAAACTCTGCGTCGAACCGCTTAGACTCGGCCGATGAGTGCCATCGGCACCTGCTCGTTCGAACGTGTAGGCGGTCGTCCCGCCGGAAGGAACCCCCGTGCCACAGCAGATCCTTTTCCTCATCATCATCGTCGCGATCTTCTACTTCCTACTGATCGTCCCGCAGAATCGCAGGCGAAAGCAGGCCCTCGCGTTGCAGCGCTCCTTGGAGCCGGGGACCCGCGTCGTCACGACGTCCGGCTTCTACGGCACGATCGTGAGCTTGGACGATGACTCCCTCGAACTGGAAATCGCCGACGGCGTCGTGGTGCGCCTGATGCGAGCCGCGGTGATGCGTACCGTCGACACGGAACCTGCGGCCGCAGGCGAGTCGTTCGACCAATCGCCCGAGGCGCGATCCGACGCGTCGGACGACGTCGGCAGCCCCGACGCGAGTGCGCCGCAGCAGACGGTGAGCGGCCGCTAGGGGGCCGGTCTCGCCGATCGTGCCGCCGTCCGCCATACTGCGGGGCGGAGATCGCGCCTGGGGGAGGTCGGCTGCCCGACGGCAGACGCGCCGCGCACGCTTGAAGAACACGACCACGGAAAGGGACGACGGTGCCACCCGCCAAGAGGTCCAAACCGAGTCGGGGGCTGCTCACGGTCGCCGTAGTGTTGGCCGCTTTGTACGGCGGTATGGCGGCGACCGGGCATTTCGGTCCGCAGCTCGGACTCGATCTCGAGGGCGGGACAATGGTCACGCTGGCGGCGAAACCCGGACCGGGCCAGAAGGTGACCCAGAGCGAACTGAACACCGCCGTCAACATCATGCGGAACCGGGTCAACGGATTCGGCGTCGCCAACGCCGACGTCCACACCGAAGGCAACAACATCGTCGTCGCGGTTCCGGGCAAGGACAAGCAGGGCGTCCTCGAAAAGATCGGGGAGACGGCGCTGCTCAGCATTCGTCAGGTCTACGAATCCAACGACCCCGCGATGACCGGCGCGACCGTTCAGGACTCCTCGGCGCTCCCCACACCGACCCCCACTCCCAGCCCCGCTCCCTCTCCGTCTGCTCCCGCCTCGCCCACGCCGACGTCCAGCCCCACCCCGAGTCCTTCCGCGAGCACCGCCGGTCTCGGGGAGGCTACCCCGCAGATCGAACTGGCCGGATTCGTCCGCCAGGCGGCCAGCCCCACGCCTGCGGTGGTTTCCGGTGCCTCGGGTTCCCCGCAAGCCTCGCCGAGCCCATCTCCGAGCGCGGCATCTCCCACCCCGACGCCGAGTAGTGCCGCGAACCCCGGGTGGTACGCGGCCCCGAATCCGGAACTCGCCCCGACCGCGGCGGAACTCGCTGCGTACAAAGCCTTGGATTGCACCAAACCGGAGAACCAGCGCGGTGGGGTGTTCGACGATCCCGCGAAATTCCTGGTGACCTGCGGCAACGTGGACGGCGGGTGGTACCGGTTCCTGCTCTACCCGACGATCGTCGAGGGTAAGGAAATCGCGAGCGCTTCGGCTCAGCTCGACCAGCAGACCGGGACGCAGTGGACCGTCCAGCTCACCTTCAAGAGCGGGGCTACCAGCCGCTGGGCGAAATTCACCGCGGCCAATGTCAACAAGGACACCGCGATCGTGCTCGACGGGCTGGTCATGTCCGCGGAGTACATCGCCGAGGCGATTCCCAACGGCAAGACGCAGATCAGCGGTAATTTCACCCACAAAACCGCCAACGACCTCGCGAATATCTTGAAATACGGCGCTCTCCCGCTGCGCTTCGAGCAGCAGACCGCCGAAACCGTCTCGGCGACCCTCGGCAACGCCGAACTCCACGCCGGATTACTCGCCGGCATCATCGGACTGATCCTCGTGCTGCTGTATTCGGTGTTCTACTACCGCGGTTTGGCGGTGGTCACGGTGGCCAGTCTTGCGCTGTCGGCGGCCATCCAATATCCGCTGCTCGTCCTGCTCGGCCAGGGCATCGGGTACACCTTGACCCTCGCCGGAATCGCGGGTCTCATCGTCGCGGTGGGCGTGACCGCGGACTCCTTCGTCGTCTTCTTCGAGCGGCTGCGTGATGAAATCCGCGAAGGCAACACGCTGCGCAGCGCGGTGGAGAAAGGCTGGGTGCGGGCGCGGCGCACCATCGTCTCGGCGGACCTGGTGTCGTTGCTGGCGGCCATCATCTTGTACTGGCTGGCGGTCGGTGACGTGCGCGGTTTCGCCTTCACCCTCGGGCTTTCGACGATCGTCGACTTGTTCATCGTCTTTGCCTTCACCAAGCCGCTCATCACCTTGCTCGCGCGGACGGCGTTCTTCGGGAACGGGCACCGGCTCTCCGGTTTGGATCCGGGGCACCTCGGGGTGAGTCGGCTGCCGGGGACGGCGTCGGCGGCCCAGCGTGTGGTGCCGGTGAGGCGGGTCTGAGCGGACGGCGAACGAAAGGACGCGTCGATGAGCAAACTCGGAGCCCTGGGCCACGGGCTGTACACCGGCCAGGTCTCCTTCGACTTCGTCGGGAGATGGCGCCGCTGGTTCACCATCTCCGGGATCGTTATCATCGTCGGACTAATCGGTCTCGGGGTGCGGGGGCTCCACCTCGGTCTGGAATTCAAAGGCGGAACGCAGTTCAGCTTCCCGGACAAGGGTTATTCCACCTCCCAAGTGCGTGACGTCGTCGCTGGGGCGGGTGTCAGCGACCCCGTCGTCCAACACCTGAGTCGGGTCGGAGTCGGGGAGCCGACCTTCCAGGTCGAGACAAAACCGCTCGACAAAGCCCACGCCGACGCGGTGGTGCAGGCCATCACCGGCAAGCTTGGGGTGAGCGCCAATCAGGTCTCCACCACCACGGTCGGGGCGAGCTGGGGGAAGCAAATCACCAACAAGGCGGTACAGAGCCTCATCGTCTTCCTCATCGCGGTCGTCATCTATCTCTCGCTGCGATATGAGTGGAAGATGGCGATCAGCGCCATGATCGCTTTGCTCCACGACTTGGTCATCACGGTCGGTATTTACGCCCTGGTCGGGTTCGACGTCACCCCGGCGACCGTCATCGGTCTGCTCACGATCCTCGGGTATTCGCTGTACGACACGGTCGTGGTGTTCGACAAGGTGCGTGAGAACACCCGCGACATCGTGGGGGGAAGCCGTATGACCTACAGCCAAGCGGCGAACCTCGCGGTCAACCAGACGTTGGCCCGGTCCATCAACACCTCGGTGATCGCTTTGTTGCCGGTCGCGTCGCTGCTGTTCGTCGGCGCCGGGCTGCTCGGCGCCGGCTCCTTGAAAGACCTCGCGCTCGCCCTCTTCATCGGTTTGGCCACCGGCACGTATTCGTCGATTTTCGTCGCGACGCCGATCGTGGCGCTGCTCAAGGAACGGGAACCGCAATTCCAGGCCCTCGCCAAACGGGTCGCCACCCGGTACGGCGGTCGCATTCCGGCCACCGTCCCGGCCGTGGCGGGCGCCGTCGCGTCGTCCGCACCGGCTGGGAGCGCGGAGAACGCCGCGGCGGCCGCTGCTCCCGCCCCGGGCGCAGCGGAAAGCGCAGGCGATAGTCCTGCCACGGCGGGCATGTCGTCGGCGGGCGTGCAGCGGCGTCAACCGGCATCGAGTCGGCGGCGTTCGGGCCGTCCGTCCGGCAAGAAGCGGCGTCGGTGAACGGACGACGGCGATGACGTCGCCTGCAGCCGATATCGCAGAGCTGGTCGCGCGCCACGTCCGTGACATCCCGGACTATCCCACCCCGGGTGTCCTCTTCCGGGATATCACCCCCCTCCTCGCCGATCCCACGGCCTTCGCCGCAGTGGTGGATGCACTCGTCCAACCGTGGCGTTCTGGAGGCGTCGACAAGGTCGTCGGAATCGAAGCGCGCGGTTTCATCCTTGCTGCACCCGTCGCCTACCACCTGCGCGCCGGCTTCGTCCCGATGCGCAAGAAGGGCAAACTGCCCTATCAGACGCTGCACGCCTCGTACGCCTTGGAGTACGGAAGCGCCACCATCGAGGTGCACGTGGATGCGTTTCGCCCCGGCGACCGGGTTCTCGTCGTGGACGACGTGCTGGCCACCGGAGGGACCGCCGCTGCGGCCCTGGATCTCATCCGGCAGGCGAACGCCGACCCGATCGGGCTTTCCTTCCTGATCGAGCTCTCCGCGTTGGGGGGCCGTGCTCGGCTGCCCGAGCAGATGATGCACACCCTGCTCCGCCTCTGAGGGCTGCCGCGACCCGACGTCGCTGCCGCTTCCTGCCGTTCGCCGCGTCTCGGCCGCCGTCCGTTCGTCGATCTCGTTTCGATCCGCTCCGCCGATAGACTGGTCGTCACGGCGCGTGAGGAGCAATCGACGGTGGAGCAGGAATTCGGTCCGGACGGCGCCGCGGGCGCCCTGGTCGACGTCGTCCCGGCGGGCTCCGCTGAGCCCGGGCTGCCTCCCGCAGCGCCGGTGAACTCGCTGGGGGACGACCGCAGCGCACCTGCGTCGTCGAGCGACGGAGCCGAGTCGCCGAACCCGTCCTCGGCCACCCGACGGGTCCGCAGCCGATTGGCCCGACTTGCCGCTCAGCGCGGAAGCGACAACGGGGTGCTGGAACCGCTCATCCGCACGATCCGCGCCAACCACCCGAAGGCCGACGTCCGCGACGTGCAGCGGGCGTACGAGGTCGCCGAGTTCTACCACCGCGGCCAGCTCCGCAAGAGCGGCGACCCCTACATCACCCATCCGCTGGCGGTGGCCACGATCCTCGCCGAGCTCGGGATGACCCCACCGACCATCGTGGCGGCGTTGTTGCACGACACGGTGGAGGACACCACCTACACCCTCGACCAGCTCCGCCGTGATTTCGGAGACGAAGTAGCCTCGCTGGTCGACGGTGTGACGAAACTGGACCGGGTCAAGTACGGCGATGCGGCCACCGTCGAAACCGTGCGGAAAATGGTCGTCGCGATGGCCCGGGACCCGCGGGTGCTCGTCTTGAAACTCGCCGACCGATTGCACAACATGCGCACCCTGCGGTATCTGCCGCCGGAGAAGCAGGAACGCAAGGCGCGCGAGACGCTGGAAATCTATGCTCCGCTCGCCCATCGGCTCGGCATGAACACCCTGAAATGGGAATTGGAAGACCTTTCCTTCGCCACGCTTTTTCCCAAACGGTACGAGGAAATCGCCCGACTCGTCGCGGAACGCGCGCCGAGTCGGGACACCTACCTCGCGAACATCATCGAGCAGGTGAGCGCCCAATTACGTGCCGCGAAAATCAAAGCGATCGTCACGGGGCGTCCGAAACACTACTACTCCATCTATCAAAAAATGATCGTACGGGGCCGTGATTTCGCGGATATCTATGACCTGGTGGGGGTCCGCGTCCTCGTCGATACGGTGCGCGATTGTTATGCCGCGCTCGGCATCATCCACGCTACGTGGAACCCGGTTCCCGGCCGGTTCAAGGACTTCATCGCGATGCCCAAGTTCAACCTGTACCAGTCGTTGCACACCACGGTCATCGGACCGGAAGGCAAGCCGGTGGAGGTGCAGATTCGCACGCACGCGATGCACCGGAGGGCCGAGTACGGCATCGCCGCCCACTGGAAGTACAAGGAGGAAGCGACCGGATCGGGCGGCAAAGGTTCCGGAAACGACATGGCCTGGCTGCGCCAACTCCTGGACTGGCAGAAAGAAGCCGCCGATCCCGGCGAATTCCTCGAATCCCTGCGGTTCGACATTCAAGGCAACGAGGTCTACGTCTTCACTCCCAAGGGTGATGTGCTCGCCCTACCGCAAGGAGCGACACCGGTCGATTTCGCGTACGCCGTGCACACCGAAGTCGGGCACCGCTGCATCGGTGCGCGGGTCAACGGACGGCTCGTCCCGCTGGACAGCGCCCTCGACAACGGTGACGTCGTCGAGATTTTCACCTCGAAAGCGCCCGGCGCCGGGCCGAGTCGGGACTGGCTCACCTTCGTCAAGAGCGCCCGCGCCCGCACCAAGATTCGCCAGTGGTTCGCCAAGGAACGCCGTGAAGACGCGATAGAGAACGGCAAACAGGCGATCGCTCGGGTGATGCGTCGGCAGAACCTTCCGCTGCAGCGCCTGCTCTCCGACGACGCGCTCGCCACGCTGGCGCGCGACATGCACTACACCGACGTTTCCGCGCTGTACGCGGCGGTCGGTGAAGGGCACGTGACGGCGCAGACCGTCGTCCAACGGCTGCTCCAGGCGCGGGGTGGCGCGGAAGGAGCCGTCGAGGACATCGCGGAGGCCGTCACCCCGACCCGTCAGCGGGTCCGCCGCGCTCGGCCGGTCGGCGATCCGGGCGTGGTGGTCAAGGGAGCGGGCGATGTGTGGGTGAAACTTGCTCGATGTTGCACTCCCGTGCCCGGGGATGCGATTCGCGGCTTCGTCACTCGCGGCAACGGGGTGTCGGTGCACCGCAGTGATTGCGTGAATTTGGTGACGATGCTGGCGAACGAGCCCGGCAGGGCGGTGGACGTCGAATGGTCACCGCGGGCGGGGTCCGTCTTCCTCGTCGTCATTCAGGTGGAGGCCCTCGACCGCAGCCGATTGTTGGCCGACCTGACCCAGGTGCTCTCCGATCAGCACGTGAACATCCTGGCGGCGTCCGTGACCACCACGCGCGACCGGGTCGCCATCAACCGGTTCACGTTCGAGATGGGCGACCCTACCCACCTCGGCCATGTGCTCCGCGCGGTGCGGGCCGTCGACGGCGTCTACGACGCCTACCGAGTCACTGGAGACACCGTTCGTCCGGCAGCGCTGGAGGCCGCACAGGCTAAGGCGTCGGGCTCGGCGACGGGCTCCCGTGCGTGACGCCGAGCAAATCGACGACGAAAACCAGCTCCTCATTCGGCTTGATCTTGCCGGCGCCGGTGGAGCCGTAGCCGAGGCTCGGCGGAACGATGATTTCGCGGCGTCCGCCGACCTTCATCCCCTCCATGCCCTGCTTGAATCCGGCGATGAGGCCGCTCAGCGAGAAGGTAGCCGGTGCGCCTTTCTCCCATGAGGAATCGAAAACCGTGCAGTCGACGTAATTGAGGCCGACGTAGTTGACGGTCACCGTGTCGTTCGGTTGGACGGTTTCACCCTTGCCCACGATGAGGTCCTTGGTCTGCACGGTGATCGGGACCGGGCCGGCGGGGATGGTAATGGACGGTTCGGTGCGCAGGGCGGGATCGGCCCCTGCGGGGAGCGTCCAGGTCGGCGAGGGTGTGGGCGACGCCGACGCCGACGGGGTCTGGGTGGCCGGGTTGAAGGTGCAGCCGGGAGCGTGGGTCGGTGGAGGCGGCGGGGAGGATACGGACGACGACGCGGACGGCGAGGCGGAGGCGAGCGCGGCCGATTTCTTGTTCCCCGAGCCGGTGAGGACGACGGCGAGGACGACCCCGATGACGACCACGACGGCCGCAGCCGCCGAGCCGATGGTCAGGATGCGCTTACGGCGGGCACGGGCCGCGGCGCGGGCGGCTTGGCGGCGTTCGTAGCGTCGACGGGCCGCCTCTCGTCTGCGTTCCTTGCTCGTCACCGGACCTCCTCCGGGTACGCGTGCTACCGACCCTGCCTGATGTGGGCGCCTGCCGCGCCGGATCGCCTTCCCCCGCGAAAGGTCCGCGCCGCCCAATGCCCGTTCGTAGCGGCCGGCCCGTGGCGCGGCACGATGCAGGCGGCGACAGTCTAGGGGTCGTCGGTAGGCTGCGTGCAGGGGGCGCGGCGATTCCTCAGGGAGTCTTCAGCAAACGGCTGGTGCCGCCGCAACGCGCCTCCGGCAGGATTTCTCCGGTTTGCTGCGAATACGAGGTGATCGTGCTCGTCGTCGGATTTCCCGCCGGCGTCTTCGCCACCAACTGCTACGTGGTCGCGGAGGCGGACGGGCGTCCTTGTCTCGTCATCGATCCGGGGCAGGACGCCGCCGCTGCGGTCGCGGAAATCGTCACCGCCCACCGTCTGCGGCCCGTGGGGGTCGTCCTGACCCACGGCCACCTGGACCACACCTGGACCGTGTATCCGCTCTGCTCGGGTTACGACGTCCCGGCGTATCTGCATCCGGCGGACCGCTACCGGCTGGCCGATCCGGCCGCCACCTTCCCCCCGGACGTCCTCGCCGCTCTCGGTCTCCTCGGCGTGCGGCTGCAGGAGCCGGACGACGTCCGCCCGCTGGCGGACGACGCCGAGTTGGAGCTCGCCGGTTTGCGGCTGCGGGTCCGGCACACGCCCGGTCACACCGAGGGTTCAGTGGTCGTGCAGACCGTCGCTGGTTCGACGCGCCTGGAATTGGGGGCCGACCGACGGCAGGTCGAGGGACCGCTGATGTTCAGCGGTGATCTGCTTTTCGCCGGCTCGGTCGGGCGGACCGATCTACCGGGCGGCGACCCGGAGGCGATGCGGGCCAGCCTGGCTCGGGTCGCGACGGCCTCCGATCTGCCGGACGAGACGGTGGTCTGTCCCGGACACGGGCCCCTCACCACCCTTGGGCACGAGCGGGCCACCAATCCGTTCCTTCGGGAAGCGCTCGCGGCGGGAGTGCCTGCGGCGTGGAGGGGACGGCGATGAGCGGACCGGTCACCTCCCTGTCGGGGTACCCGGAATGGCTGCCGAGAGAGCGGATCGCCGAGCAACTCGTCGTGGAGCGCATTCGCCGGGTCTTCGAGCTGCACGGGTTCACCCCGATCGAGACCCGTGCGGTGGAGCCGATCGAGCAGCTCAGCCGCGGCGGTGAGATCGACAAAGAGGTTTACCTGCTGCGGAGGCTGCGGGCCGGTTCGGACGACGACGCCGGCTTGGGCCTGCACTACGACCTCACCGTGCCTTTCGCCCGCTACGTGGGGGAAAACGCCGGGCGGCTCGATTTTCCATTTCGGCGGTATCAAATTCAGAAGGTGTGGCGGGGAGAGCGACCCCAGGAGGGGCGCTTCCGTGAATTCCTGCAGGCCGACGTCGATGTCGTCGACCGCGACGCATTGGCCGCGCAGTACGAGGTCGAGATTCCGCTGGTGATCGGTGAGGCGTTGGGCGCCCTGCCGATCCCGCAGGTGCGGATCCTGGTGAACAATCGGCTGTTGGCCGAGGCCTGCTACCGGCAGCTCGGCGCCACGGATCCGGTCGTGGTGCTGCGGATCGTCGACAAATTGGCGAAAATCGGTCCCGACGCGGTGGAGCGGGCGCTAGTCGAAGAAGCTCGGTTGGAGCCGACGGCCGCCCGCCTCTGCTTGCGGCTGGGGGAAATTCGCGGTGCCGGAGTCGACGAACGGCTCCACCAGCTCGGGTTTCGCGGTGCCGAGGTGGACCGCGGACTAGAGGAGCTGCTCCGCGTCGTCGATGGGGTGAACGCCGTGCGCCCCGGGCTGGTGGAAGCGGATTTGAGCATCGCCCGCGGCCTGGATTACTACACCGGCACGGTGTACGAGACCGTGCTTACCGGGCACGAAGACCTCGGTTCCGTGAGCTCGGGGGGACGGTACGATTCGTTGGCCGGCGACGGAAAATCCCGGTATCCCGGGGTGGGGATGTCGATCGGAGTGAGCCGATTGCTGGTGCGGCTTTTCGGGGCGGTGACGGCGAGCCGGGCGGTACCGACGTGCGTCTTGGTCGCCGTCCCTAGCGAGGAGCAGCGCGCACGGTCGGCGGCCGTCGCGGAGCGCTTGCGGGCTCGGGGAATTCCGGTCGAGGTGGCGCCGCGGGCGGAGAAATACGGGAAACAAATTCGCTACGCCGATCGCCGGGGAATCCCCTTCGTCTGGTTTCCGGGGGAGCCCGATACGGTCAAGGACATTCGTTCCGGTGAGCAAATTCCCGCCGACGCGGCGGTATGGGAGCCGCCGGAGCACGACCGGTGGCCGTCCCTGGTGGGCCGCTTGGACGGCAGGGGTGAGAGCGACGATCGAGGGAGCACCACGTGATCCGGACACATGAGGCAGGGTCGTTGCGCCGGGCCGACGCCGGGACGCGGGTCGTGCTCGCCGGCTGGGTGGATCGCCGTCGCGACCTGGGCGGCGTGGTTTTCCTGGATCTGCGCGACGCCTCGGGGATCGTCCAGGTCGTCGCCCGCGAAGGTGGGGCGCTGGAGGTCGCCTCCCGGGTGCGGGCCGAATTCTGCCTCGCGGTGAGGGGGGAGGTGCGGCTGCGACCTGCCGGCAACGAGAACCCCGACCTGCCTACCGGGGACGTCGAGGTGGTCGCCGAGCGGATCGACGTTCTCTCGGAATGCGCGCCGCTGCCTTTCCCGGTGAGCGGTCCGGTCGAGGTGAACGAGGAAACCCGGCTCAAGTACCGGTACCTCGACTTGCGGCGTCCCGGTCCCGCGCGGGCGTTACGGCTGCGGTCGCGGATGAACGAGGTGGCACGCGGAGTCATGGCCCGCCACCGCTTCGTCGAGGTCGAAACCCCCTACCTCACGCGGTCCACGCCGGAGGGAGCGCGGGATTTTCTCGTTCCTGCGCGGTTGCAGCCGGGCCATTGGTACGCCCTTCCGCAATCACCACAATTGTTCAAGCAACTGCTGATGGTCGCCGGAATGGAGCGGTACTACCAGATCGCCCGGTGTTTTCGCGACGAGGACTTTCGCGCCGACCGGCAACCCGAATTCACCCAACTCGACATCGAGATGAGCTTCGTCGAAGAAAACGACGTGATTTCGCTTGCCGAAGACGTGGTCGGCGCGCTGTGGCGGGAGATTCTCGGCGTCGAGCTGCCGCTGCCGTTGCCGCGTATTCCGTATGCCGAGGCGATGAGACGCTTCGGATCCGACAAGCCGGATCTCCGGTTCGGGCAGGAGATCGTCGACTTGACGGAATTCTTTTCGAATACGCCGCTGCGAATTTTCCAGGCCCCATACGTTGGCGCCGTGGTGATGCCGGGCGGCGGCAGCCAGAGCCGCGCGGAGTTGGACGGCTGGAATGATTTCGCTCGCTCTCGCGGCGCCCGCGGCTTGGCGTACGTCGTGGTCGGTGAGGCGGGGGAGCTGGCCGGCCCGATCGCCAAGAATTTGTCGGACGACGAACGAGCCGGGCTGGCGGCCGCGGTCGGTGCCAATCCGGGCGATGTGGTCTTCCTCGCGGCCGGACCGGTCCGCGAGACCCAAGAGCTCCTCGGCGCCGTCCGCCTGGAGGTAGGACGACGCTGCGGGCTCACGGATCCGGCGAAGGGAGCGCCGGAGTGGGCGCTGTGCTGGATCGTCGATCCGCCGCTCTTCGAACCCGACGGGCAAGGGGGGTGGACCCCGGTGCATCACCCCTTCACCGCGCCGAAGCCGGAGTGGCTGGACATCTTCCCCGAGAAACCCGGGGAGGCGCTCGCGTGCGCCTACGACATCGTGGCCAACGGCAACGAGATCGGCGGGGGGTCGATTCGTATCCACCGGGCCGAGGTGCAGCAGCGGGTCTTCGACGTCATCGGCCTGTCGGCCGCGGAAGCGGAGTCGAAATTCGGTTTCCTCCTGGAGGCCTTCCGGTACGGCCCGCCCCCGCACGGCGGTATCGCCTTCGGCTGGGACCGCATCGCCGCCTTGCTCGCCGGAGTGGATTCGATCCGGGACGTCATCGCGTTCCCGAAGACCGCGTCCGGCAGTGACCCGCTCACCGGTGCCCCGACGCCTATCACTCCGGAGCAGCGCAGGGAAGCCGGCATCGACGTGGATCCGTCGCGAGGTCAGCCGCGCATCGTGAGATGAGCCGTCGGTGCGTGCGGCGGTGAACCGCACAGGGCATCCGATCATCCTTGCCGTGCCCGCGTCCGGCGCGCGTAGGGTCGGTGCCGTGAGCAGCGGCTCGGAGGCAAGCGGCGCGCTCTTCGACGTCGGCACGCTGCACGCACGGACCTCTCGCGCGCCCCGCGAACCCGCCCTCGTTGCGCCACCACCCGACGCCCCGCTCGCCGTCCGCATGCGACCGGCGACGCTCGATGAGGTGGTCGGCCAGGAGCACCTGCTGGTCGCCGGCTCCCCGCTACGCCGCCTCGTCGAGGACCCCGACGCGACCGGACCGTCGCTCCTGCTGTGGGGGCCGCCGGGGAGCGGCAAGACCACGTTGGCGTCGCTCATCGGCCACGGGCCCCGTCGCCGTTTCGTGGAACTGTCCGCGGTCACCGCTGGGGTGAAGGACCTCCGCGACGTCATCGCCGCCGCGGCCCGCGAGCGCCAGTCCGGACGACGCACCGTGCTCTTCGTCGACGAGGTGCACCGCTTCTCCAAGACCCAACAGGACGCGCTGCTGCCGGCGGTGGAGAACGGCGTCGTCACCTTCATCGGTGCCACCACGGAGAACCCCACCTTCTCGGTGATCTCCCCGCTGCTCTCCCGCTCGTTGCTGCTCACCCTGCGCCCGCTCACCGAAGCCGACATCCGGGTCGTTGTGCGACGCGCCCTCGCCGACCCACGCGGCCTGGACGGCCGGGTCACCCTCGCCCCGGAGGCCGAAGACCATCTGGTGCGGCTCGCCGCCGGAGACGCCCGCCGGGCCCTCACCTACCTGGAGGCGGCCGCCGCTTCGGCGCCCTCGGCGGTGGTCGACGTCGCGGACGTCGCGAGAGCCGCGGACCGCGCTCTTCCCCGCTACGACCGGGACGGCGACCAGCACTACGACGTGGCCAGCGCGCTCATCAAATCCGTGCGCGGCAGCGACGTGGACGCCGCGCTCCACTACTTGGCGCGGATGTTGGAAGCGGGGGAGGATCCCCGGTTCATCGCCCGCCGGCTGGTCATCCTCGCCAGCGAGGACATCGGACTCGCCGACCCCACCGCGCTGCAGACCGCCGTCGCCGCCTTCCACGCGGTCGCGTTCATCGGCCTTCCCGAAGCTGGGCTCACTCTCGCCCACGCCGTGATCGCGCTCGCTCTGGCGCCGAAGTCCAACGCGGTCACTCGTGCGTTGAGCGCTGCGGTGGACGACGTCCGCGCCGGTCTCGCCGGACCGGTGCCGCCCCACCTGCGCGACGCGCACTACCCCGGGGCGGCGCGCCTCGGGCACGGAGTCGGCTACCGCTACCCCCACGACGAGCCGGGTGGCATCGTGGCCCAGCAATACGCTCCCGACGGTCTCGAAGACCGGGAGTATTACCGGCCGACCGACCGAGGCGCCGAAGCCGAGCTCGGCGAACGCCTACGCCGACTGCGCCGGGCCTTGCGTGCCATTTCCGCCGAGCCGACCGCCCCCGCGGACGCGCGCCCCCCCGAGGAGGCCGAATCACGCACCGCGGAGGATCGATATCCTCGGGCGAAGTGACGAAGCGATGGCCCGAAGCGGTGGCGGCGGTGAGGGGAGAGCGGCATGTCGGTGGGTGACATCGCGGGAATCATCGCGGCGGGTGCTTTCGTGCTGCTCGTTGGGCTCGCCGCCGTCCCGCTGATCAAATTGGGCAAGGTGCTCGACGAAGCCCGCCGTCTCGTCCGCGGAGTGACCGACGAGACTGTTCCCCTCATCAACGGCGTGACCACGACGGTGCAGCACACCAACCACCAGCTGGAGCGGATCGACGCGATCACCGCGAACGTACAGCAGGTGACCACCAACGTCTCGGCACTCGCCTCGCTGTTCGCGGCCACTGTCGGGAGCCCGGTGGTGAAGGTGGCCGCGTTCACCTACGGCGTTCGCAAGGCGCTCGCCGACCGCAAGCGTCGCGACGTCGAGAAGCGGATCAAAGCCGAGATGAAGGCCGCGAAGAAGCGCGGACGTGACGCCGCCGGTGAGGAGGAGCGGTGACCAAGCGCCTCTTCTACCTTGCGGTCGGGATCGGCCTGGGTGCGGTCATCGCACGGCGGCTCACCCGCGCGGCGAGTCGTCTCACTCCGCGAGGCTTGGCCGACCAGACCAGAATGGGGTGGCGGGGACTCGAGGACGCGATCCGGGCGTTCGTGGACGACGTCAAAGCGGCGATGGCGGAGCGGGAAACCGAGCTCCGCGAAGCACTGACCGAGGAAGGTACCCGAGGCGAGGAGCCATGGAGTCAGCGGAGATAGCCCGACGCTGGCTGGCATTCTTCGAAAAGCGTGACCACGTCGTCGTTCCATCGGCGCCGCTCGTCGCCGACGATCCCGAGCTGCTGTTCGTCGTCGCCGGGATGCAGCCGTTCAAGCCGTACTTTCGCGGCGACGCACCCGCTCCGTGGCCGCGCGCGACCAGCGTCCAGAAGGTGATCCGCACCCCGGACATCGACGAAGTCGGGAAGACCACCCGGCACGCCACCTTCTTCCACATGTGCGGGAATTTCTCCTTCGGGGATTACTTCAAGGAGACCGCGATCCCGCTTGCCTGGGAATTGCTCACCACCTCGGTGGCCGACGGCGGATACGGCTTCGACCCGGACCGCCTCTGGGTCACCGTCTACGAGGACGACGACGAAGCCGCCGACATCTGGCACCGGTCGGTAGGGTTACCGCTCGAACGAATCCAACGGCGCGGCATGGCCGACAACTTCTGGTCCATGGGCGTTCCCGGGCCGTGCGGACCGTGCAGCGAAATCTATTACGACCGCGGCGAGGAATTCGGAGTCGGCGGCGGTCCGATTGCCAACGAGGAACGCTACCTCGAGGTGTGGAACCTCGTCTTCATGCAGTACGAACGCGGCCCCGGAGGCGCGAAGGACAACTACCCGATCCTCGGGGATCTGCCGGCGAAGAACATCGACACCGGCATGGGTTTGGAGCGCATGGCCGCCATCCTGCAAGGGGTCGACAACATCTACGAAATCGACACCACGCGACCCATCCTCGACACCGCCGCCAGCCTCACCGGGCAGCGTTACGGGGAGCGTCACGACGCCGACGTCCGGCTGCGTATGGTCGCCGACCACGTCCGCGCGGCCACCATGCTCGTCGCCGACGGAGTCGTCCCGTCCAACGAGGAGCGCGGCTACGTGCTTCGGCGCCTGCTGCGCCGCGTCGTGCGGGCCATGCGGCTGCTCGGGGCCCGGGAACCCACTCTGCACGAACTCGTCGCGACCGCGATCGCGGTCTTCGCCCCGCAATATCCCGAGCTGCGCCGTGACGCAGCGCGAATTCACGCCGTCATCGACGGCGAGGAGGCGTCGTTCTTCGCCACCCTGAACGCCGGGATGGCGCGGTTCGAAGCCGCCGCCCGTGAGGCGCGTGACCGCGTGATTTCGGGGGAGCAAGCTTTCGCTCTGCACGACACCTACGGATTTCCCATCGACCTCACCCTGGAAATGGCCGCGGAACAGGGACTGCGGGTCGACGAAGACGGTTTTCGTCGGCTCATGGCCGAGCAGCGCCGGCGCGCCAAAGAAGATGCCGCCCGCAAGAAGACCGGCACCGGTGACCTCTCCGCGTATCGAGCGGTTCTGGAGAAACTGGGGCGAGGGGTCGAATTCACCGGCTACACCCGCCAGGACGACGACGCCACCGTCGTCGGTCTGCTGGTCGACGCCGCAGCGGTCCCGGCGGCCGCGGCGGGCCAGCGGGTGGAGGTAATCCTCGACCGCACTCCGTTCTACGCCGAGGGTGGGGGACAGCTCCCGGATTCCGGCGTCCTCGAATTCTCCGGCGGTCGCGTCGACGTGGACGACGTGCAGCAACCGGTCGCGGGCCTCATCGTGCACCGCGGCCGAGTGACCGCCGGCGAGATAACCGTGGGGACCCCGGTGCGGGCGCGTATCGACACCGAACGACGGTGGGCGATCTCCCGCTCCCACACTGCAACCCACATGGTGCACAAGGCTTTCCGGGAATTCCTCGGAGAAACCGCCGCCCAAGCCGGTTCGGAGAACGCCCCCGGACGGTTCCGTTTCGACTTCACCAATCCGTCGGCCGTTCCGCCGTCCGTCCTCGCCGACGTCGAAGCTCGGGTCAACGAAATCCTGGTGGCCGACCTGGACGTCACCGCCCGGTACATGTCGCAGCGGGAGGCCGTCGCCAGCGGAGCCATCGCCTTGTTCGGCGAGAAATACGGGGAGACAGTACGGGTGGTTTCGGTCGGCGACTGGTCGCGGGAATTGTGTGGGGGCACCCACGTCCCGCACACCGGCCACCTCGGGGTGGTGAAAATCCTCGGCGAATCGTCGATCGGCGCCGGAGTGCGCCGCGTCGAAGCTTTAGTGGGGCTCGACGCGTACCGCTACCTCGCCCGCGAAGCCGTGCTGGTCGCCCAGATCGCCGAGCAGCTCAAGGCGCCGGCCGACGAACTTCCCGACCGCATCGCCAACGTGATCGGCCGGCTGCGGGAGGCCGAGAAGGAGCTGGAGAAGCTGCGCCGCGACCGCTTGCTCGGCCAGGCCCCCGAGCTCGTCGGCCGCATGCGTGAGGTCGACGGATTTCCGGTGGTCGCCGAGAAGCTCGCCACCGAGGTGGACGCCGACGGGCTGCGGGCGCTGGCCGGTGACGTGCGGGGGCGGATCGGGCCGAACGCGGTCGTCGTCCTCGGAGCGAATGCCGGCGGGCGGCCGCTCGTCGTGGCCGCCGTCGGTCCGGATGCCGTCGACCGCGGGATTAAAGCGGGTGACCTCGTACGGATCGCCGCACAACGGCTCGGCGGGGGAGGAGGGGGCCGACCCGACTTCGCCCAAGGCGGCGGCACCGACCTTTCGGCATTGGACGACGCCCTCGCGGCCACGTTGGCCGCCCTCCGTGAGAGAGCTGGGTGAGACTACGCCCATGAGCAGCGTCCCCGCCCCTGCGGTGCGGTCGATCCGCCCGGGGGTGCGCATCGGGGTGGACGTCGGCTCCGTGCGCATCGGCGTCGCCGCGAGCGACCCCGAGGGTCGGCTGGCCCTGCCGGTCGAGACGATTCCGCGGAGCCCCACACCGTCCGCTCCCACGCAGACTCCCGACGACGTACGCAGGATCGGTGCCCTCGTCGCCGAGCGTGGGGCTGTCGAGGTGGTCGTCGGTCTTCCGGTCTCCCTCCGCGGCACGTCCGGCTCGGCGGTGAACGCCGTCCTCGACTACGCCCGTCGACTCGCCGCGGCGGTGCGGCCCGTGCCGGTGCGGATCGTCGACGAACGGTTCACCACCGTCGCCGCGGACCGGCGTCTGCAGGGCGTCGGCCTGCGCGGCCGAGCACGTCGGCAGGTCGTCGACCAACTCGCGGCCGCGGTCTTCCTCCAGGACACCCTCGACCGGGAGCGCGCGACCGGCCGACCACCCGGACGGCTGATCACCGCCGACGGCGACCCGGGCGGCGAAGCGGGGTCGTCGTGACCGACATCTTCGACCTCGGCCTCGAACCGCATCCCCCCAAGCCTCCGTTGCGCAGGCGGCTGCTGCAAATCCCGGCGATCGCGGTTTCGCTCGCTCTGATCGTCGCGATCGTCGTCGGCGGGGTCTCACTCGCCGGCAAACTCGTCCACCCGAGCGAGCCCAACGACTGGGTCGGTGACGGCACCGGCAGCGTGCTGGTGGAGGTCCATCCCGGGGACTCGATCACCGAGATCGGGCACACCTTGGCCGCCGCGGGGGTGGTCAAATCGGCGACCGCTTTCGTCGACGCGGCCCAGGCCAACGACCAATC
>JAIMAI010000019.1 GCA_023512015.1 Acidothermus sp. | reverse complement strand
CTTCCCCATCCGCCAAGCCCACGCCGTCCTCGTCACCGGACCACAAACCCCATGCCCCACCGACTCCCCTGCACCGCTCTGCTCGCAATAACCCTCATCACTGCCTGCCAAACCACCGCACACCCCAACAAAACCCCACCCGTACCTACCTCACACAGCATCGTGGCCGTACTCGCGACAGTCTATCAAGACGCAGCCGATGAGCTCGATGCCAACGGAACTGTTGTCAAGCACTACAATCGTAGCCCGTTGACACAAATTGAGTTCTACGTAGACGTCTCGACATCACCTCCGGCGGTTGACCATTTCTTCTACGTGAAGGCACTTTCCAATGAGTAGCGTGCGCGGAGGAAGGGCTCGTCGGCGGGTCGACCAGATCCGCATTAGAGATTTTCGGTGACGCTTCATTGTCCGCAAGGAGATCCGAATCCGCGGGAAGAAATCACTGCATCCAAGCCGGTGCCGCGACGTGTCCCCGCGTCGACAGTGAGGTGTACCAAGGAGCGCCAGACCGCCTGCGCCATTCCAGTCAAAGCGGAATCCAGGAGTCATCTGGGCACGGCGGCGCACGCCCGGCCTTACCACGCAGCAGCAGGTCGCCCACCGCTGCGGGCCGCAGAGGACAATCCCCGTCACCAGTGCGTAGCGGAGGAGAGGCGGTAATACGTCCCCTTTGCTAAAGGCCGCGCAAAAAGCTCTCGATGTCGCGCCTCGTATGCGAGAGGTACCGCGAGGTCACGACCTCGCAACCGACATCGAAGGCACCACGAAGTTCAGGCCGGCTGCGGCTCCACTTCTCGTTCCCTCAACCGTTGACTGATGACCGTCGACACCCCGTCACCACGCATCGACACCCCGTACAGTGCATCCGCAATTTCCATCGTGGGTTGCTGGTGCGTGATGATGATGAGCTGACTGCTTTCGCGAAGCTCTTCGAATATCGTCAGCATCCGTCGAAGGTTCGTCTCGTCGAGCGCGGCTTCCACCTCGTCCATCACATAGAACGGGCTGGGGCGGGCCTTGAAAAGCGCAACCAGGAAGGCAAGCGCGGTAAGTGAGCGTTCCCCACCCGACAGCAGCGACAGTCGCTTCACCTTCTTCCCGGGAGGGCGGGCTTCGACCTCGATACCGGTCGCCAGCATGTCGGAAGGGTCCGTCAGCACGAGTCGCCCCTCGCCACCGGGGAACAACCGCGCGAAAATCTTCTCGAATTCTCGAGCGGTGTCCTCGAAGGCCGCGGTGAAGACCTCCTGCACCCGCTCGTCCACCTCGCGGACGATTTCCAGCAAGTCTTTCCGACTCTTCTTCAGGTCCTCCAGTTGTTCGCTCAAGAAACGGTAGCGCTCCTCCAACGCGCTGAATTCTTCGAGCGCGAGCGGATTGACCTTCCCCAGCTGGGCGAGAGCACGTTCCGCGGTCCTGGCCCGCCGTTCCTGTTCGGCCCGCACGTACGGCACGGGTTCGGGAGGCGGGCCGTCCGTAGGCGCGTCGGGGTCGGGTGCGACCGGCACCGGCACGTCAGGGCCGTACTCGGCGACGAGCGTCTCGGGATCGACGCCGAATTCCTCCATGGCCCGCTCGACTAGCTGTTCGATACGTAAGCGTTGCTCGGCACGGGCAACCTCGTCGCGGTGCACCGCGTCGGTCAATCGCTCGATTTCCTGCGCGATTTCCCGGATCCGCTCGCGCACCGCCAGAAGCTCCGTTTCGCAGGCCGACCGGGCCTCCTGCGCTTCGGCCCGCAGCCGCTCGGCGACGGCGAGCGACCTTTCCAATCGGGCGAGCCCGATTTCGGCCGCGGATGCCACCGCAGCGGCCACCGCTGCTTCGCGCTCGCGGCGCTGCCGTTGCTGCTCAGCGCGAAGCCGGGCCCGGCGTTCCGCCTCAGCGGCAGCCTCGAACTGGGCTGCACGCTGCGCAGCGGCACGCTGTCGTTCTTCACCCGTCCCGACCGCCAACCGGGCCTCGGTCTCGGCGCCCCGCGCCTCCGCAACGAGAGCCGCCAACCGATCGCGCTCCTCCGTCGAGGGTTCCGCCGAGGCGTCGTCGCTTTCCCGCTGCGCGTACTCTAGGCGCTTCTCCAACTCCGTGAGGCGCTCACGATCTCGCGCGTTCGCTTCCTCGGCCTGTGCTATTGACCCGGCCAGTCGCTCCACCTCACCTGCCGCCGCCCGAGCCTGCGCCCCGAGGTGCCCCAGCTGTTCGGCGACCGCGGCCATCGCGGCGTCCGACTCGTGGAGCTGGGCCAGCGCAGCGTCGGCGTCCCGCGCGGCTCGGTTCCGCTCCTCCTCAGCAGCGGCGATCTCGAAGCGGAGCCGCTGTTGCCGCGCGACGACCTCTTCCAGCGAGCGACGCGCCTCATCGAGGGCGGTTTGGATTTCGAGCAGGGACGGCGGACTCGCCGAACCCCCACTCACCACGACGTCACCGAGCAGGTCGCCTTCTCGGGTGACCACCCGCAGCCCCGCACCGGAAGCCCCGACCGACCGCGCCGCCTGGAGATCGTCGACAACGACTACTCCTTCGAGGAGCACGTCCAACGCGCCCCGAAGCTCGGGAACCGCGGCGTCCACGACGTCCCGAAGCCAGCGACCAGCGGGCGGCTCGCCGCGCAGGCCGACCCCGGCGGGCGCGGCACAGACGAGCATCGCGGCCCGCCCGGCGTCGTCCGCTTTGAGCCACCGCAGCGCCTCGACCGCTCCGTCGAACGACTCGACGACGACGCCGTCCGCGACCCCACCGAGGACGGCGGCCACCGCCGCCTCGTATCCCGACTCGACGCGCAAGGCGCGGGCGACCGCCCCCGAAATCCCCGGCCGCTCCGCCGCCAGCAGGGCCGCTGCGCCGTCCTTGCGCGCCGAGCCCAGCTCCAGCGCTTCGACCCGCGCGGCCAGCGAAGCGCGGGCGCGCTCCAGCTCCCGCTCCCGTTCGCGCAGGGCCGCAAGCCGTTCTTCCGCCGCTGCGAGCGCCTCGGCGGCCCGCTCGTAGTCAGCGTCGAGTCCGATCTCTCCTTCGTCCAGCCCGGCGATTTGGGTTTCCAGGGCCTGGAATTCCCGCTGTGCCCGTTCGGCCCGCGTCTGCGCTTCGGTCATCGCCAGTCGGAGGCGTCCGATCTCCTCCTCGCCGGCCGCCACCCGGCTGCGGGCGGCCGCCACCTCACCGGCGAGCCGGGCGAGGGTCTCGCGCCGATCGGCAACGGCACGGATGGCCGCGGTGAGCCGCCGCTCCTCGGCCTCCAGGTCGGCCTCGGCATGACGTCGGCGCGCGACGGCGGCATCGAGAACGGCACGCGCCTGCTCGACTTCGACGGCGAGTCGCTCCGCCTCGGAACGAGCCGCAGCAGCTTCGGCGTCCAGCTGCTCCGGATCGCGGCCTTGCCAGGTTTGTTCGTCGGCAAGGCGGCCCTGGCGGCATCGTTCGGCCGCGACGCTGGCCGTCCCTCGCAGCCGCTCCCGAAGCGACGACAGCCGGTACCAGACGTCCTGCGCCTCGGTCAGGCGGGTAGCAGCCCGGGAGAGTTCGGCCTCCAGCTCGCCCTCCCGATGCTGCGCTTCCTTCAATTCGGCGTCGAGTTGGTCACGACGCTGCCGGATCGCCGTCTCATCTGCGATGTCGCGTTCGAGGTGCGCGCGTTGAGTGACCAGATCATCCGCGAGGAGCCGGAGCCGGGCATCGCGCAGGTCCGCCTGGATCACGGCCGCCTTGCGAGCGATCTCGGCCTGCTTGCCGAGCGGACCAAGCTGGCGCCGGAGTTCGGCGGTGAGGTCCTGCAGACGAGTGAGGTTGGCCTGCATCGCTTCGAGCTTCCGCAGCGCTTTTTCCTTGCGCTTGCGGTGCTTGAGGACGCCGGCGGCTTCCTCCACGAACCCGCGACGTTCCTCCGGCGAGGCGTGCAACACCTCTTCGAGCTGCCCCTGCCCGATGATCACGTGCATTTCCCGACCGATGCCTGAGTCGGAGAGCAGTTCTTGGACGTCGAGCAGTCGGCACGGACGACCGTTGATCGAGTATTCCGATCCCCCGTTGCGGAACATGATCCTGCTGATCGTGACTTCGGTGTACTCGATGGGGAGCGCCCCGTCGGTGTTGTCGATCGTGACCGAGACCTCGGCACGCCCGAGCGGAGGACGCGACGACGTCCCCGCGAAGATCACGTCCTCCATCTTGCCGCCGCGCAGGGTCTTCGCGCCCTGCTCCCCCATGACCCAAGCGAGCGCGTCGACGATGTTGGACTTCCCTGAACCGTTCGGGCCGACCACGCAGGTGATCCCCGGCTCGAAACGCAGGGTGGTGGACGACGCGAACGACTTGAACCCACGCAAAGTCAGACTCTTCAGGTACACGGAGGCTCCCGGCTCACGTCAGACCAACGGCTCGGAGCCTATCGTCCCAGGGCCTGGACGCCGGTCGACGCGCCGACCAGATCCGCGGAGCGCCGCCGGGCGCCGCCGGCGGCTCCGACGGATCGAACGCAGACCGGGAGCGAACGCGAAACTCGGGACGGTCGATCATCGCCCACAAGGAAACGGGACACCGCCGGGGCGGTGTCCCGTTGGGAACGTCTTCACTCGGAGATCAGTTCAGCACAGGCTCGGCCTCACTCACCGAGATCACGACATCGTCGTCCTTGGCCTGCTCTGCCGCCAGCGCCTCGTTGGCGGCCTGCAGGCGCAAGCACTCCTCTTCAAGGTCACGGACCCGCTGTTGCAGACGTCGCATTTCCGACAGCAGGCGGGGGTCCGGACCGCCGAGATGACCGAGAAGCGCCTTCGCCATGGAGTTCCTCCAATGGATACCGGCTGTGGACGCACACGTCGGGTCGTTCGACCGCACGTCGACTCAGCGGTAGGTACTCGTGGATATACCCAGGGTCGCACTCGCAGCCGCTGAGGTCAACCCTGCAGTCACGTTTTCATTACGAGAAGGTCTCGCGCCCGCGGGAGAAGGGTCTAAACCACCCGGACGGCGTAACGGGTCGTCCGGATCGAGCCCCGGTCAGCGCTGCTCGAAGCCGTGGAAATCACCGCGCGGCGAGGACCATTCGCTGGCCACAGAGGCCACGAAACCCGGCCTGCCACGGTTAGGTGGGCCGCCCAGCGCCGCGAGCAACTGCTCGCACGCCGCCCGTGGCCCCTCCGCGATCACTTCGACCCGACCGTCGGGGAGGTTTCGGGCGACGCCGACGAGGCCTAATTCGCGCGCAACCGACCGCACCCACCACCGGAACCCGACGCCCTGGACCCTGCCGGTGACCCAAGCCGTGAGCCGTGCCTGATCTTCCAAGTCTTCTCCTCCGAGCCGAAACTCACCAGTGCGGACGGCGTGGGATCCGCTGACACCGCGGACACCGGAAAGACGAGCGGCCCATGAAGGGCTCTCGGCGGATCGGTGTCTCACATCGCGGGCAGGGCTGACCCGCCCGACCGTAAGCCGCAAGCGAACGACTGAAATACCCGCTGCGGCCGTTGACGTTCACGTACAACCCGTCGAACGTCGTCCCCCCGGCCTGGAGGGCGTCGCAGAAAACCTCCCGCACCGCTGCCGTGAGCCGTTGCGTGACCGCGAAACGCATCGAAGCGGTCGGGGTCGCGTAATGCAGGCGCGCGCGCCACAAGGCTTCGTCCGCGTAGATGTTCCCGACCCCCGATATCAATGTCTGATCGAGCAGGGCGCGTTTGATGCCGGTGGTGCGCCGGGTCAACCGGCGATGGAAATCCCGGACGTCGAACCGCTCATCGAGCACGTCGACGGCGATATGCCGGATGTCGCGGGGAAGGTCGTCCACCAATGCGCAGACCGCCAGAGCGCCGAAGGTTCGCTGATCCGCGAACCACAGGTCGTTTTCTCCTTCGGAGAACCGAATCCGAAGGCGAGCGTGGGTAGGCCGGCCCGTCTCCGGAGCACGCAGCAGGAATTGTCCACTCATCCCGAGATGAGCCAGCAGCGCTTGGCGCGAATCAAGCACGAACCACAAATATTTTCCGCGGCGGTCGACAGCGACGATCCGCCGTCCCCGCAGCATTTCGATGAAATCCGCCGAGCCGCCGCGATGTCTGCGAACGGATCGGGGATGCAACACCTCTACCGTTTCTATGGTCCGCCCGCAGACATGGGGAATGAGTCCGCGGCGGATGGTCTCGACCTCAGGGAGTTCGGGCACGGGTCAGGAAACGGTTTCGTCGATGTTCCGGCGGATGCGCAACCATGCCTCCTGGGCTGCGCGCTGCTCCGCCTCCTTCTTGCTTCTGCCGCAGCCGCTGCCGTAGACGGTGCCGGCTACGCGAACCTCGGCGGTGAAAGTTTTCTCGTGGTCCGGGCCGCTCTCCGAGATGTCGTAGAACGGGACGCCGAGGGCCTGTGCCGAAGTGAGTTCCTGCAGCGAGGTCTTCCAATCCAATCCGGCCCCGAGGGCTGCGGCCCGTTCGATGAGGGGATCGAAGAGCCGGTGCACGAAAATTGCCGTCTGCTCCAAGCCGTGCTCGACGTAAACGGCGCCGATCAGGGCCTCAAGGGCATCGGCGAGAATCGAGGATTTGTTGCGCCCGCCCGTGGATTCCTCGCCCCGTCCGAGCCGGAGGAATTCGCCGAGCCGCAGGCTCCGGGCGACGTCGGCAAGGGCCCGCATGTTCACCACCGCGGAACGGAATTTCGCGAGTTGCCCTTCCGGCAGGTCGGGAAACCGTCGATAAAGCGTTTCTGTGATGATCACGCCGAGTACGGCGTCGCCGAGGAATTCCAACCGCTCGTTGGTGGGCAATCCCCCATGTTCGTAGGCGTAGGAACGATGGGTGATGGCACGCTCCAACAACGTCGGGTCGAGCGAGAATCCGGTGATCTCCTGGAGTGCCGCTAACTGCGCCCCGACGTCGCCCGCCTCCGCCCCCACGGAGTGCTTCGCCATCGGCCGATGATCAGCTCGTGAGCACCGGGCGTCGGTCGTACGTCCCGCAGTTCGGACACACCACGTGCGGCAACTTGGGTTGGCGGCACGCGGGGTTGTTGCAGCGCACGAGGGTGGGAGCGGCCGCTTTCCACTGGGCACGGCGGCTGCGGGTGTTGCTCCGTGATTGGCGACGCTTGGGTACCGGCACGGTCGTCTCCTTGCCTTTTCTGAGCGTTCACCGGCCGAGGTGCACCGGTGGTCCGGATCGGCCACGCCGCGACGAGCGATCCAGGTCTCACCCGAAATCTTCGATGAGCCCTCTGAGGATCGCCCACCTCGGGTCGACGTCGTCGTCGTGACGGTGTCCCGGCTGCTCCGCGAGCAGCACCCCACAGCGGGGGCAGAGCCCCGGGCAGTCCTCCCGGCACAGCGGAGCGAGCGGGAGCGCGAGTACCACCGCGTCCCTCACGAGCGGTTCGAGATCGATCGCTTGGTCGACGACCTCACCGATCTCGTCGTCATCACTCGCCTGCCGGTGGCCGGGGTACACGAACAGCTGCTCGAGCCGGACGACGAGCTCGCTCGCGAACGGCTCCAAGCACCGGGCGCACTCCCCGGCCAGGGAGGCCTGCACGGTTCCCGACACCCAGACACCCTCGCGTACCGACTCGATGCGCACGTCGAACGCGAGGTCGCTGCCGTCGGGGACACCGATCAACTCCCCACGAAGATCCGCCGGCGCAGGGACGACGCGGGACACCGTACGCATGGCTCCGGGCTGGCGCGGCACGTCGTGGATGTCGATGACGAGCGGCGCCCGTGGGTCGAGCTGCGTCAGGTCTCCTGCTCCTTGTGCAAGCGGACTTTCGGGGGGAGCGACCCGAGCAACCGGGGATCCGGTTGTCGAGGCGAAGCCGCCACCGAGGATACCGCGATCCCCGCAACGATCGGCATTGGTTCGACGCGGAGGTCGCGAAGCTGCGCGAGCCGCGCGGCGACCCCCTGCCGCTCGGCGGGAGCTCCCTCGGCAGCGCGCCGCAGGAGCGGCTGGTCGTCACAGCGGCTGGTCGTCACAACGGCTGGTCGTCGTCCGACTCGGCGAGGGCGGCCATCTCGTGTTTGCCGTGGAGCTTCTCCCGTCCGCGGAGCACGGCCGCGAGGGTCTTGTTCAACACGATCTCGAAGTTGGCCAGCTTGGTGTCCACGTAGTCGTCAACCTCCCGGCGCATCTCCTCGGCCTCCCGGCGGGCCTCCGCCAGCAGCCGCTCCGCTTCTTCGACGGCGGCCCGGTGCACCTCTTGGTCGGAGATCATCTGGGCGCGCTCCTCGCGGGCGGCGTCGATGATGCGTGCCGCCTCCTGCCGGCCTTGCTCGATCACGGCTTCGCGATCGGCGAGGATCTCCTCGGCTCGCCGCAACTCGGCGGGAATGAGTTCCCGTATTTCATCGAGCATCGCCAGCAACTGGCCACGGTTCACGATGCACGAGGCCGACATCGGCATGGACCGCGCGGATTCGACATACGCGACGATCTCGTCGAGTTTCTCGGTCAGTTCCACACCACATCGTCTCCAGTACTCAGCGGATTTCGCCGCGCAAGCGCCTGCTCAGCCGGCGTGCAACGGACTGCGGGATGAGGTTCGAGACGTCGCCGCCGTACGCCGCGACCTCCTTCACCAGGCTGGACGACAGGAAACTGTACAGCGGATTGGTGGACAAGAAGAGAGTTTCCACGCCGGCCAGGCTGTGATTCATTTGCGCCATTTGGAGTTCGTAATCGAAATCGCTCACCGCCCGCAAGCCCTTGATGATGACGGGAATGCCGCGGGCTTTGCAGAAATCCACCAACAAACCGGTGAACGACTCGACGACGACGTTGCCGTACTCCGCCGTCGCCTCCCGCACCATGTCCATGCGCTCGTCGACGGAGAACAGCGCTTCCTTCGACCTGTTGACCAATACCGCGACGGTGACCTCGTCGTACAGCGCCGCAGCCCGAGAAATGATGTCCAAGTGGCCGTTGGTCACCGGGTCGAATGAACCCGGGCAGACCGCCTTGCGCACCTGATACCTCCCTCGGTCGACGGCGCCTGTCAGCCTAGCCCGCGCCACGAGGCGTAGTGCAACACCGTCTCTCCGTAACGGCGCTCCCGGATCGGGTCGAAGTGCTCCGGCCACTCCCAGGGATCCCTGCGCGAACGCTCGACGACCACCAGCGCCCCGGGAACCAGCACGCTTGCCCCGTATGTTCGGAGGATCTCGGCCAACCGCTGCGAGGCGAAGGAATACGGCGGATCGGCGATCAGTATGTCGGCCACGGCTTCGGGTGCCCGCGACGGTCCGGTCGCCACGTCACATTCCCAGATTTCGACCTCGCGGCCGGCACCGAGACGGGTCACGTTGGCGCGCAGCACCCGCAACGCCGTGGGAGCGGATTCGATGAGGACGACGCGACGTGCGCCCCGCGACCACGCCTCCAGCCCGATCGCACCGCTCCCCGCAAAGCAATCGATCACGACCTGGTCGACCACTCCCCCAAGGCTCTCCAGCGAGGAGAAAAGCGCTTCACGCACCCGATCCGCGGTCGGGCGAGCCGACGGCGGGCTTTCGATCCTCATCCCCCGCGCCCGACCAGAAATGATTCGTGGCATCGGTCCCACCCGTTCCCATCACGCCCGTTTCGGCCTGGTCCCGTCACGCCCGACGTGTTCCCGTCACGCCCGCATGTTCCCGTCACGCCCGCGCGGTCGCGTCACCCTCTCCACCTGCCGTCACGCCATCTCCAGGTACCGCAACCGCTCATCGGCGAGGAGTTCGCCGACCGCAGCTCCGAGTGCGGGGTGCGCCTTCAGCTCGGGGTCGTCGTCCACCAAACGCGCAGCCTCGTCGCGGGCCAGTTCGATCAGATCACGATCGCGCAGCAGTGAGAGCAGGGCGAAATCGCTGCGCCCGTGCTGGGCCACATCTCGCAGCGTCCCCTCGCCGCGTTGTTCCAGGTCGAGCTCGGCAAGGGCGAACCCATCACAGCTGCGGGCCACCCCCTCCAGTCGAGCGAACGCCGGCGAACCGGGCTCCGCTTCGGTGACGAGCAGCGCGAGGCTCGGCCGCCCGTCGCGCCCGACCCGCCCCCGGAGCTGATGCAACTGAGAAATCCCGAACCGATCGGCGTCCAATATCACGATCATGGAGGCTTCCGGGACGTCGACCCCCACCTCGACGATCGTCGTGGCGACCAGGACGTCGTACCCGCCGCCCGCGAAGCTTCGCATCACGCCGTCGCGTTCGGCGGCGGGGAGCTGCCCGTGCAGGACGCCGACCCGCAGATCGCGCAACGGACCTTCGCGCAAAGCGGCCGCGACCTCGATCACGCCGGCAGGAGGACGCCGACTCGAGGCGTCGGGATCGGCGACGTCGGGGAGGTCCTCACCGTCCTCGGGATCACGCTGGTCACCACCGATCCGGGGGCAGATCACGTAGACCCGGTGGCCGACGGCTACCTCCTCGCGAACCCGCTGCCAGACCCGCTCGCTCCATTCGGGTTTCGTGGCCAGCGGGACGACGAATGTCTCGATCTTCGGGTCCCCGCTGGGCCGCTCCCGCAGCACGGAAGTGTCGAGATCGCCGTAAATCGTGAGAGCGATCGTGCGGGGGATCGGCGTCGCGGTCATGACGAGCAAGTGCGGGACGACGTCCTCAGCGCTCTTGGCCCTCAGCGCGGCCCGCTGTTCGACCCCGAACCGGTGCTGCTCGTCGACGACGACCAGGCCGAGGTCGGCGAAACGGACCTCCTCCCCCAGCAAAGCGTGGGTGCCGACGATGATGCCGACGTCGCCCCGCGCCACCTCGTCCAGCGTCTGGCGCCGGGTGGACGGCGGCAACGACCCGGTGAGCAAGGCGATCCGGGTGGCCCGCTCCGACCCGCCCAACTGCCCTTGCAGTCCCAGCGGGCCGAGCATGTGGCTGATCGAGCGGAAATGCTGCTGCGCCAGCACCTCAGTCGGTGCGAGCAGCACGGCCTGCCCTCCGGCGTCCACCACGGTAAGCATCGCGCGCAAGGCCACCAGGGTCTTGCCGGAGCCGACTTCGCCGTGCAACAAGCGGTGCATCGGGTGATCCGCTGCCAGATCCGCTTCGATCTCCGCCCCAGCTCGACGCTGGCCGTCGGTGAGCGGGAACGGAAGCGCGGCGTCGAAGGCGTCGAGCAAGCCGCCGGGCACCCGCCGACGCGGGATGGCCCGGGCCCGTCGGCGGGTGCGCCGCCGTACCGCCAACGCCACCTGCAGCACGAAGGCTTCTTCGAAAGCCAGCCGACGCCGGGCGGCGTGTCGCTCGCCCATCTGGGTCGGGCGGTGCATCCCCTCGAACGCCTCGCGCAGACCGACGAAACGGTGACGAGCGCGAACGTCGGGAGGCAGTGGATCGGTGTCGAGATCCACGACGTCCAGCACGGTGCGAATACTGCGCCGCAAGACGCTGCCGGGGAGGTCTCCTACCCCCGCGTACAGCGGAACGATGGCGCCCGCGAAGGCCGGATCGCCCTCGGCGTCGGCGAATTCGATTTCCGGATGCACCATTTGCAGGCGGCCTTTGAACCGGGTGACCGTGCCGGCGAAATAAGCCTGAGTGCCCACGGCCAGACGCCGTTGCATCCACTCCTTGAGATTGAAGAACGTGACGACGAGGAGCTGCCGCCCGTCGGTGACCGTCACCTCGCAAACTCGGCGACCACTACGGGCCCGCCACGACCGCACGTTCGCGATCTCAGCGAAGATCGTCGCGTTCTCGCCCTCACGGAGCTCGGAGAGCGCCGTCAATTCCCCCCGCTGGTGAAAGCGGCGGGGGTAGTGCCGGAGGAGATCTCCGACGGTACGGATCCCACCCGCGGCGAGGGCCGCCGCCGTCCGGCCTCCGAGTACCCGGTCGAGCGACGTCCTCAACGTCACCTGCACGGTCGCTCGCCCCGCTTCACCTGTTCGTGCACCCGCCTTCCCGAAGCGGCGTCGTCCGGATCCGCGAGACCGCGCCGTACCGCCCTCCCACCGCCACCGCCCCGTCGGGATCGGTGGTGTGGAGGTGCACCTGCCACACGTCGTCCACACCGGCGACGACGACGTCCCGGCCGAGGCGGGTGAGCTCGCCGGAGAGCACGGCCCGCGACCCATCGTCCCGCGGCGAGATCGTGTACATGACCTCGAAGGTGCCGCTCAACCTGTCGCCCTCTTCACTGGCGGCGGGTGGCGGCTCGACACGGCCGTCGGGGAGCTCGGGGAGGTCGCGGCCGTGCGCCTCGTCGGCCAACGCCTCCAGCACCACGACGGCTCCGAGCCCGCCGGCGTCGACGACGCCCGCCTCGGCGAGCACGGGAAGCAACCGGGGGGTGCGCTCCAAAGCGGCGCGCGCGGCCGCGACCGCGGCGTCGGCCACGTCGACGAGCGACGGATCGCCGTCCGAGCTCGCGGCCTCGGCAGCACCACGGGCGGCTTCATCCAAGACGGTGAGCATCGTGCCCTCGACCGGATGCGCCACGGCGGCCCGGGCCCAAGCGGCCCCGGACTGGAGGGCGGCGGCCAGACCGGCTCCGTCGACCCCGCGCCGGCCATCGCCGACGGCGGCCTGCCCGACCCCGGCGAGGAACTGGGCGAAGATCGCACCCGAGCTCCCGCGGGCTTCCAACACCACCCGACGAGCGAGGACGGCGAAGGGACCGGGCCCGTCGCAGCCTTGGAGCGCGCAGCCGAGGGTGAGGGCCAGGTTGGTCCCGGTGTCGGCGTCCGGCACGGGGAACACGTTGAGGGCGTCGATCTCGGCGCGCCTGGCGTGGAGCGCAGCCGCGGCCCGCACGCACCACCGCCGGAGCCCCGCGTCGTCCAGAATCGCGCCCACCGCACTCCTCCCAGTGGTCCCGGCGTTCGAGCCTACGGGCGGCGTGTACCCTGGTCGCGACGACAATCCCAAGCGTCAGGCAATCCCAGTCGACAGAGGTGGAGTGAACCGGTGGCTGCTGTCTGCGATATCTGCGGCAAGGGGCCGGGATTCGGTATGGCGGTGTCGCACTCGCACCGGCGCACCCACCGCCGGTGGAACCCCAACATCCAAACCGTTCGCGCGCTGGTCGGCAAGGGTACCCGCAAGCGGATCAACGTCTGTACCTCCTGCCTGAAGGCCGGCAAAGTCAGTCGCTGACTGGCTGGTCGAGCGCGGAGCGAGCCGCCGAGGGGTTCACCACTCCCGGGCCGGGTCCGATCGCGTAGCCGCTTTCGATCGCGCGCCGGACGACGTCCTTCGCCCGCTCCACCGCCTGCGGAACGGTCCACTTCCGCGCAAGAAAAGCGGCTACCGCGCTGGCCAGGGTGCATCCCGTTCCGTGGGTGTGCGCCGTGTCGATCCGTTCCCCCCGCAGCCGGTAGGTCTGCTCCCCGTCGAAGAGGACGTCGACCGGGTCGCCGTCCAAGTGACCGCCCTTGACCAACACCCAGCGCGGACCGAGGTCCCAGACCGCCCGGGCGGCATCCGCCAAGTCGGCTTCGCCGCGCACCTCGCGGCCGGTCAGCTCGGCGACCTCGGCCAGATTGGGGGTGACCACGGTGGCCAACGGGAGCAGCCGGGTGCGGATCGCCTCCATCGCGGAGGGCGCCGTGAGGCGCTGTCCGCGACTGGCCACCCCCACCGGGTCGACCACGATCGGAACCTCCAGCGTCGCCAACCTCTCCGCCACCGCCTCGACGATCTCCGCTTCGGCGAGCATGCCGGTCTTGACGGCGTCCACCCCGTCGACGAGGACGGCGTCGAGCTGCGCGACCACCGCCGCCGCCGGTAGGGCCCACGATCCGACCACGCCGAGGGAGTTCTGCGCGGTCACCGCGGTCACGGCCGTCATGGCGTGAACGCCGAGGGCGGTCAGGGTCTTCACGTCGGCTTGGATACCGGCACCGCCGGAGGAGTCGGAGCCGGCGATGGTCAGGACACGGCGGATGGCGTCGGGCACCCTCCCATCGTCGCGTCACCCGGCGAAGTGGTCGAAGCCCGTCCCGTCGTAGGGGTCTCCGTCGACCAGCACCTCGCCGTCCGTGGCCGCGGCCGTGACCTTCCCGATGGGCCGCCACCCGCTCGGCAGCGGCGCGGTCGGGGGGAACGTGGCGACCAGCGCATGATCCTCGCCTCCGGTCAGCACCCACCGGAGCGGATCGATACCCAGCGCCGCGCCGACCTCGGCGACCGGGGGGTCGACCGGCAGAGCCTCGCGGGAGAGGTCGATACGGACTTTGCTGGCCGAGGCGATGTGGCCGACGTCGGCGAGTAGGCCGTCGCTGACGTCGATCATCGCGGTGGCGCCGGCGTCGGCGGCGCGCGGCCCGGCCTGGTACGGCGGCTGCGGACGGCGATGGGCCTCGACAACCGCCCGCGGAGTACGGAATCCGTGCCGCAGCGCCGCGACCCCCGCCTCGGCCCAGCCCAAGCGTCCGCAGAGCGCCACGACGTCTCCCGGGCGGGCACCCGACCGAGTCACCGGCGTCCTCCCCTGCAGATCACCCAGCGCGGTCACGGCGACCACGATCGACTCGGCTCGGACGACGTCCCCACCGATCACAGCCGCGCCGATCGCGGCGGCCTCGTCCACCAGGCCGTCCATCAACCGCTCGGCCCAGAAGGCGGCCAACTCCGGGGGTGCACCGAAACCGACGAGGAGAGCGGTCGGTACGGCGCCCATGGCGGCTACGTCGGCCATGTTCTGGGCGGCAGCTTTGCGTCCGACGTCGTAGGGCGTGGACCAATCGCGACGAAAATGCCGCCCCTCCACCAGCAGGTCGGTCGTCGCGACCACCCGCCCATCGCCCGCGGCGACCACCGCGGCATCGTCCCCGGGGCCGAGCAGGGTGACCGTATTGGCCTTGGTGCGAGCAATGATGCGCGCGATCAGGCCGAATTCGCCGAGGTCCGAGATGCTGATCTCCGTACTCCTTTGCCTGCCGGGACATCTCTCTCCAGCGCCTGCCGGGACATCTCCCTCCGGCGCCTCCCGGGACACCGCCGACCATAGTGCCGATCCGGCCGTCACGCTTCGCTGCGGACGCGACGAATTTCCCTCCGTGAGGACCCTGCCGCGGTGTCGGCCGTCATCGCCCTCGACGCGCCGCGCCGCCGTCCTGCTAGCTTTGATCAGGACATTCCCTTGTGCATCCGCCCAGACGTGGAGGCCATCATGACGGTTTCGGCGTACATCCTCATCCAGACCGAGGTCGGCAAAGCAGCTCAGGTGGCTCGTGAAGTCGCGGCGATCCCGGGGGTCACCTCCGCCGAGGACGTCACCGGGCCTTACGACGTCATCGTCCGCGCCGAAGCCCAAGACATCGACGAAATGGGTCAAATGGTCGTCGCACGGGTGCAGGCGGTGCCGGGCATCACCCGCACGCTCACCTGCCCGGTGGTACACCTGCATTCCTGACGCGGCGGCATTCCCGAGCCCGGTTCCCAGCCTTTCAGCGCAGGCCGACTCCACGCCGCAGCGCGCTGCGCACGAGCCGGTCGACCAGCGCGGTATACGACAAACCGCTGGCCTCCCAGACCCGCGGAAATACTGAAGTCGGAGTGAACCCCGGCATTGTGTTCACCTCGTTGACGAGTACCTCCCGCTCGGGCGTGACGAAAAAATCGACCCGCGCCAGCCCTTCGCAGGAAAGAGCCCGGTAGGCCCGCACCGCGTACCGGCGAACGGTTTCGGCGATATCCGGCGGCAGGGAAGCGGGAATGACGATCGTGGTCGCCGAATCGCGATATTTGGCCTCGAAGTCGTAAAACGGTCGACCCTGGACGATCACTTCAGCCGGCACGCTGACGTCGGGAGGCCCACCGTTCGGGTCGTCGAGAACCCCGACTTCGATCTCGCGCCCGTCGACGGCCCGCTCCACCAACACCTTCGGATCGACGGCCCGGGCGCGTTCGATCGCGTCGTCCAACGCGTCGGGGTGGTGCACCTTGGTGACGGCAATACTGGAGCCTCCCCGCGCTGGTTTCACGAAGACCGGGAAACGCAGACTGGCCACCGATTCTCGGACCGCCGACGGATCCCGACGCCACTCCTCGGCGGTCACCACCACGTGCGCGATTTCCGGCAGACCTGCTCCCACGAGCAGCGCCTTCATATACTGCTTGTCCATCGCCGCAGCCGAAGCCAGGACCCCGGACCCGACGTACGGAACCCCGGCCATCTCGAAAAGGCCTTGAATCGTGCCGTCTTCGCCGAATGGTCCGTGCAGGACGGGAAACGCGACGTCGAGCCGACCGGCCGGACGCACCTCGGTCGCGGAAATCCGTACCAGCAGCTCGGCCCCGCCGACCTCGGGGACGAGGACCACACCCGGAAACGACGACGAAACCTCCGGGAGCTGGTCGCCGTCCGATTTCAGGCCGGACCCGTCCGACGGCAGCAGCACCCAACGACCGTCGCGGGTGATGCCGATGACGACGACGTCGTAACCAGCCTCGAGGAGAGCCGTGAGCACTCCCCTACCGGTCAGGCACGAAATGGAGTGCTCGGTGCTCCGCCCACCGACGACGAGCGCCACCCGCACCGATTCCGATCCAAAACCCCCGTCCGCGTCGGATCGCACCGCTCCTCACCGCCCATTCTCGATACGCACCGCGGGCGTGCCGTGTCGCTCGGCTTTCGCGCTGCGATTCATGAGGACGCCGACCGCGTCGCGGGGTCGCATCCCTTCGTACAACACCGCGACAACCACCTCCACGATCGGCATCTCCACGTTGTGTTTGCGCGCCAATTCGAGAATCGCCTGACACGAGACCACCCCCTCGGCGGTGGTGGTCGTCGCCGCAAGCGCCTGCTCGACGCTCATACCCCTCCCGAGTCGTTCCCCAACGCCGTGATTTCGTGAGAGGGGGCTGCAACAGGTCGCCACGAGGTCGCCCAATCCGGCCAACCCGGCAAACGTCATGGGATCCGCGCCGAGGACGACGCCGAGCCGCGCCGTCTCCGCAAGTCCTCGGGTGATGAGGGAAGCCCGCGAATTGTTGCCGAAGCCGAGGCCGTCGGCGATGCCCACCGCGACGGCGATGACGTTCTTGACCGCCCCGGCCAACTCACAGCCCACCACGTCGGTGTTGGTATAGGGACGGAAATAGCTGGTCTGACATGCGGCCTGCAATCGGGCGGCTTGCCGCTCGTCCACGCAGGCGACGACCGCGGCACTTGGTTGCCGCTCGGCGATTTCCCGCGCCAGGTTCGGTCCCGTCACGACCGCTACTCGATCCGGCGGCACGTCGGCGACCTCGCAGACCACCTCGCTCATCCGCAGGGTGGTGTGCAATTCGATCCCCTTGATGAGGCTCACGTACAGCGCCTCCGGTGGCACGTGGTGCGCCCATTCGCGTAGCGACTCCCGTAGATGCTGGGCCGGGACGGCGAGAGCCACGAAATCCACGCCCTCGACGGCTGCCGCCGGGTCGGTCGTCGCCCGGACCGTATCCGGGAGTCGGATGCCTTTCTGGTACCAGGGGTTTCGATGACGGCGATTGATCGACTCTGCGATTTCCGGACGACGGGCACATATCGTGACATCGGTCCCGGCGTCGGCCAATACCATCGCAAACGTGGTACCCCACGAGCCGGCACCGATGATGGCTGCCCTCACGGCGTCCCACCCGCAGGCGCAGGAGCCGACGCACGCGGATCGAAGAGTTGGGCCGGAGGTTCGAGCCCGCGGATTTCTCCCAAGAGGTGTGCGACGCGCCGCATGAGCAGATCCGTCACCTCGCGAAGCACCTCACGGGTGGGCTCGACCGACCGATAAGCGCTGAGATCGACCGGAGGGCCGAAGAGTACCTGGATACGTTTCCGCGGAAACAGATGGACTTTCCGTGACTTGTACCGCAGAATCTCGTGTGCTCCCCAGTTGGCAGCCGGGATCACGGGGACGTCGCAGGTGAGCGCCAACCGTGCGACCCCACTTTTGCCGATCATCGGCCAGCCATCGGGATCTCGGGTGCAGGTGCCCTCCGGGTAAATCACCACGCATTCCCCCGCCCGCAGCGCGGCTTCGGCCTCCCGAAGGGAATCGGGAGCTTCCCGGGTGCTGCGGTAAACCGGAATCTGGCCGGAGCGTCGCAGCACCATACCCACGAACGGAACATCGAACAACTCCGCCTTGGCCAGAAACCGAGGCATGCGCCGCGCTCCGTCGTACAGGGCATGCGCCAACGTGAGGGGGTCGACGACCGTGACGTGGTTGGCAACCACGAGAACGGGGCCTGAGGAAGGGACGTTTTCCAGCCCCCGCCATTCCCGCCGGGTGACCGCGTAGAGCGCAGGTTTGACAACCGCCCCCATGAGCGCAAACCACCCGCGGTGTGGTCCGGGTCGGGCACGCATCCGTTGGCCTCTCCTCTCGCCTGCCCCAGCGTAACCAGTGAGCACCGAGCGTGGCTGCCGACGCCCGGGTAGCAGAAAACCGAGGGAGCCGGGACGGTTCGTCCCGGCTCCCTCGCGTCGTCCTGATAAGGGAACCGATCAGCGGCCGCGTCGACCGGCGGTCTTCCGAGCGGTCGTCTTCTTGGCGGCAACCCGACGAGTGGTGGTGACTTTACGGGTGGTGCGAGCGCTGGCGCGGGCGGTCGTCTTGGCCGCCGTACGCCGACCGGCTGACTTGGCGGCCGCCTTCGTGGCGGTCGAACGAGTCGCCTTCGCCGGGGCCGACGCGGTTGCTTTCACCGCCGGAAGTTTGATCGCACCACTGACGACACCCTTGAGATGGGTCCCGGGCCGGAATTTCGGCACCGAGGTCTTCTTCACCCGCACGCGCTCCCCGGTCGCCGGGTTACGCGCCATCCGTGCTGCCCGCTCGACCTTCTCGAAGATGCCGAAACCGGTGATGGCAACCTTCTCGCCACGGGCGACGGTCCGGGTGATGGTGTCGATGACGGCTTCAACTGCTTCACTTGCGGTCCTTTTGTCGCCGAGCCGTGCGGCGACCGAGCTGATGAGCTCTGCTTTGTTCACATTCCCCTCCGGAGGAGTCGTGTCGAGCCTTCGCTCGACTCGACAGCGAACTTAAGACGAAACGCGCCGGAACTCAATCACCCGAGCCAAGAAACTTCGCTGTGTCGCGTCGAATCCGCCTCGACCTCAGCGGCGGTAGGCCTTGCGGAGCGTCGAGACGGCGAGCCCCGGTCAAGGGAAACGCCTACGTCCAGGGCAAAACGGACGGTCTGGGCGGCGTCAGCCCGCCACCGTCGTGGGTTTCCAGGAAGGACGACGCCGCTCGAACGCCTCGATGTCATCGAGATGCCGCAAGGTGAGGCCGATGTCGTCCAGTCCCTCCATCAGTCGCCAGCGGGTGTAGTCGTCGATGTCGAAGGGCAGCCGCACCTCGCCGTAGCGGACTTCTCGTTCGACGAGGTCGACCGTGATGGGGGTCGTCGGATCGGCCTCGACGTGAGCCCACAATCGCTCCACTTCGGCTTCGGGGAGGACGACGGCGAGCAGACCGCCCTTGAGGGCGTTGTTGCGAAAGATGTCACCGAAACGCGGGGAGAGCACGGCCTTGAAGCCGTAGTCCTGCAACGCCCACACCGCGTGTTCTCGGGACGAACCGGTACCGAAGTCGGGACCAGCTATGAGGATGTCGGCGCCGGCGTACTGCGGTTGGTTGAGGACGAAGGCCGGATCCTGACGCCATGCGGCGAAGAGTCCGTCGGCGAATCCGGTGCGGGTCACCCGCTTCAGGTACACCGCAGGGATGATCTGGTCGGTATCGACGTTGCTGCGGCGCAGCGGGACTCCGCGGCCGGTGTGAACGGTGAAGCGTTCCACGACATCTCCTTTCTGGGGGCCACTGTCGGATCGGAGCGGGCCGACGACGGTCAGGTCAAGTCGGAGGGTGCCGATAGATGCCCGGTCACCGCAGTGGCAGCCGCGACGAGCGGCGAGACGAGGTGCGTGCGCCCGCCTTTGCCTTGCCGACCTTCGAAGTTGCGGTTGGACGTCGAAGCCGAGCGTTGACCCGGGGCGAGCTGGTCGGGATTCATTCCCAGGCACATAGAGCAACCAGCGCTCCGCCATTCGGCTCCGGCTGCCCGGAAGATTTCGTCGAGCCCTTCTGCTTCGGCCTGCTCCTTCACCGCCATGGAACCGGGCACCACGAGCACCCGCACGCCGTCCGCAACCTTGCGGCCCCGCAGAATCGAGGCCGCAGCCCGCAGATCCTCGATACGGCCGTTGGTACACGAGCCGATGAACACCGTGTCCACCCGAATGGCCCGAAGAGGCGTACCGGGCTGCAGATCCATGTACTGCAGGGCCCGCTCGGCGGCCGCCCGTTCGATGGGGTCGGAGAACGTGCTCGGATCCGGGACGACTCCGTCGAGGGGCGCCCCCTGTCCGGGATTGGTGCCCCAGGTCACGTACGGCGAGAGGCTGCCGGCGTCCAGGAAAACCTCCTCGTCGAAAACCGCGTCCGGGTCGCTGGGGAGCGAGCGCCAGTAGTCGAGGGCCTGTTCCCACGCTCGCCCGGATGGGGCGTGCGGACGCCCTTCCAGATAAGCAAACGTCGTGTCGTCGGGAGCAATCATCCCGGCCCGCGCGCCGGCTTCGATGGACATGTTGCAAATGGTCATGCGCGCTTCCATCGACAGGCTCGCGATGGCCTCGCCGCGGTATTCGATGATGTGCCCCTGTCCGCCGCCGGTGCCGATTTTCGCGATGAGGGCAAGGATGATGTCCTTGCTGGTCACGCCGGGAGGAAGGGTGCCGTTCACCGTGACCGCCATCATCTTCGGTTTGTACTGCGGCAACGTCTGAGTGGCGAGGACGTGCTCGACCTCACTGGTCCCGATGCCGAAAGCGAGCGCACCGAAGGCTCCGTGTGTCGAGGTGTGCGAGTCGCCACAGACGATGGTCATTCCCGGCTGAGTAAGGCCCAGTTGGGGACCGATGACGTGCACGATTCCTTGATTGCGGTCACCCATCGGATGCAGGCGGATGCCGAATTCCGCACAGTTACGCCGCAACGTCTCCACCTGAGTGCGGGACACCGGATCCGCGATCGGCTGGTCGATTCCCACCGTCGGGACGTTGTGGTCCTCGGTCGCCAAGGTGAGATCCGGACGTCGCACCCTCCGGCCGTTCAGCCGCAGACCGTCGAACGCTTGCGGGCTGGTGACCTCGTGGACGAGATGGAGGTCGATGTACAGCAGGTCCGGTTCCCCGTCGGCACGGCGGACGACGTGTTCCTCCCAAATTTTGTCGGCCATCGTGCGGCCGACGCCGGCCCTGCCGCGGACGGCGGTCTCCGTCTCACCCATCGCCTCTCCCTCCTCGTCTCCTACGGTCTGCCGACGTGGCCCGCGATTCCGAGAATGGCCCGCACTTCCCGAGCCATCTTGCACCTCCCGAGCCACTTCTGCGCTCTCTGATCTATCTCAGATAGTGAGATGCTAGTATCGCTTCGTGGACGAGTCTAGCGGAGTCGGCGTCCTGGACAAAGCGGCGGCCATCCTCGCTGCCCTCGAATCCGGGCCCTTGTCTCTCGCCGCGCTGGTCTCCGCCACCGGACTCCCCCGTCCCACCGCCCATCGACTCGCGGTCGCATTGGAACGACACCGCTTCGTGGCCCGCGATGGCGACGGCCGTTTCACCCTGGGACCACGATGCGGAGAACTTGCCGCAGCCGCAGGGGAAGACCGGCTCGTCGCCGTCGCCACCCCCATCCTCGCGCGACTCCGCGACGCGACCGGGGAGAGCGCCCAGCTCTACCGACGCGAGGGAGATTCCCGAGTCTGCATCGCCGCTGCCGAACTCCCCTCCGGCCTGCGTAACACGGTTCCCGTCGGTTCGCGTCTTCCGCTCACCGCCGGTTCGGCCGCGCAGGTATTGCTCGCCTGGGAGAATCCGGCCTCGGTACGCAGAGAAGTGGCGGCTGCCGTCTTCACGCCCCAGACCCTGGCGCGGGTACGCCGCCAAGGCTGGGCCGCCAGTGTCGCGGAACGTCAACCCGGCGTGGCATCGGTGTCGGCACCGGTGCGCGGCCCCAGCGGACGGGTCATCGCGGCGGTCTCCGTTTCGGGACCGATCGAACGGCTCACCCGCAATCCCGGCCGGCTCCACGCTCGAGCGGTGACGGCCGCCGCCGACGCGATCACCAAAGCGCTGCAACGCGACAGGTGACCCGCGAAACAGTGCGCTCGACGGACCACCCGTTGCGCCGTTCGGGCGCCCCGTGCGGACGGCGGTGCTACCTGCTCAGCCGGACGTCGCCGAACCGAGCGTCACCTGGGTTTGCTGGCGTTGGCCGTCGCGCAGGAACCCGATCGTCACCGTGGAATTCGGTTCCGCGGCATGGGTCGCGGCGATGAGCGAATCGGCGTCGAGGATTCGGCGATCGCCGAATTGCACGATGACGTCACCGACCCGCAGACCTGCCTTGTCGGCGGGACCCCCAGGGGTGACGCTCACGATGAGACTTCCATTGGGGGTCTGCAGGGCCTGATCCACCGAATCGCGCACCCCGACACCGAGGACGGCGTGGGTGGCGTGCCCGGTCGTCTCGAGTTGGCGGGCGACCCGCATCGCTTCACTGATGGGAATGGCGAAACCGACCCCGATGTTGCCGGACTGCTGCTGACCGAAGAACGGCTGACCGCCCAAGGTCGCGATCGCTGAATTCACTCCGACCACGCGTCCGGCCATGTCCACCAAGGGGCCGCCGGAATTCCCCGGATTGATGGCGGCATCGGTCTGAATGGCGTCGAGCACCGTGGGGGTCGGGCCGCCTCCGTTGCAGTTCTGGGTACAGACCGGCCTGTTCAACGCGCTGACGATGCCCGCCGTGACCGAATTGGATAAACCGAGCGGTGACCCGATGGCGACGACCTGATCGCCGACCCGCAGGGTACGGTCATCTCCGATCGTCGCGGGTTGCAAATCGCTGACCCCTTGTGCCTTGATGACGGCGAGATCGGACGTCGGATCCCGGCCGACGATGGTCGCCCGTACGGACCGCCCGTCGGAGGTCGTCACCGCGACGATTCCGCCGTTCGCCGCGGCTTCCACGACGTGATTGTTCGTGAGAATCATCCCGTCGGGACTGAGGATGATGCCCGTTCCCTCGTCGCCGCCTTGCGGGGTCGTCACCGTGATGGAGACCACAGAAGGCACGAGTTGCGCCGCCACCGCCGCAATGGAGCCGGCCGGAGCCGGCGGGACCGTGGGGGCCGAGGACGGCGTTGAACCCGCCGTCGCGCCGGTCGTCGGGGCCGCGGTCGGCGAGGTCGAGGTCTTCGACGAAGTGACCAATTCGGCGACCGCCGCTCCCGCGCCTCCACCGACTACCAGGGCGACAAGCGCCGCGAGCACGACCAGCGGCCAGGTCCGGGGACGCGGGGCTCGCCCTGCAGAGGCGGGTGCGGGGAATTCCACGGGAATCGTCGCCGTCGACCCCTCCGACCAGGCCTCGCCGATTTTCGAACCGAAGGGCGGTGGCGGAGGTACGGCGGAACCGGGCAAGGGCGTCGTCTCCGTCGTCCCGCCCGTCGGGAGGTGAGCCGTCTCGTCGCGCTCAGCGGCTACGGAAGGGGACGACGAATCCCCAGAAGCGACGGACGGCGAAGCCGACGGGGAACTCGGAGGCATCCACCAGGACTGGTGCGGTTCGCGGGTGCGGTCGGACGCGCGGTCTGGGGAATCGTCGGTCATGGTCGCAACACTCCTGCATCATCCTGGGAAACTGCTGAATCCTCCGAGGACGGTCCGGCCTCGGAAGACGTACTCACGGCGGACATCACGTCGGCGGAATCGGTTCCGGGGCGTCCCGGTAATTCCACCACGAACAGCGCCCCGCCCCCGGGAGCCCGCTGCGCCCGAATCCGGCCGCCGTGGCGTTCCACCGCCTGCCGCGCGATGGCTAGCCCGAGTCCGGACCCCGGCATCTTGCGGGCATCGGCGGAACGATAGAAGCGCTCGAAGATGTACGGCAGATCGGCTTCTGCGATTCCCGGACCCTGATCGGCGACGCTGAGCCTGCCTCCGTCCAGCCGCACCTGGACCCGACCGGCGGGGGGACTCCATTTCGCCGCATTGTCGAGCAGGTTGGTCACGGCTCGCTCCAGAGCCTCAGGGTCACCGACCACGAGCCACGATCGCAGCGACACCTCGAATTCCAGACGCGGAGCGCGCCGCCGGACCCTTTCGAGGGCTCGCTCGACGACGACGGCCACGTCGAATTCCTCCGCGTGTGCACTGGGTGCTTCTTCCCGGGCGAGCTCGACGAGATCTGCGACCAGCTCGGACAATTCTTCGATTTGAGCACGGACGTCGGCCAACAACGCGAGTCGTTCCGCGGGGGCAAGGCCGTTGGCGCCGAGTCTTTCGCTCTGCGCGAGCAAATCCAGGTTGGTACGCAGGCTGGTGAGCGGCGTCCGCAGTTCGTGCCCGGCGTCGGCGACGAGTTGTTTCTGCCGCTGCCGCGAGCGCTCCAGGGCTGCGAGCATCGCGTTGAAGCTGCGTGCAAGCCGGCCCAGTTCGTCGTCGCGATCCACCTCGATGGGCGTCAGGGTTCCGGTGCGCGCGATGTTCTCCGCCGCCTCGGTGAGTTTCTCGACCGGTCGCAGCCCCGCGCGGGCAATGGCCAGACCGCTCACCGCGGCGACGACGATCCCGGCTATTCCGACGACGAGCAGCACCAGGCCGAGGGTGTTCAAGGTATCCGTGGTCTCCTCCATCGACCGGGCGAGCACCAGCGCTTGACCCGGCGCGGAGGGGAGAGCGACGACGCGGTACGCCACGCCGTCCACCGTGAGCGTGCGCAACGACGACGCGAGTCGGCCCTGTGCCACCGCATGCTCCGGACCGGTGGCCAGCGGTACTGCGAAGGCGCGATCGTTGACGTTGCCGACGACGTCGCCGTCGGCGTACACGATGAAAACCTTGTTCTCCGCGGTGAGTAGCAGCAATGTGGGCTGCGCCAGGATCGATTGCGGATCGAGTTGGATCGCGGCGGCTGCCGCCGCACGGGTCCGCAGGGAGGAATCGAGCTGGTGGAGCAATTGCGTCCGCAGGGTCAGGTAGGCGGCGGCCGAGGCGCAGGCCACCGTGAGGCCGACCGCAACGGCGACGAGCATGCTGATCCGTGCCCGCAGCGACAGTCGTTTCATTCCTCCCCGTATGCGCGCCACGAGGGAGCGATGCGGGCGGTCGACGGTGACGTCAGGCGGCGCAGGAATCACGATGGCATCTCGCGCAGTACGTAGCCGATACCGCGGACGGTATGAATGAGCCGGGGTTCGCCGTCCGCCTCCAATTTCCGACGCAGATAGCCGACGTACACCTCGAGCGAATTCGCCGTGGTGGGGAAATCGTAACCCCACACTTCCTCGAGGATCTGCGACCGATACAGCACCTGGCGCGGATGCCGGAGGAACATCTCCAACAGATTGAATTCGGTGCGGGTGAGGGCGATGAGCCGTTTACCCCTCCACACCTCACGGGTCGCCAGGTCCAGGGTGAGGTCGGAGAAACTGAGCTGTTGGGATACTCCCGGGCCCGGGGTACTGCGCCTCAAGAGGGCGCGGAGGCGGGCCAGCAGTTCTTCCAGCGCGAACGGCTTGACGAGGTAATCGTCGGCTCCGGCGTCGAGACCGGCGACGCGATCGCTCACCGCCTCGCGGGCGGTGAGCATGAGCACGGGGAGGTCGTCCCCTGCCGCCCGTAACCTCCGGCAGGTCTCCAGTCCGTCGATCCCCGGCATCATCACGTCGAGGACGACGACGTCGGGACGGCGCATTCCGACCATCGCAAGCGCCTGCCGGCCGTCCTCGGCGAGCTCCACGTCGTAACCGTTGAAGACGAGCGACCGCCGCAGCGACTCACGGACCGCTGGGTCGTCGTCGACGACAAGGACACGCACGCGATCCAGTCTGCCCACCTCGGCTGAACGCTGCCTGAGAGCGAGGCTCCGGTGCCCGCCGCACGAACGCGACGGCCACGATCACCTGCGGTTTGGGGAGGCGGGTCGCGCGACGCGTCGACGTCACTCGGGGACGAGCCACGCCGCGGTGTCGGGCGGGAGATGGCCGCCGTCCGCGCGATCGCTGCGCAAGATGAGACGCCCCGGCGGGAGCGCGATTGGGCGGGTGGAGAAATTGACGACGCACAGCAACCCCTCGCCGCGACGGAAGGCGAGCACCTGCGGTCCGGCGTCCACCCACGTGACGGCAGCGACCGGTGGGAAATGCCGGCGGAGGCGGAGCGCTTCGCAATAGAGGGAGAGCGTGGACGTCGGATCCCTCCGTTGCACGGACCACGCTTTCTTCGCCCACTGCGGCGGTTGCGGAAGCCAAGGGGAGGTGGGTCCGAACCCGAGCGACGGGCCCGCCGGCTCCCACGGCAGCGGAACGCGGCACCCGTCCCGGCCCTTCACCTTCCCTCCGGTGCGGCGCCAGATCGGATCGGCCAGGACGTCGGCAGGGAGGTCGGCGACTTCTTCCAACCCGAGTTCGTCTCCCTGGTACACATACGCGGCGCCGGGAAGGGCCAGCATGAGCAACGCGGCCGCCCGTGCCCGCTGCAAACCGGTCGCGAGGTCGATTTCCGGGAAGGTGCCGTTGCTCGCTAGCCAAGCGTCGGGATCGACCTGCGGGGGGAGGGCGTAACGGCTGGCCGGTCGGACGACGTCGTGATTTGCAATCACCCAGGTCGGGAGGGCTCCCACGCTCCCGGCCTGCTGAAGCGAATCGTCGATGACGTCGCGCAACGCGTCGGGATTCCAGGGAGCTCGCAGGAAGGCGAAATTGAACGCCTGGTGCAATTCGTCGGGGCGAATGTAGGCGCTGAGCCGGTGCGGCGGAGCCCACGACTCGGCGACCGCAATGCGCGGCGGTCGGTAGGTATCGAGAATCTTGCGCCACCGGCGGTAGATTTCGTGGACTCCGTCGCGATCCCACAGCGGGTGGTCGGTGACCAGCCCGCGAAATGCGGCTTGGTCGACGGCGAGTTCACCCAGAGCCGGAAGGGGGTCGACCAGCTCCTTGACGAGCCCGTGCGCCACATCGATGCGGAATCCGTCGACTCCGCGGTCCAACCAGAAGCAAAGGATTCGCTCGAATTCCTCCCGGACGGCGGGATTCGCCCAGTTCAGGTCCGGCTGCTCACGAGCGAAAAGGTGCAGGTACCACTGCCCGTCCCCGACCGGCTCCCACGCCGGTCCGCCGAATATCGACACCCAGTCGGCGGGTGGTTCGCGGCCACCGTCACCGCGACCGTCCCGGAAAATGTAGTACTCCCGCTCGGCGGATCCGCGACGTGCGTGCACGGCTCGCCGGAACCACGGATGGGCGCTGGAGGTGTGGTTGGGAACGATGTCGACGATGACCCGCAGGCCGAGGGAATGCGCGTCCGCCAGGAGCGCATCGAAATCCGCGAGAGTGCCGAACGTCGGATCGACATCGCAGTAATCGGCGACGTCGTACCCGCCGTCGACCATCGGCGAGGGATAGAAAGGCGTGAGCCACACGGCGTCCACTCCGAGTTCGGCCAAGGCGGGCAGCCGCCGGCGAATGCCGATGAGGTCCCCGATCCCGTCGCCGTTGCCGTCCGCAAAACTGCGCACGTAGATTTCGTAGATGACGGCATTCTGCCACCACCGCTCATCCGGCGGCGGTGCAGGAATTCCTTCGAGCCCCGACATCATGGCGCTCCGTTCAGCCGCGCCGAGATCTCGGCCAGCTCAGTCCAGCATTCCTCGGGAACCGGATGGGCGAGGAGCTCGATATCGCGGCGTACCTCGGACGCCGAGCGCACCCCGACGACGATGGCGTCGACGGCGGGGTGGCGGAGGGGAAATTGCAGAGCCGCGGCCTGCAACGGGACCCCCCACCGCGCGCACGTCTCGGCCAGGGCGGCGACCCGCCGTCGAATCTCGGGGGGAGCTGGTGCGTAATCGTAATACGAGCCAGCCTGCGGATCGGCGAGAATGCCACTGTTGAACACCCCGCCGACGACGACGCGAACACCTCTTTCCCGGCACAGCGGGAAAAGTCCCTCGGCGGCACGCTGATCGAGCAGCGTGTAACGGCCGGCGACGAGCACGACGTCGAGATCGGCTTCGGCAACGAAACGCTGCACCATCTCGGCTTGGTTCATGCCCACCCCAACGGCGCCGATCACCCCTTCTTCGCGCAACGACATCAGCGCGGGGAGCGCTTCGGTCACCGCGGATTTCCAGTGCGCGTCGGGGTCGTGCACGTAGACGATGTCGACGTGATCGAGCCCGAGCCGGGACAGACTGGAGTCGAGGGAGCGGAGCACACCGTCACGACTGAAGTCGAAGACCCGCCGGATTCCGCGTTCGTCCGGGAACGCCGGATCGTCGGGCGCGTCATCATGCGACGGCACGAGGAGTCGACCGACCTTCGTGGAGACGACGTATTCGTGGCGTGGTCGTGTCGCAAGGAATTCTCCGATCCGCCGCTCCGAGAGGCCTGCCCCGTAATGGGGTGCAGTGTCGAAGTAGCGGATTCCACAGCACCATGCGGCCTCCAGGGCGGCCGACGCCTGTTCGGCGGTCACCTCGCGATACAGCCCGCCTATCGGCCCACCTCCGAACCCGACCCGGCCGGGGATGGTCACCATGCGACCCTCCTGGTCTCATCCGGCTTTCCCGGCGGCCCTCCGAGCGGACGCCGAGATCCGGGCCATCGTAACGGCCGTGAGCGTCGGCTCCCTCGGATGCCGATTTACCGGACCCGAACACTGTCGACGTAAGACGCGGACCTTCCAGGCCGAAGACGTCGGCATGACCACGACCACGAGAAGCTTCGCGCTGAGGGTCGGCGGTGCCGCGGCATGTTTGATGGTCGCCGCCTGCACGGCCGGACCGACCGGAAGCGGCCCCGCCGCCGTCCCGCTCCCCACCACACCGTCCCCTTCGGTGCCGCTCACCCCGAGCCCCTCGGCGGTCGCAACGCCCGAAGGAATAGGCAGAATCACCTACGGTGTGGACGTCAACGTCTTCGATCGCGATATCGGTCTCGGGCGAGTGCCGACGGTGCTGAGCCTGGCGAACCAGATCGGAGCCGGGGCGGTCCGAATCGGTTTGGATTGGCAGGACGCCGAACCGCGCCCCGCAAGCTACGACTGGAACCGCCTGGATCGATTGCTCGCCCTGGCCCGCGCAAATCGACTCACTGTTCTTCTCGAGCTCGGAGAAGAGCCGAGCTGGGATGCCCCGGGTGGCAACCGAGCGGCACCTCCCCGCGATTGCGCGACACCGCAAGCATCGTGCGCCGTCGTCCGCGCATTCGTCGGCGCGCTGGTCGCCCACGCTGCGCCGCTCGGACTGCACTATCTCGTGGTCCGCAACGAGCCTCAGGATTTCGCGAAGAATTGGGACGGCGGGACGGCCTCCGATTACGCGCATTACCAGCAGGTCGTCTATCAGGCGGCTCATGAGGCCGACCCGACTATCCTCGTCTTGAATGGTGGAACGGAGGATGCACCACAGCTCTCCGGCGAGGCCCGGGCGCTCGGACTGAGTGGCTCCTACGGCGCGAAGGCGGCGGTATTCGCTCAAGCGTTGTATTCGGATCCCAACTGGTGCCGCTCTCTCGACGTCCTCGACCTGCACGTGGCGGACCACGGACCGGTGTACTCGCCGGAAATCGTACGCGAATCCTCTGCGGCCCTCTTGCGCTGTGACGGTAACGTGCCGAAGCCTATCTGGATCACCGAGTGCGCATACTCCGCATTGCCCGCCGTCCAGGACTCCCCTACGGTTCAAGCAGAACTGGGAAGGACGTACGTCGGGGGCGAGCAAGGACAGGCACGATATCTCGCCGATGTGTTCAACGCGCTTTCCGCCGTACCCGGTGTCGTCGGCATCAATTGGACCTTCCTCGTCGATCCGAACGCGACTACGCCGCCCGCAGGATCGTCGGAACGGCTCGTCGCGGGAGCCGGTGACGGGCTCTTCGACGCCGAGCTCCACCCCCGGCCGGCGGCGGCAGCGTTCCACGCCATCGCGCGCGGGGGGCACCCCTGATCGACCCGCCGGAGTCGGCCCCGTACTCCCTCAGAGCCCCCCACTGCTCGACCTGTCCAACTCCTCCACCCCGAAGATTCGGCGGTAGGAATCCTCGCCGTGACTCGTCGGTTCGGGCATCCCCGGCACGAGGCGGAAGGTCCGCCTCCCGTCGGGCAGCCGCTCGGCGCGCAGGAAGAGCCGGTCGTCGGTTGAATCTCGCGTCAGGCTGTCCGCGAGATCGAAGAGGTGGGTGACGTAGACCACCTTGACGCCGCCGTCGACCAGAGCCGTCACCACCTGCCTGGCTATCTCCGAACCCTCCCGCTCGTTGGTGGAACCAAACGACTCGTTGCACAGCAGGAGACCGCCCGTCCCGATGTGATCCACGATGGCGCTCATGCGGGCCAGCTCTTCGTCCAGTTTCCCCCCGCGCATCGAGGGATCCTCTTCCCGTTTGAAATGGGTGAACACCCTCGTCCGAGCATCGAGACGCAGTGATGCGCAGGGAACCACCATTCCGCATTGCGCCATGAGATGCGCCAGCCCAACGCTTCGGAGGAAGGTCGACTTCCCTCCCTGGTTGGCACCGGTCACTACGATCAGCCGCTTGCCGTCGGCTTCGACGTCATTCGCGACGACCTTATCCTCCACCTTCAGCGCCAGGCAGACGTCGTACAGCTTGGTGGCACGAAAGGTAGGCCCTGCAGATGAGGGAAGAACCTCGGGAAGACTCCACGGCATCCCGATCGATTCCAACCTCTTCACGAGATTGAGACATCCGATGTAGAAAGCGAGTTCCGTCCGCAGGGCGCGGAAAAACGCAAGCACATGATCGGCTGCCGTTGCAAGGGCATCAGCTACCGGGTTCAGCCCTCGACCGCGCAATTCGTTGAGGGCTCGCATTCCCGCCTCGTCGCGGTCTGCTATCTGGAAGCTGAAGCTCTCGCGGCCGTGCTCACCGGAGGTCAGTCGCCCCAGCCAACCGCGTTCCGGGGCTTTGCGGAGCACGTATTCCGCGCCTTTGTTCCCGACACCCAGACGTGCGCTGATAAAGACTCCCCGCCGGAAATGCAGTGCCTTCAAGTGCTCTGCCACGGTTGCGAGATATTCATCACCGAGCTCGGTACGAATCATCCTGAAGAACCGCCGAAATCCGGCCGACTCGAATTGGTCGGCACATCTGTCGGCTTGAGTGCGAAGCTTGCGCAGGAAGTCGAGGAAAGCCTCCATCACCTGCAGCGAGCGATTCAATATGATCTCAGGAGAGTTCCAAAACGCCCGCCAGACTTGCTTTTCGGCGCGGATCGCTTCCATGGAGAGGTCATAAAGCGCTCGCACGGTCTCCTCGTTGCGCAAACAGTCACGCACGATGTCCTGTCGGTACCGAACGAGCGCCGGGTCCGGTAGCGTCTCCAGGAGAGCCGTGCGTGCGACCGCGAAGAGGAATTCATCTCCGCTGGAGAGCGCGAGCAGCAGGGTCTCGAGCTCCAGATCGTTGACGAGGTCGTCTGCCAACGGCGGTGAGGGTGCTGCCGCATCGAAGTCTCGATCGGGGAACATCAGGAAGACCTTCACGACGCGATCCTCTTTCGCAACCGCTCGTAGGTGAGGCCGTATTTCTCCGCAACCGCGAGGGCGTACGCTCGACCGTCGGCGGGTCGGCGCTCGAACCGGTAGGTGCGACGTGCCGGATCCGAGGGATCGACCACGCCGACCATGCTCACGGTCTGCGGTGCGAGCGCGGCGAGTTGGTCGACGAAGGTGACATAAACCCCGATCGCACCGATATCGATGACCCGACGCAATATCTTCGTGCCGAGATACAAGGCGTCCCGCAACGCCGTGGAGGAAAAGCTCTCGTTCATCACGATGACACTGCGTTCGCCGGCATGCTGCAGGATGTCACGGATCCGAACGAGCTCGTCGTCGAGTTTGCCGCGCAACGTCGCCAGATCCTCTTCGCGCTCGAAGTGGGTGAAAACCCGGTCCGGGAGAATGAGCCGGGCGTACGTCGCCGGTACCGGCAGGCCGAGACCGGCCAAGTAGTGGAGCTGGCCTACCATCCGTGCGAAGGTCGTCTTTCCTCCGTTGTTGGGGCCGGTAACCACCAGGATGCGCTCCAGCCCTCGGAGGAAGAAATCGTTGCGAACTACCGTGCCGTGTTCGAGCTTCAGCGCTAGGGCGAGATCGAAGCCCTCGCGGACCTCGATTTCCTTGCAGGTCTCCGACACCTCGGGGTAACAGAATGGCAAGCCGTGCGCCCGAAGCCGCTCGACCCAGGAGAGGTACGCCACATAGAACTGGATCTCACGATCGAACGTCGCGAGCACGGGGTCTAGATAGTCGCGACGATCCGCACGGAAGGCTTCGAGAGCGCGAAAGACGTCCGGGTACAGACGTGCCACCAGTTCGACGACCCGCGCCTCGACGGAGTCCATGTCCGGGGAGTCCCCGAGCCTCACCCGATGATCCTCGACGGTGCCCTGGTGAAATCGTGCGAAAAGTTCGGTGATCTCAGCGCTGTAATCGGGCTCGCCGGCGTAGCGCATCACGCTCACGCGATTGCCCTTGATGTGGATCGCGTACCGGATATCGTCGAGGCCTTCGCGCAGGGCGCGCACCTCGCGCTCCAACGCCTGGAAACGCTCCGACGCTGCATACCGCACCAGATAATCGAGGAGCGCGCGAAGACCCCGAGAGACCACGGGCAAGCCAGTGCTTCGACGTGCCATCTCGCGAACCGCACCGCAATAAGTGGCGACCGCGTCCAGGAACCACCACTCCTTCTGCTGTTTGTAGGAGAGTCTCTCCTCCATGCGCAGAGCGTCGCGCATCGCGCGCATGGCGAGACAGAAATCCTGGACCGCACAGCGTATCGCGGGTCTTTCGAGGTCTCGAAATACTTCGTGGCGGTAGGCGACCTCGTCCACGCCGCGAAGCAGATTGCGCATGTAGAGTCGAAGCTCGTATTCCTCGAAACCGCTCAGGATCGTGTTGAAGACCTGATCGAGGTTCAGATCACGGAAGATCTCCGGATCCTCGGTAGCTACAACTCTGGCCCCCCGGCTCGGGAAGAGCACACTCGGCTCGCTCATTCGGATCTCGTCGCGAGCCCCTGGATCGATGATCACAGCTGTGCCTCCGCCGACTCGATATACCCCAGAAGCCATCAGCCATTACGGCGGTTCGTCGGCGGGCCTCATCGCCGTTTTCCAGTCTAGGGTCCCCACGTCTGTGAGTCCCGGTCCGGGAAACAATCCACGACGACAAGCGTCTAGCGTGGCAGCGTGGTACGTCTTCGTGACAGCCGCTCGGGTGTGCTCCGCGAACTGCCCCGGGGCGTTCTCCGCCTGCAGGTCCGCCTCCCCTCCCCTTCGCCCGACAACGAGCTCGATCGGGTGCGTCTCCTGGTCACCGCCGACGTGCTGCGACGCGCGGTCGAGGTGGCGGGTACTCAGGTGCTCGAAGCCCTCGTCGCAGACGAGGCGGGTGAGGAACTCGAGCCGACCTACCGTGAGTTCTGCATCGAGCCGCCGCTCGCCGTCCTCGATAGCCAGGCCGATGTCGCCGAGGCTCTCCTCGGATCCGCCGTTGTCGAGCTGCGAACGGCCGACGTCGAACCGAGCCCTGCCGTCGCCGTATCCGTGGCGGTGGGCCCGGTCGCAGCCCCCGAGGATGTGTCGGACGTCGACCCACTCGCCGTCCGCTGGCTGCTCCTCGCCACGCCCTACGGCAAGGAGCTGCGCCTCGACCCACCCCGGCTAGCTGCTGCCGGCACGTCCCTGCAACGGCTCCGAAGCCTCGTGGCTGCCTGTGCCGGCTCGCCTTCGGCACCGCTACCCCTCACGTCGGTCACTGCCGCCGTCCACGCCTTGAACGACGACCTCGACACCCTTGCGCTGGTACGGGCGGTGGAAGAAATCGCCGACGACAGCACCCTGGACGATGGTGCGAAATTCGAGGCGCTCGTCTATCTGGACCGCATTCTTGGCGTGGAACTCACCAGGGCGCTACGACCTTGAGACGTCACGAACGTGACTTCGGAGTTGGTGTCGCTCTCGGTTCGGCGAGTTGTCGCCGTACTTGTGCGTAGAGTTCCCGGAGCCGCTTCGCCGGATGACCCAGTCGGCCGGACCACCCCCGGAGGATGCGCTCTCGACCCTCCTCGAAACCTCGGTACCCGAAGAGCAGCGCCTGCTCGACCATCTGCTGGTGGTAATTCAACAGCGCAGCGATCTCGTCGACGAGCGGGGACGGCGGAAATCCGCGTAATCTTTCCCGCAGCTGGAAATATCCGCTGGTCACGCTTCCCCCGAGGCGGGCGAGCTCTGCGGTCTTACCGCCGGGCTCCATGCAGGCGTCGATCACCTGTGCCGCAGGGGACTGGAGTTCTACCGCGCTCCGCAGGATGTCGCGCAAGTCTCGAAGCAGTCTGAGCTCGTCGAGTGGGACGACGTCACCGCCCGAGCGGGGATCCTCGACGACGTCCGCCACGGTTCTCACCCGCCTCAGCCTGGTGGCCGCACCGCTTCCGCTCAACTGATCCGTTCGCAACGGATCCGTGGGATCCGTGCGCGATCACCTCCATGGTGCGCCACCGCGCAGCGGGGTGCCCCTGAAACTCCCACTGCCGCTGTCGAGGACGGGGCACGGTGAGGCTCGGGCGGCCCCGCTATGATGGCGGCGGCGATGGAGTCCGCCCCGCCGCAGCCCTGCGGCAAATCGTCGTCCGACTGATGGCTCCTACCTGATCGAGATTCGGCGTCGTGGACGCCGCAGCGACGATGGGCAGGTAGGAGCGATGCTCTCACGATCTCGGCTCGCCGAAGCTCGAGCTGACGCCGACCGCCGGGCCGCGTGCACCCTGCCCCGCCGTTGGGGGGGTGAGCGGCCCCGATGAATCCGACCCTGCCGGACCCGCTCATACAGATTTTCCAGGTCGGCACCGTCACGCTCGCCGGACCGGGACTCTCAGGCTTCATCGCGCGGGTCGAAGCGCGTCTACAAGGACGACGGGGGCCACGGATTCTCCAGCCGTATTACGACATTGCGAAGCTTTTCCGAAAGGAAGCACTGGCACCGACCGACGCGAGCGGCTTCTTCCTCATGGCCCCTTTCGTCGCGTTCGCCTGTTACCTCACCATCCCCTTGCTCATCCCGGTGTTGACCAGCTACGGCCTTCCCCTCGGTTACATGGGAGACATCCTGGGCGGCGGATTCCTGCTGGCACTGGCCAGTTTCGCCATCGCCACCGCGGCAGCGGAGACCGGCTCACCGTACGCGCAACTCGGGTCGAGCCGCTCGAAGACATTCGGGGCCATCACCGAACCCGTCGTCTTGTTCGTCGTCTTCGCGGTAGCTCTGCTCACCGGTACCGACCTTCCGTACGCGCTTGCCGCAACCGTTCGGTCCGGTGCAGGTCAAATCGTGCGACCGGCGCACCTCCTTGCCGCAGCAGCTTTCTTCCTCGTGATCCTCTACGAAACGGGGCGGATTCCGGTAGAGACCCACAACGGCACCAATGAGTTCGGCATGATCGAAGAGGCTCGGAGCTTCGAGTATTCCGGTCCGTATTTGGCGATTCTGCGGTGGGGTTCCTCGATGAAGCAGATGATCTTCTATGTACTGCTCATCAACGTTTTCCTCGCCCCGTGGGGACTGGCATCAAACGGTTCTCTGGTGGCCGTCGTCCTCGCCGTTCTCGCTCTCCTGGGAAAGGCCGCGGTCGTCGGAGTCGGTGTCGCGGTCATCGACAACTCCTTCGCCAAGCTCCGCCTCTTCAAGATCACCCAGCTGGTGGCCGCCGCCTTCCTGCTCGCGGTCCTCGCCGTCTTCACCCTCTACCTGGGAGGTGGCTGATGTCGTCCGCGACTCCCCCACCATCGGTCTTCGACGGAATCGCTGGGGTCATCGTCGTGCTGGTCCTGCTCGCAGAATTCGGGATGCTCCACGCCACGCTGCTCTTCCTCCAGCTGCGGCTGTACGCGGCTCAATCTTTCCTCTTGTCGGTCCTCGCAGGTGTCGCGGCGTACGCGAAGCACGTTCCCGAGTTGTATGCCCTGGCGGTGTTGTCGTGCGCCCTGAAGGTCTTCGCGGTGCCCGCTACGATCCGGCGACTGGTCGGCCAACCATCACAGGAGATCGCAGGAAGCGGCGTCCTCGGTGTCGGTACGCGAACCCTGCTCGGACTCGCCGTGACGGCCGTCGGTTTCTTCGCTGCCAAGGCCTGGCACATCCACGGCACTTTTCTACCGTCGACGGCTCTTTCTCTCTCGGTGTCCGTCCTCCTCGTCTCGTTCGTGCTCATGATTGTGCGCCGCGATGTGGTCTCACAAGCGGTCGGGCTGTTCTCCCTCGAGAACGCCGTTTCGCTTGCCAGCCTGGTCGTCGCCGCCGCGATGCCGCTCTTGCTCGAAGTGGCGTTCCTTTTCGACTTGCTGGTGGCGGTCGTCGTCTTCGGCGTGCTCATCCGCACCCACCAGCTCCGTCGGCGTTCCTTTCTCACCACCGACCTCACGGAATTGCGGGGATGACGGCATGAGCATTCTCCTCGTCGTACTTTTCGTCGGTCCCATCGCCGCCGCGCTCCTCTGCGCCCTGACTCCACTGCCGCTCGGGCGCGCCGTAAGCGTGATCAGCGGTTTCGGCTCGCTCGGCACCACGCTCGCCCTCGCGACGACCACTCGCCGGCACGCCGTGCATGCCCTCCACTATCTTCAGGCGGACGCTCTCTCGACGGTTTTCCTTCTCGCGACGGCCCTGCTGTACGCCTTGGTGAGTCTGTACACCATCGGCTACCTGCGAGGCGCACGCCTCGACACCACACCGAACTCAGAGACTGTGGCTCGTCACGAGCATCGTTACGACCGGCGTCTGTACGCGGGTATCAACCTCTTCGCGTGGGCGATGCTGATGGCACCACTGGTGAACGGATTCGCGCTCCTGTGGATCGCCGTGGAAATCACGACGGTGGTGTCGGCACTGTTGGTGGCTTTCGACGGCACCAACCGGGCGACAGAGGCAGCGTGGAAGTACGTCCTCATCGCATCGGCAGGTTTGGGGATAGCTCTACTCGGCACGATTCTCTTTTATTACGCTGGGGCTGGCGTCTTGGGGGCGTCGTACGACCTGGCGTTCGACCCGTTGCTCGCGCATGCGGCGTCACTGCCGGCGAACGTCGTCCGGCTGGGTTTCACTCTCGCAGTCCTGGGCTTCGGGACCAAGGTGGGCTTTTTCCCGGTACACACCTGGTTGCCGGACGCTCACTCCGAGGCGCCGACGCCGGTTTCGACGCTGCTCTCCGGCTCACTGCTCGCCGTCAGCTTCTACGCCGTGCTGCGTTATTTCCAAGTCGCGGTGGCGACCCTCGGACCGGCGTTCCCGAGGGCCGTGCTCCTGGCCTTCGGGATAGCTTCCCTCGCACTCGCAGCATTCTCGGTCGTCGACCAACGTGACCTCAAACGCTTCCTTGCCTATTCCAGCGTCGAGCACATGGGAATTCTGGCCATCGGTATGGGTTTCGGTACTCGGCTCGCGACCGTCGGCGTGCTGCTTCACGTCCTCGCCCACGCTGCGGCCAAAGGCAACGCCTTCATGGGTGCCGGGGCGTTGGTGCGAACCTTCGGCACCAAGAGCATCGGCACCATGCGCGACACGATCAGGATCCTTCCGTGGTCGGCGTCGCTCTTCCTGCTCGCCCTTCTCGCCCTCACCGCCGCGCCACCGTTCGGAATCTTCCGCAGCGAGTTCTACATCATTTCCGGCGGTCTTTCGGCCGGACATTTCGTCGGCGTGGTCGCCCTGGTCGCGCTCGTCACGGTCGCGTTCGGAGGTCTTGCGTGGACGGCAACAAGGTTGGCCTTCGAGACCCGCAACGACCCCTCCGATCATCATGGCTTCGGTGAGCCGAGCCGGTGGCTCTACCTTCCGCCGATCCTCGGAATGGCCGCTCTCCTGGTGCTCGGCGTCCATCCACCGGCATCACTCCTCGACCTCCTCGTGAAGGGCGCAGCCGAACTCGGAGGTGGCGTGTGATCGGTTCGCACACCACGATCGAGACGTACGACGTGCTCTCGTGGCGTAAAGAAATCTGCGCGCGGGTCGGCGCCGGAAGACGCTTCGCCGGACTCTTCGCGACCGTCGACGACCCGGTCGTGCGCTTATCGGCGCTTGTCACCGCCGACTGCGACATCGACGTCCTCGACACCACAGTGCCTCTGGAAGTCTCGCAGTATCCGTCACTTGCGAGCGTTTTGCCGTCCGCCGCGTGGTACGAGCGTGAAATCCACGACACCACCGGTCTGGTCCCGGTGGGACACCCTCGGCTCGATCCACTCGTGCTGCCTCTGCCCGGAGACGCACGGCGGCCGATGCCGGGCTCGAAGACGCCCGCGCCCTCCGTCGACCTCGATGAGTCGACCATTCCCCCGCGCGTCCTCGGCCACGGGATCTTCACCATCCCCCATGGACCGGTACGTTCGGGGGTTTTCGAATCGGTCGAATACCTGGTCGAGACTCCCGGAGAAGACATTCCTTACGTAGGCATTCGGGTATACGCGAAGCACCGCGGAATCGAGAAACGCTTCGAAGGGCTTACGACTCAGGAGGGCGTCCTGCTCGCCGAGCGAGTCGAGGGTGTGGCCTCGGTCGCCCACGCACTCGCTTTCTCCCACGCGGTAGAGAAGCTTGCCGATATCACACCTCCTCCGCGTGCGCAGTACTGGCGAGTGATTCTCGCCGAGCTGGAGCGCATCGCCAACCACCTCGACGTCGCGATGAAATGCGCAGACGCCGCCGGTCTAGCGGTGGCCGTTGCCCGCTTCGGCTACCACAAGGAGAACATCCTCCGCCTGGTCGGAGCAGTGACCGGAAGCCGCTTTGGGCGTGGGATCGTCGTCCCGGGAGGTCTGGCAAGGGAAATAGCCGTGGAACCCGGCGAGCTCGCGACGCGTCTCACAGAGATCATAGGCCACGTGCGGGCCGACGTCGAGCTCCTCATGAGCACCTCGTCGTTCCTCGACCGACTCCGGACCACCGGCCCGCTGGATCCGACGCTGGCCCGTGTTCACGGCGCTTTGGGTCCCGTCGGGCGAGCCAGCGGACTCGATGACGACGCTCGCTGGTTTCGCCCGTACGACGGCTACGCGAAGCTGCCACCGCTACCCGCACCGTCATCGGCGGTCGGCGACGCGCTCGCGCGTCTGCAGATGCGCTGGGCGGAGATTTGGAACGCAGCCGAGCTGATCCGACGGGCGGCAGACGTCTTGGAGGAGATTCGTTCGGAGGTACTTTGCACCGACGTTGCCGACTGCGGTGGTCGAGCGGTTGGTTGGGCCGAGGCGCCTCAGGGAGAAGTGCTGTATGCCGTGGAATGCGAAGACGGCCGTATTCGACGATGCAAACCACGGTCGGCATCCTTTCACAACCTCGTTTTGTTCCACGACGTGTTCCGCGGTGACATCTTCACCGACTTTCCGTTCATCGAGGCGAGTTTCGGCCTGTCGATAGCCGGGGCTGCGGGATAGAGGAGGTATCACTCCGATGCCTTGGATCAGTCGAGGCGCACGTGTGGTGACCACACGTTGGCCCCGTCGCGCCGACCAATACGCCGATCGATTCCCTGCGACCGTCTCGCCGACGTCCGCCTTCGCATCGCCTGAGATGGCCGAGGTATGTCCCACCGGGGCCATCAGAGTGGACGACGACCAGGTACGCGTCGATCGTGGACGCTGCATCCTCTGCGGTCGTTGCGTGCGTCACTTTCCCCGACATTTTCGGTTCACGCCGGGAAGCGAGATCGCCCGTCTCGCACGCGACGCTCTCGTCGTACCCGAGCTCGATAAAACCGACGGAGCCGTCCGGGCCGTGCGTGATGAGCTCTCGGCTCGGACCCGAGCCTTGCGGCGCTCCGTCCACATCCGCCACATCGACGTCGGTTCGGACGGAGCCGATGAGTGGGAGGTACTCGCCCTCCTGAATCCGATTTACGATGTCCACCGTCTCGGCATCTTCTTCACTGCCTCCCCGAGGCACGCCGATATTCTCCTGGTGACCGGGGTGGGGACACGCGGCATGAGGGAGCCGCTCGCCCGTACCCTCGACGCCCTTCCCCGTCCGTGCGTCGTCATCGCCGCAGGCACGGATGCGATAAGCGGTGGCCTCGTGCATCCGACGTACGCGACTCACGGCGGCATCGCCGACCTCGTACCGGTCGACGTCTGGGTCCCCGGCTCGCCGCCGACCCCGTTCAGCCTGCTGCACGGAATCCTGCTCGCGATCGGACGGATGTCATCATGACGGACGTCGAAGTGCTGCAGTGGCTTTTCATCACCGGGTTCGCTACGACGTTCGCGGCAATCGTCTGCGACGCCGTCGACCGACGGCGACAAATCGGCCCCGCGCCGATGCTTCTCAACCTCGTCGCCGCGGCCACGTTCGTAGCGGTCGGGGTAGGTGCCCTGAGGGGACACTCGCTCTACCTCGACGCACATCGACTCCTCGAACTCCCGACGGCAGGGTTGGCGGTCGACCGCCTCGCAGGATTTTTCCTGGTGGTCTGCTTCGGCATAGCGCTCCCGGTGCTGCTCGCCTGCGTGAGCTGGTCATCGACCCTGCGACGCGGCGTCGGTGGGGCAACGGCACTCCTCATCGGAGCTATGGCGCTGGTCATCAGCGCCAATGATGCTTTCGTATTGATCGCGGGCTGGGAACTGTTGAGCCTTTCCTTTTATTTCCTGGCAGGACTGCCGGGGAGAAGGACCGCCGCCCGTGCCGCGATGGGCACGCTGTCGTTCGGGAAAGTCGGTGGAGTCTTACTGTTGGTGGGGTTACTCCTGCTCGCTGCTCCGAACGATTGGAGTTTCACCCACCTCGTGAGTCATCCCGGCCTCCGTCACGACGTGTGCTATCTCTTGTTGATCGCCGGCTTTGCAAGCAAGGTTGGCGTCATTCCCTTTCATGTGTGGATTCCCGCGACGTACGAGTCGGCCCCCGGACCTCTTCGTGCACTCATGGCCGGTGCCGCAGTAAACGTCGGCTTCTACGGAATGTGGCGGACGACGGATCTGCTCGGCCGGCCTCCTCTCCTACTGGTAGTGGTCGTCCTGATTGCCGGAGGGGTGACCGCCATTCTCGGGATCGCGCACGCTGCGGTTCACACCCACCTGATGCGGATGATTGCCTATTCGAGCGTCGAGAATGCGGGATTGATCACCACGGGTTTCGGCGTCGCCCTCGCCGGGCGGTACGTCGAGGACTCTCGCTTGATGGCTGCCGGCCTTCTCGCCGCCACACTCCAACTCGTCGCACACGGGCTGGCGAAGGCGTTGCTCTTCACCGCAGCCGCCGATCCGGAACATGCCGCTCGTTGCGACGAATTGGACGGGCTTCGCGGAATCGGGCGACGACATCGCTGGTCCGGCTTCGGCCTCACCGTAGGCGCTTTCACTCTCGCAGGACTCCCGTTGACGATCGGCTTCATCTCCGAGTGGTTCCTGCTGGAAGGTTTGATGCAACAATTCCGGCTCGCAGGACTCGGGCTCAAATTGGCGATGGCCGTCACCGGAGCATTCGTCGCTTTGACCGTCGGTTTCGCAAGCGTCACTTTCGTTCGCCTGGTCGCTTTCGTCGTCCTCGGATCGCCTTCCTCCGAGCCGGAATCGTCTCGGATAGAAGTCGGAGACGGCGAAGCGAAGGCCGGGGGTCGGGCGACCAAGGCACTCGGCAACGTGGGGATTCTGCTGCTTTCCACGTCCTGCCTCGCCCTTGCCGTCCTTACCCCTGAAGAGATTCGCATGGTGGCGGCCGGACTCGACCCACTGGTCGACCCCTCGATCGTGCTGGGTTCCTTGAAGGGACCGTGGGTGGTTCAGCCGGTCTTCCCGGACTTCTCGATCCTCTCTCCGACCTGGCTCTGGCTCGTACTTCCCGGCATGCTCCTGCTCACCCTTGCCGGCACGCTCCTCGCGTCGCGGGGTCGCATCCTCCGAGTACGCCGCGTCCCGGCGTGGCGCTCGGCCACCCACGGTGTGGTGGGCCGCGACCAGTACACAGCCTTCGGCTACACCAATCCGACCCGCAAATTATTGGCCGGCATCCTCGCCACACGCGCCGAGGTCCGCGTTCTCGAGAGGGAGACCGGAGGTGAGGCAGGGTTCGAACACCGCGGCATAGCGGGAATTCGACTCGGATACACGAGCGACGTGGTAGAGGTGGTCGGCAACTTCGTCTACCGACCGGTATTGCGC
>JAIMAI010000018.1 GCA_023512015.1 Acidothermus sp. | reverse complement strand
GCCCCGATGACCAGCACGGAGAGAATGCCTTGACTTTGGCCGTTGAGGGTGAGCACGCCGTGCTTGGCCAGCGGGTACACGACGAGGGCGCTCGCACCGAGCGCCACCAGCGCGCTGAAAAGCGGTAGGAGCCACAGGATCGCGCTGCGATAGACGAGCAGCAAGATGACGACGACGACACCGACCGCGACGAACAACAGCGTGCTCTCCAGGCCGCTGAAGGCATCGAAAATCGCGGTGAGTTGCCCGGCCGGACCGGCGCCGTGTACCACCACCCCCTCCGGGGCGAGTTGGCGCGCGGTCCGAAGCACCGATTTCTCGGCGTCCACCAACCGGCGGTCGTCGGCATTGGTGCCCCCTGCTACCGACCTCAGGGGGACGCTGAGCACAGCCACCGTGCCATCCGCCGATATCCGTGGTCCGGAAACCTCCGCACCCGCAACGCCCGGTACGCCCCGCATTGCGGTCGCGGCCTGCTGGACGGCGGCGAGGTCGCTGCCGCTGAGACCCGACGGTCGGAAGAAAACGACCGACCCTGGAATGGTCGACTGCCCGAATTCCCGAGACAGCGTCGCCACCTCGGTCGATTGTGCGTTCGCCGGCAGAAAAGCGGTGTCGCTGTTGCGCTGCACTTCGGAAAGCTTGCCTTGGAACGGCCCGCCCGCCACGCCGACGATCAGCCAGAAAAAGCCCCCGATGAGAATCCACCGCTTGACCATGTGCCTCCCCTGATCTCAGATATCTCCGGCGCAGCGCGGAAGGGCCTCGATGACGTCGGCGGCGGTGATCGGCCATTGCCCGTCCCCGCTCGCGTACCGGGCGGCCTTACCGTGCAGGTACGCGCCGACACTCGCCGCGTCCAATCCCGACAGGCCACCGGCCAGCAACGCGCCGATGATGCCGGAGAGGACGTCGCCACTACCGGCGGTAGCGAGCATCGGCGTCCCGGTGGTATTCACTCGGATCAGGCCACCCGGCGTGGCCACACAGGTGGTGCGCCCCTTCACCAACACCGTCGAACGAAATTCCGCTGCCGCACGGACGGCGAATTCCCGCCGACGCTCCTCGATCTCGCGCCGCCCGGAGGAAGACATCCCAAGCAAGCGGGCGAGTTCTCCGGCATGCGGCGTGAGCACGGTCGGGAAACGCCGCCCCGCGAGCAGGGAGGGGTCGGCGGCGATGACGGCCAGCGCTCCGGCGTCCACCACGACCGGAACGGGCTGGGCGAGGACTTGGCCGACCAGCGCGCGCCCCGCGTCGTCCGGCTCCAAACCGGGTCCGACCACCCACGCCTGGACCCGACCCGCCTCGGCCACTTCCCGCGCGTCGTCGGGGACGACGGTCACGACGGCCTCCGGCCAGCGTGCCCGCACGAGAGACGCGGGTTCGCGAAACGAAACGAAGCGCACCATGCCCACACCGGTTCGAAGCGCTCCGCCGACGGCGAGTACCGCCGCCCCGGTATAGCGGGGACTTCCGGCGACCACTCCCAGGACGCCCCGCCGGTATTTGTCGGTTTCTCCGATCGGTCGTGGGAGGAGCCGCATCACATCCGACTCCTCCACCACCGTGATGGCAGGGGTGGGCAGATACGGGCCGAGGCCGATATCCACGAATTCCAACTGGCCTGCATACTCGGCGCCGGGGTCGAACAGCAACCCGGATTTCAGCGCTCCAAAAGTTACCGTCGTGTGGGCGCGAACCGCGGCCCCTCGAACTTCTCCGGTATCCGGGTCGATTCCGCTCGGGACGTCGACGGCGACCACCACTGCGTCGCTTGGAATATGCCGCAGCGCTGCCGTGGCCTCGTCGCGCAGACCGGGGCGGCCCCCGATCCCGACGATTCCGTCGAGCACGAGCTGCGTCCGGCCCAAATCCGTCGGGACGCCGAATCGCCCACCCGCCGCCAGCAAAGCCGACCGTCCGCCTTCGTGTACCCGGGCACCGAGGGGGACGGCGACCACGTCCGCACCGGCGCGGGCGAGCCGAGCTCCCGCGTAGAGCGCATCCCCGCCGTTGTCACCCGAGCCGACCAGCACCCCGACGCGCGCCCCGTAAACACGGCCGAGTCGCGTGCGCAGAATACGCGCGCTCACAGCGGCAAGGCCGCTGGCCGCCCGCTGCATCAACGTGCCGGCGGGAAGCCGGCTCATCAAAGCCACCTCAGCCGCCCGGACGACCGCGACCGGATACGCAGCCCTCATCGTCGGTTATTCCACCGTCACGGATTTGGCGAGATTACGCGGCCGGTCGACGTCGTTGCCGCGCGCCACCGCAAGCTCACACGCGAAGACCTGGAGGGGGACGACGGAAACCAGCGGCTGCAACAACGTCGGAACGGCCGGAATCGCCACCAAATGGTCGCTGTAGGGTCGAACCGCTTCGTCGCCTTCCTCGGCCACGACAATCGTCCGAGCTCCGCGGGCCCGGATTTCTTGGAGATTGGCGAGCAGTTTCGCGTGCAGCACGGACCGCCCGGACGGCGGTGGCATCACCACGACTACCGGCACGCCTTCTTCGATCAGCGCGATCGGACCGTGCTTCAGTTCGCCCGCGGCAAATCCCTCCGCGTGCATGTAGGCGAGCTCCTTGAGTTTGAGCGCTCCTTCGAGGGCTACCGGATATCCGACGTGCCGTCCGATGAAGAGCACGGTGGGCACCCGCGCGAGTTCCCGAGCGATCGCCCGCACCGGCTCCATGGTGTCCAGCACGGCAGCTACCTTGCTGGGCATCGCGGCCAATTCGCGGACCACACCGGCCACCTCGTCGCCGTATTTCGTCCCGCGGAGTTGAGCCAGATACAAGGCGACGAGATACACTGCGACCAGCTGAGTGAGGAAACTCTTGGTCGCCGCTACACCGATTTCCGGACCGGCTCGGGTGTACAAAACTGCGTCCGACTCGCGGGGAATGGTAGCGCCGAGCGTATTGCAAATAGCAAGCACCCGAGCGCCCATTTCCTTCGCATGTTGCACGGCCATCAAGGTGTCGAGGGTCTCCCCTGACTGGGAAATCGCGATGACCAAGGACTGGCGGTCTAGGATCGGGTCCCGGTAACGGAATTCCGAAGCGAGCTCCACCTCGCAGGGCAGACCCGCCCAATGTTCGATGGCATATTTTGCGATGAGCCCGGCATGATAGGCCGTTCCGCAGGCCACGACGACGATTTTGTCGACTTCGACGAAGACTCGGGTATCCAGCCGGCTCTCGTCGAGGGTCAACGTGCCGTCTCGGCCCAAGCGACCGAGCAGCGTCGCGGCCACCGCGTCCGGCTGCTCGGCGATCTCCTTGAGCATGAAATAGTCGTAGCCGCCTTTCTCCGCAGCCGACGCGTCCCAGTCGACTCGGTATTCCCGTCCACGCGTCGGATTCCCCTCGAAATCGGTGATTTCCAGCCGCTGCGGGGTGAGCAAGACGACGCAATCCTGGCCCACCTCGACCGCCTGCCGCGTCGCGGCGATGAAAGCGGCGACGTCGCTGGCGAGGAACGCTTCGCCGTCCCCTCGGCCTACCACGAGCGGCGAATTACGTCGCGCACCCACCACGACGCCGGGAAAATCACGATGGATTGCGACCAGACTGAACGAGCCGGCCAGTCTGCGACAGACCCGCCGCATCGCCTCGGCGAATTCTTCGGGCGTCCGAGACGAGCTATGCTGCGCCGCTTGCCCTTCTCCACCGGGTGGCCCGTCGAGTTCCTCCTCCAGCAGATGTGCCACTACCTCGGTGTCGGTCTGCGAACCGAAAACGTGCCCCACATTGGTGAGTTCGTCGCGGAGCGCCGAATGGTTCTCGATCACTCCGTTGTGCACGACGGCCAACGCCCGTCGGCAATCCACATGCGGGTGCGCGTTTCCGTCGGTCGGGGCGCCGTGGGTGGCCCACCGCGTGTGGCCGATCCCCGTGGTAGAACCGGCCAGCGGCTCCGCCTCCAAAACCGCTTCCAGGTTTCCGAGCGCACCGGCTTTGCGCCGCACGTCGACGCTGCCGCCGTCGAGGACGGCGATCCCCGCAGAGTCGTACCCCCGATACTCCAGCCGCCGCAGCCCGTCGAGGACGACGTCGTGCGCCGTCCGCGCCCCCACGTAGGCCACGATCCCGCACATGCTCCCACCCCTCGCTCGCCGGCGCCCACAACCCTCCGCACCGACCGGACTCGAGAAACCGCTCCGGCCCGGCCTCAGCGGCCGAGGTACCGCCGGACGGCGTCCGCCAACCGATCAGCGATCTTCTCCGCTTCGGTTTCGCTCGTGGCCTCGACCATAACCCGGACGACGGGTTCGGTACCGCTCGGCCGCAACAACACCCGTCCGCGGCCGGCGAGCTCCGCCTCCGCGGCGGCAAGCTCGGCAAGGAGCGCCGGATCCGTGCCGGCGCGGGATTTGTCCACCCCGGCGACGTTGCGCAGTACCTGAGGAAGCCGCTGCACCACGCGCGCAAGCTCGGCGAGGGGTTTGCCGGTCGCGGCCATCCGAGCAAGCAACTGCAAACCGGTGAGGATTCCATCGCCGGTGGTGGCGTAATCGAGCATCACGATGTGGCCGCTCTGCTCCCCGCCGAGCACGTAGCCACCTGCCCGCATCGCCTCCAGGACGTAGCGGTCACCCACCGCGGTCTCCACCACGGAGATCCCGTGCGGTGCAAGGGCCAGTTTGAGGCCGAGATTGGACATCACGGTCGCCACCACGGTGTTCTTCGCCAGCCGCCCGGCCTCCTGCCAGGCGAGGGCGAGAATCGCGAGGATCTGGTCGCCGTCCACCACTTCCCCGGTGGCGTCGACCGCCAGGCAGCGGTCGGCGTCCCCGTCGTGCGCGATCCCCGCATCCGCCCCGTGCGCGCGGACGGCGGCCCGCAGCGCCTCGATCTCGGTGGAACCACAGCCGTCATTGATGTTGAGGCCGTCCGGCTCGCACCCGATCGTGATCACTTCGGCACCTGCCCGCTGCAGGACCAGCGGCGAAGCGACCGAGGCGGCCCCGTGGGCACAATCGACGACGACCCGCATACCGTCGAGCCGCTGGTTCGTGGTCTGGAGCACGTGATCGACGTACCGGTGCAGCCCCTCGGGGTAATCCCGCACCCGTCCGACGTCCCGACCGATCGGCCGCGTCCAACTCTCACCGAGCCGAGCCTCGACGGCATCTTCGAGCTCGTCGGGAAGCTTCTGGCCGCCGCGGGCGAGGAATTTGATGCCGTTGTCCGGCATGGGGTTGTGACTCGCGGACAGCACGACCCCGAGATCGGCGTCCAACTCGGCGGTGAGGTAGGCCACCGCCGGGGTGGGCAGGACGCCGAGGCGAAGCACGTCGACCCCCGCACTGGCCAGACCCGCCACCACGGCGGCTTCCAAGAATTCCCCGGAAGCCCGCGGATCCCGGCCGACCACGGCGAGCGGCCGATGTCCCTCGAACGCCCCCGCCTGAGCCAGCACGTGAGCTGCGGCCACCGAGAGATCGAGGGCGAGTTCTGCGGTGAGGTCCCGGTTGGCGACTCCACGGACGCCGTCGGTGCCGAAGAGCCGGGTTGACGCTCGCCCGGATTGCCGCTCGGCCCCTGCTGCGACCACGCTGGGCTTACCGCTTGGAGTACTGCGGCGCCTTGCGGGCCTTCTTGAGTCCGTACTTCTTGCGCTCGACGACCCGTGCGTCCCGGGTAAGGAAGCCGGCCTTCTTCAGAGTGGGGCGATTCTCCGGGTCGATCGCCACCAGCGCCCGCGCGACGCCGAGCCGAATGGCCCCCGCCTGCCCACTGGTCCCTCCGCCGTGCACCCTCGCCACGACGTCGAATTGCGTCACGGCGTCGAGCAGGGCAAGGGGGCTACGTACGAGGTGTTGATGGACCCGGCTCGGGAAGTAGTCGGCGAGCTCACGTCCGTTGATCTTCCACTGCCCGGTTCCGGGGACCAGACGCACCCGCGCGACGGCTTCTTTCCGCCGACCGGTGGCCGAACCGGAACCGATCAACGTGCGACGCTTCGGTTGCGCCGCCGTCTGGGTCGTGTAGGACGACGGTGCCTGCTCGCCGTCCTCGACCTCACTGTCATCGGCGAGCAGGTCTTGTTCTTCGACGGTGTCTGCCACGGACTGCCTCATACCTCTCGCGTCTGAGCGGGCTCTTGCCGAACCTGCGTGATTTCGAAGGGCACCGGGCGCTGAGCCTGGTGCGGATGCTCGGGCCCCGCGTACACCTTGAGCTTCTTGATCATACGGCGCCCGAGGCTGTTGTGCGGGAGCATGCCGCGGACCGCCCGTTCGATGACCCGCTCCGGGCGCTCGGCAAGCAATTCCCGATACGGCTTGGCCTTGAGGCCACCGGGGTATCCAGAGTGCCGATAAGCGATCTTTTGGTCGAGCTTGCGACCGGTGAGCACCACCTTGTCGGCGTTGACGACGATGACGAAGTCGCCGGTGTCGAGATGCGGCGCGAAGATCGGCTTGTGCTTCCCACGGAGCAGTCGCGCGACCTGGGAAGCAAGCCGACCGAGGATCACGTTCGAGGCATCGATGACGTGCCACTGCCGGGTCACGTCACCGGGTTTCGGGCTGTACGTGCGCACGATCTCGCCTTCGCATTCGACAGGGATCAGCGGCCCGGCATTGCGGGCAACGACGATGTAGCCTACCGGGCCGCATCTCCTCGGTCAAAAGCAGGGGCGGAACGACGGGCGGCCACCGACGCTCCGCTCTTCGCCGTCGGTGGCCCGGCTCAACTGAGCCGGCGGTAGGTGCGGACGGCGAGCGACCCGAACACCACGAGGATGCCGAACAGCCACGCCAGACTCTGCCACAGGTGCGGCTCCAGCGTCGTTGCCCCTGGAGTCGGGCCCACCGCCAAGTAGCGCAGAGTGTTGATCACGGCGGTCATCGGCTGGTTGTTGGCGAACGCTTGGAGCCACCCCGGCATGGACTGGATCGGCACGAACGCCGAACTGACGAACGTCACCGGAAAGAGCCAGATCAGGCCGAACGCCTGGATCGACTCCTCATCCTTGATCGCAAGACCGATGAAGGCCGACACGCTGCAGATGGCCAACCCGAACAACGCAGCCAGCGCGACCATCGCGATCGCCGAACCCACTCCCTGATGGAAGCGGAAGCCTACCGCATACCCGACACCGATGATGATCCCGATGGTCACGAGCATGCGGCCGACGTCGGCAATGAGCCGACCGGCGAGCACGGCCGAGCGGGACATCGGCATGGAGCGAAAGCGGTCGATGATCCCTTTCTGCGCCTCCAACCCGAGAGCGATCGCCGTCCCGATGGAGCCGAAGGCCGCGGTCTGCCCGATGATTCCGGGCATCAGGTAATCCACGTAACTCCCGTGGTCTCCGACGCTGATCGCTCCGCCGAAGACGTACCGGAACAGCAGGGTGAACATGACCGGCTGCACGACGGTGAAGACGATGAACGCCGGCACCCGCCACCACACCAGTAGGTTGCGCTTCGTCAGCGCCAACGCATCCGACACCGCCCAATACAGCCGCCGGAGCCCGGTGTCTGCCCGGATATCGATGGTCTGCGCGGTCATCAATTCCTCCTCTGGTCGCCGGAGTGGGAGCTGTCGGTGCCGTCGTCGGAGACGAGGGCGGGACGTCGTCCGCGCCGTCCGCGCCGTTCCTCGGCGCTCGGTTCGGCCACCGCGGCATGGCCGGTGACCGCGAGGAAGACGTCGTCGAGAGACGGACGGCGCATGACGAGCCCCTCGATCGTCACGCCGGCGGCATCGAGGGCCCGCACTGCCTCCAGGAGTGCGGCGGAGCCCCGTGAGCCGACCGCGAGCGAGATCTGCTGGGTCTCCCGGTCCACGTGCGGTTCGCTCTCCGAGAGCGGAGCGACCGCGGCCACTGCGGCGGCGAGTTGTTGCCCGTCGGGGACGGTGAATTCCAGGACGTCGCCACCGACCCGGTCCTTGAGTTCGGCAGCCGTGCCCGCGGCGATCACTTTCCCGTGGTCGATCACCACGATTTCGTCGGCGAGTTCGTCTGCTTCGTCGAGGTACTGGGTGGTAAGGAGCAGCGTCGTTCCGCTCGCCACCAACCGCTTGATGATCTGCCACATCGCTATTCGGCTTCGCGGGTCCAGCCCGGTGGTCGGCTCGTCCAGGAAAAGCACCTTGGGCTCTCCGACCAGACTCGCCGCCAGGTCGAGGCGACGGGTCATGCCGCCCGAGTAGGTCTTCGCCGGGCGATCCGCGGCCTCTTCCAGGTCGAAAGCGGCCAGCAGTTCGGCTGCCCGATCCCGTGCCACGCGGCGCGGCAGGTGGTACAGGCGCCCGATGATCTCGAGGTTCTCCCGCCCGGTGAGCTCCGGTTGTATCGCCGTGGCCTGGCCGGCGAGACCGATGCGCCGCCGTACCGCGTCGGCTTCGCGGACGACGTCGTGGCCTTCGACGAGGGCACGGCCCGCGTCGGGGCGCAACAAGGTCGTGAGGATGCGGACGATCGTCGTCTTGCCGGCGCCGTTCGGACCGAGCAACCCGAGCACTCGCCCACGGGGGACGGCGAGGTCCACGCCCCGCAGCGCTCGGACCGATCCGAACGATTTGTGCACGTCCTCGACGAGGATCGCGAGCCCTTCCTCGTCCATCTGTCTCCTTCCCTGCCGTGATGCTGGCTATCCGGACAGCATAGCAGCGTTCAGACGTTGCTTTGACGTCACTTCGATGTCAGAATGACATCATGCACCTGGATGAGTATGTGGCGCAAGTCGCCGATGCCCTGCGATCGACGGCCGCGCTGGGAGACGAGCAGACTCAGAAGGTCGCCAACGCCCTTGCGGACGCCGCCACGGCCCCCATTCGGCTCGCTTTGTTGCACGCCCTCTCGGCGGCTACTGCAGAGATCACTTCGATGCTCTTCGCCGCCGGCGTCCCGGGTGGTCCTGCCGTCACGGCCCACCTCGAAGGCAGGGACGTCCGATTCCGCGTCGTGGTTGCAGACGAGCAACCGGAGCAGGCCGTTCAGGACGAGGAGGCAACCGCGCGCATCTCGCTGCGGTTACCCGAGAGCCTCAAGTCCGAAATCGAACAGGCCGCCGAGCGTGAAGGAGTGTCCGTCAACACCTGGCTGATCCGCGCTGCGCGTGCCGCACTCGCCCACCGCGGGCACGGTTGGGGTCCTCCGTGGAGCGGACCGCCGTGGGCCAGTGCCCGCCGCATCACCGGATGGGTCAACGGATGACGTCGACGAGGAGACCCAGTGATCAGAACTTTTGATCCGCGCAGGATCAAGGCCGTGGAGTGCCGGCTAGGGGCCGGACGCCTGGTGATCAGCCTCCGAGAAGAGCTCGACGCAGCACGAGTGGAGGTGACGTGTCCCGACATCCCGGCCGACGAACTCGAAGCAGTCAGCGCCGAGTTGCAGGACGACCTCCTCACGATTCGGGTGCCCAAGTCCTGGCTGACGCCGAAAGCGTGGTTGAGCCTCCTCGGCATTCCCTTGGCGGGCGGAGTGCAGCCTCCGACGCACTGTCTCGAGATCACCCTCGCCGTTCCCTCCGGCACGCCAATCAAGATCGCCGGCTACAGCGTGGAGGCGATCGCCGAGGGCCGCACCGGCACGGTGGACGTCGCAGGGGGCCGCGCGATCGTCGAGTTGGATCGGGTGGACGGCGAGCTACGGGTCCGTTGCGGGAGCGGCTCCGTGCGGGCCCGCGGGATCAGCGCAACCGCAACCGTTCGCGGCGCCGCGGTGGACGCTTGGTTCGGCAGCCTCGACGGTCGCCTCGATGTGGCGTGCAGCAGCGGAAGAATCGACGTGGACGTCGCCCGCGGGCCGCTGCGGCTCCGTACCGGAGCGGGCGAAGCGCGGATCCGGGCGGTGCACGCCGACGTCGACTTCGCCAGTGGTGCCGGGGGGTTGAGCCTCGGGGTTCCTGCGGGGGTGACCGCGAAACTCGACGTCACGACCGGAGCGGGACGCTTGACGTCGGACCTGCCGGTCACTGCGCAGGCCACCCGCGAACACAAGATTTCGATTCGGGCCCGGACCGGGACGGGCGACGTTCATCTCTTCCGGGCGGCGGAACCGGCCTGATCCGCTCAGAGAGTGCGGAGCCTGCGGGTCTGCGCGACGCGTGCGGCCAGGGCGTCGTCCGGGGGGTACCGCACCTCTTCAAGGGTGAGCCCGTGCGGCGGGACGACGAGGACCGCCGAATCGCGCTGCTTGCTCCGCAGCACCTGCGCGGGCCAGTCCACCGGTCGTTTTCCCTCACCGACCACGAGGGTTGCTCCAACGAGAAAACGCACCATCGAGTGGCAGAACGCGTCCGCCTCCACCTCGGCGACGAGCACCCCATCGCCGTCGCGCGCCCACCGGAAAGCGAGCAATGTGCGAACCGTCGTTGCATTTTCTCGCGCACGACAAAACGCGGCGAAATCGTGCTCCCCCACCAACGACTCCGCGGCCAGATTCATCGCGGCTTCGTCGAGGGGACGACGCCAACGCAGGGTGTCCCGGCGACGCAACGGATCCCAGCCGCGGTCGGCGATCCGGTAGGAGTAGCGGCGCGACAACGCTGCGAACCGCGCGTCGAAGCCGACAGGGGCTACCCGGGTGCGGTGGATCACCATGTCCACCGGTGTGACGGCGTCCAACCGGCGGGCGAGCGTGCAAACCTCGTCCGAGTCACCGAATAGGTCGTCGGCTACGTCGACGTGTGCGACCTGGCCTCGCGCGTGAACACCCGCATCGGTACGCCCCGCCGCCGTCGTGAGAGGAGGTGCGGAGAGCCGAAGGACGACGGCCAACGCCCGTTCGAGCTCGCCTTGGACGGTTCGCAGCCCGGGTTGACGGGCGAATCCCGCGAAATCGGTGCCGTCGTAGCCGAGGTCGATGCGGAGCCGCACGAGGGGTGGCAGCCCGGCCTAACGCTTCTCCGGGCTTTCGTCCGCCTGCTCCTCGGAGGCAGTTTCGTGCTCCGCGGAGGCAGTTTCGGCGGCGGAGTCGGAGGGTTGCTCACCCACAGCCTCGTCGGCGAGCTCCGCAGATGCCTCGGCCGAGGCGTCGCTGGGCTCAGCCTCCGGTCGTTCGCTTGGGGCAGCGGCTTCCCCGCTCTCGACGCCAGCTTCCCCGCTCTCGGGGGAGGAGGCCTCGGTGGGTTGCGCGGAGGCGGTTTCGGCGGATGCCGCGGTCGCCTTGGCCCCGCGGCTGCGGCCGGCCCGTCTGGTCGCCGCGGTCGCCTCGGCGACCACCTCCTCCGCTTGAGGCTCGACCAACTCGATGAGCGCCATCGGAGCGGCGTCGCCCTTACGCAGACCCAGCTTCACGATCCGGGTGTAACCCCCGGGTCGACTGCGGTAGCGCGGACCGATCTCGGCGAAGAGCTGGTGCACCACGGACTTGTCCCGCACTACGGTCAGCACCTGCCGCCGCGCGTGCAGGTCCCCCCGCTTGGCTTTCGTGATCAGCCGCTCGGCGAGAGGTCGAAGACGACGGGCCTTTGCTTCCGTCGTCCGGATGCGTCCGTGCGCGAAGAGCGCGGTGGCGAGATTGGCGAGAATCAGTCGCTCATGCGCTGGGCCGCCCCCGAGGCGGGCACCCTTCGTCGGCGTGGGCATCGTCGTCTTCCTCTCCAGCTAACCGCGTACCGTCGCGCAGGGCTCGTGGTGTTCGGGCACCCGTCTACAACTGCTCGGTTTCGATGTAGCGCCGGTCGTCGTCCGCCTGATCGCGGGGAGCGGCGTAGACGACCCGGCCGGGATCGAAGCCCGGAGGCGAATCCTTGAGGGCGAGTCCGAGTTCGGCGAGCTTGCTCTTGACCTCCTCGATCGACTTCTGGCCGAAGTTCCGGATGTCGAGCAGGTCGGCTTCGCTGCGCGAGACGAGTTCGCCGACGGTGTGGATTCCCTCGCGCTTCAAGCAGTTGTACGAGCGCACCGTCAAGTTGAGGTCCTCGATCGGCAGAGCGAGGTCTGCCGCCAATGCCGCATCGGACGGCGACGGGCCGATGTCGATCCCTTCGGCGTCCACGTTGAGTTCGCGGACCAGGCCGAAGAGTTCGACCAGGGTCTTTCCGGCACTCGCCATGGCGTCGCGGGGTCGCATACTCGGCTTGGTCTCGACGTCCATGATCAGTCGGTCGAAGTCGGTGCGTTGCTCGACGCGGGTGGCCTCGACCTTGAACGTCACCTTCAGGACCGGGGAGTAGATGGAGTCGACGGGGATCCGACCGATCTCATGACTCGGCAGTTTGTTCTGTGCCGCCGGCACGTAGCCTCGACCGCGCTCGACGACCAATTCCATTTCCAGACGACCCTTGTCGTTGAGGGTCGCGATATGCAGATCCGGGTTGTGCACCTCCACGCCAGCCGGCGCCACGATGTCGGCAGCGGTGACCTCACCGGGACCCTGCTTGCGCAGGTAGACGACCTGAGGGTCGTCGTGCTCGCAGGAGACCACCAGCTCCTTGATGTTGAGGATGATCTCGGTGACGTCCTCCTTGACCCCGGGGATGGTGGAGAACTCGTGCAGCACGCCGTCGATACGGAGGCTGGTGACGGCAGCCCCAGGGATCGACGACAGCAGGGTGCGCCGCAGCGAGTTCCCGAGGGTGTACCCGAACCCGGGCTCAAGTGGCTCGATGACGAAACGGGACCGGGTGTCGTGGATGGGTTCTTCGTTGATGGTGGGACGTTGTGCGATGAGCACTGGTTTCCTCCAGTTCTCGGGCGACCGCCATATGACGCCGCGAGGGACGGAATCTGCTCGGCAACCGAGGGAGATCCCGGCCGCCGGAAGCCGATCTACTTCGAATAGAACTCGACGATGAGCTGCTCCTGGACGGGTGTGTCGATCACGGAACGACTCGGCAACGAGTGCACGAGGATGCGGAGCCGGTTCGGAATGACCTCGAGCCAAGGTGGAACGGTCCGCTCACCGGCAACCGCCCGAGCGACCACGAACGGCGTGAGTTCGCGAGACTTCTCCGCGACGTCGATGACGTCGTGTTCGCTGACCCGATAGCTCGGGATGTCGACCCGCCGTCCGTTGACGAGGAAATGCCCGTGACGAACGAGCTGACGGGCCTGGTCACGGCTCGCGGCGAAACCCGCACGGTAAACCACGTTGTCCAGCCGGCTCTCCAAGATGCGCAGCAGGTTCTCACCGGTCCGGCCCGTCTTGCGACTGGCTTCTTCGTAGTAGCGGCGGAACTGCTTTTCGAGGACGCCGTAGATGCGGGCGCACTTCTGCTTCTCCCGCATCTGGAGGAGGTACTCGCTCTCCTTCGCACGGTTACGGCCGTGCTGACCCGGCGGATAGGGCCGACGGTCGATGGGGCACTTGGTGGTCTCGCACTTGGAGCCCTTGAGGAAGAGCTTCATCTTCTCCCGACGGCACAGCTTGCAGTCGGCTCCCGTGTAGCGCGCCATCAAACCCTCCGTCGCTTCGGCGGGCGGCAGCCGTTGTGCGGCACCGGAGTCACGTCTTGAATGGAGCCCACCTCCAGGCCCACCGCCTGCAACGAGCGGATCGCCGTCTCACGACCGGACCCCGGGCCCTTGACGAAGACATCCACCTTGCGCATGCCGTGCTCCTGCGCTCGGCGGGCGGCGGCCTCAGCGGTCATCTGAGCGGCAAACGGGGTGGACTTGCGGGAACCCTTGAAGCCCACTTGGCCCGCGCTCGCCCAGGCGATGACCGCCCCGGTGGGATCGGTGATGGAAACGATCGTGTTGTTGAACGTGCTCTTGATGTGCGCGTGGCCGTGCGCCACGTTCTTCCGCTCCTTGCGCCGAACTTTCTTGGCGCCGGCTTGGGTCTTGCTCCTCGGTGGCATCGGGGTGTCGTCTCTCCAGGTCGTCGTCGCTCACAGCGTCCACCGCTCGGTGCGGTGGGCTGACGTGAACTACTTCTTGCCGGGCTTCTTCTTTCCGGCGACGGTCTTGCGGGGACCCTTACGGGTCCGGGCGTTCGTGTGGGTGCGCTGCCCACGAACCGGCAGGTTCCGGCGGTGCCGAATCCCCTGATAGCAGCCAATCTCGATCTTGCGCCTGATGTCGGCCGCGACCTCCCGGCGCAGATCACCCTCGACCTTGTAATTCGCTTCGATCCACTCGCGCAGCTTGAGCAGGTCGTCGTCCGTCAGATCGCGCACCCGGAGGTCGGGGCTGATACCGGTGGCCGCCAGGGTCTCCGCTGCTCGGGTACGGCCGATTCCGTAGATGTAGGTAAGAGCGATCTCCAACCGCTTGTCGCGCGGAAGGTCGACGCCAACGAGACGTGCCACGAAAGACGCTCCTCAGCCCTGACGCTGCTTGTGCCGCAAGTTCTGACAAATAACCATGACCCGGCCATGGCGCCGGATGACCTTGCACTTGTCACAAATCTTCTTGACGCTCGGCTTGACCTTCATCCCGTCTCCCTGCGCGTCTCACGCGCGCTGCACGTCCTGTTCATCGGTAGCGGTACACGATTCGGCCACGGCTGAGATCGTACGGGCTCAACTCCACCACGACCCGGTCGCCAGGCAGGATACGAATGTAGTGCATCCGCATCTTGCCGCTGATGTGGGCAAGTACCTTGTGGCCGTTGGCCAGCTCGACCCGGAACATCGCGTTGGGCAGAGGTTCGATCACCTGGCCCTCGATCTCGATGACCCCGTCCTTCTTTGCCATGTCCTCCGCGTTCCGTCCTCCTGCGGCTCGTCGCGTTCAGGTCTCGGCCCAGCCGAGACGCGACGCGAACGTCCCCCACTCTCGTCGATCAACGGGAGTGGATGAAGTGGGACGGTGAGCCGACTGGCAAGTTTACGCCAGCACGGCGGCGTCTGCGAGAGCGGCGTCCCGGAGCGGGATCCGCGGATCGGGACGCTTCAGGATCAACTCGCGCGAGCCGCCGCCAACCGTGACACCCCGAGGTCGGGGGCGGTCAGCACGCGGGGACCGTCGACGCTGACGGCGAACGTGTGCTCGAAGTGGGCGGCCCAGCTTCCGTCGACGGTCGCCACCGTCCAGCCGTCGTCCCGCGTCACCACCCGTCGATCGCCGAGCATGATCATAGGTTCGACGGCAAGGACGAGCCCGGGCACCAGCCGCAGGCCACGGCCGGCACGACCGCGATTCGGCACGTGAGGTTCCTGATGCATCTCTGTTCCGATACCGTGCCCGCCGTACTCCTCGACCATGCCGTAACGCCCCTGGGATCGGACGTAACTCTCGATGGCGTGGCCGATATCGCCCAGCGTCGCGCCCGCTCGACCGGCTGCGATCCCCCGCCACAGTGCTTCCTCACACACCTCGATCATCCGCTGCACCTCTGGATCGATTTCGCCCACCCCCACGGTGAAGGCAGCGTCGGCGTGCCACCCGTCGACAATCGCGCCGCAGTCGATCGAGATGATGTCCCCCTCCCGCAGGACGCGGCGGCGACTCGGGATGCCGTGTACCACCTCGTCGTTGACCGACGCGCAGATCGTCGCGGGATAGGGGATGTTCCCACCGGCCCGATAGCCCTTGAAGTTGGAGCGTGCCCCGGCGTCCGCGATGACCTTGGCTGCGATTTCGTCGAGCTCGGCCGTGGTCACGCCCGGTGCGATCGCCGCCCGGACGGCGTCGAGCGCGGCGGCAACCACCAAACCCGCCTCCCGCATCTTGGCAATTTCCGCCTCGCTCTTGAGTTGGATCACTCGCAGCCTCCGTTCGTAGCCGTCATCGCCAGTGCCGCAGTGCCGCGACTGCCCGAGCCGTGACCTCTTCGACCGGACCCATCGCATCGATCCCTTCGAGAATCCCACGGGCGGCGTAGTAGTCGATCAAAGGGGCGGTCTGGTCGTAGTACACCTCAAGCCGGTGACGGATCGTCTCCTCGCGATCATCTTCTCGCTGGAACAGTTTGCCGCCGCACAGATCGCAGACCCCGTCGAGAGTCGGCGGGTCGTACGTCACGTGCCAGATATGACCGCAGTCGGAGCATGTTCGCCGTCCCGAGAGTCTGCGTACCACCTCGTCGTCGTCGACGACGAGTTCGAGGACCACCGACAGCGACGTCCCCATCTCGGCCAACAAGGCATCCAACGCCTCGGCCTGCGGGACGGTTCGCGGGAAACCATCCAAAAGGAAACCGTCTCGAACGTCTTCAGCGGCGAGTCGGTCGCGCACCATGCCGATCGTCACCTCGTCGGGGACGAGATCTCCGGCGTCCATGTAGCGCTTCGCTTCACGGCCGAGCGGTGTTCCCTCCGCGACGTTCTTGCGGAAGATATCGCCGGTCGAGATTTTCGGCACGAGCAGGTGCGACGCGATGAGCTGGGCTTGGGTCCCCTTGCCTGCGCCTGGCGGACCCACCAGGACCAGACGCACCTACCCTCCCGCCGCTACCGGAGGAATCCTTCGTAATTCCGCAGCATGAGCTGGCTCTCGATCTGCTTGACGGTATCCAGACCCACCCCGACCAGGATCAGCACCGAAGTGCCCCCGAACGGAAATGCTTGCGCGCTGCCGACGATGGACAACGCCAGTTCGGGAAGCACCGAGATCAAAGCGAGATAGGTGGCACCGGGGACGGTGATACGGGAGAGAACGTAGCTCAAATACTCAGCCGTCGGCCTTCCCGGGCGGATGCCGGGAATGAACCCCCCGTATTTCTTCATGTTCTCCGCCACCTCGTCCGGATTGAACGTGATGGCCACGTAGAAGAACGTGAAGAAAATGATGAGCGCGAAATACGCGAGCAAATAGGTCGGGTGCGGAGAGCCGGGGGAGAGGTAATTGTTCACGAAATTGGTGAAGCCCAGATGCTTGCTTCCCCAGACCTTCGCCGCGAGCGACGGGATGTACAGCAGTGACGAGGCGAAGATGACGGGGATGACACCTGCCTGATTGACCTTGAGCGGGATGTACGTCGACGTACCGCCGTACATCCGCCGTCCGATCATGCGCTTGGCGTACTGGACAGGAATACGCCGCTGCCCCTGTTCCATGAAGACGATCGCCGTGATGATCGCGATCCCGACGACCAGGACGCCGATGAAGGTGGCGTTTCCCTTGTTCTGGCGGATCGTGTTGAGTTCGGCCGGGAATCGAGCGGCGATCTGCGTGAAGATCAGCAGTGACATCCCGTTGCCGATCCCGCGATCGGTGATCAGTTCGCCGAGCCACATGATGATTCCGGTCCCGGCGGTCATAATGATCACCATCGTGATGATCACACCGAGGCTGGTGTTCGGGATGATCGGCAAGGAGCAGCCGGTGAAAACCGCTCCGGGAGTACGGGCGAGGGCCACGAAAGCCGCCGACTGCAGAACCGCGAGCCCGATCGTCAGATACCGGGTGTATTGCGTCAGTTTCTGCTGACCGGCGCCGCCCTCTTCCTTCAGCCGCTCGAGACGGGGGATCACGACCACGAGCAACTGGATGATGATGCTCGAAGTGATGTAGGGCATGATCCCCAATGCGAGGATCGAGAGTTTGAGGAGCGCTCCCCCGCTGAACAAGTTGATCAGCGTGTAGATATTGGCCGCGCTGCCCTGCGAGACCTGCTGAAGACAGGTGTTGATGTTCTTGCTGGAAACACCGGGAGTCGGGATAGCGCTCCCAATCCGGAACAGCACGATGATGAACAGGACGAAGAGCAGCTTCTTACGCAGGTCGGGCGTCCGAAACGCTCGGACGAATGCCGTCAGCACGCTTGCTCCTCATGCCTTGTCATCGTCGCGGCTCACGACTCCCTGCGACGTCCGCTCTCGTCGATGCGGCGAGCGTAGCGCACCCTCCCGGAACGCTCCCTACGGGTTCGCCGCTCAGACCTTGGTGACGCTCCCACCCGCCTGCTCGATCTTCTTGGTGGCGGACGCCGAGAAGGCGTGCGCCGTCACGCGGAGCGCCACGCCCAGGTCGCCGTCACCCAAAACCTTCACCGGCCGACCGGAGCGCACCGCCCCACGCTTCGCGAGGTCCTGCGGGGTGACCTCGCCGCCGTCCGGATAGAGCTCGGCGAGGCGGGCCACATTGACCACCTGGTATTCCACCCGGAAACGGTTGCGAAAGCCCTTGAGCTTCGGCACCCGCATGTGCAGCGGCATCTGCCCGCCCTCGAAACGCGCCGGCACGGTGTGGCGGGCCTTCGTCCCTTTCGTCCCTCGGCCCGCGGTCTTCCCCTTCGAGCCTTCCCCTCGGCCGACGCGCGTCTTTGGAGTATGTGCTCCCGGAGCGGGGCGCAGGTGATGCACCTTGAGCACCGTCGTCTGCTGCGCGACGGGCTCCTCGACCTCGCGACCGCTACTGGTCGACGTCCGTGCCACTACTCGACCTCCTCGACGCTGACGAGATGCGCGACCGTCTGGATCATGCCTCGGATCTCCGGTCGGTCCTCCTTGACGACGACGTCACGCAGCCGCTTCAAGCCGAGGCTGCGCAGCGTATCCCGCTGTCGTGCCGTGCCGCCGATCTCGGAACGAACCTGGGTCACCTTCAGACGAGCCATCTCAGACTCCGGCCTCGGCCTTGGCCCGCAGCAGCGCGGCGGGCGCGACGTGTTCCAACGGAAGATTGCGACGGACGGCGACCCGCTCCGGCGGCACCAGACCCTTCAACGCCTTGACCGTCGCCTGCACGATGTTGATCGCGTTGTCGGAGCCCAGCGATTTGCTGAGCACATCCCGCACGCCTGCGCATTCCAACACCGCACGTACCGGACCACCGGCGATCACCCCGGTACCGGGACTTGCGGGGCGCAGCAGGACGACACCGGCCGCCGCTTCCCCGGTGACCGGATGCGGGATCGTGCCCTGCACCCGCGGCACCGTGAAGAAATGCTTCTTGGCTTCCTCCACGCCCTTGGCGATCGCGGCCGGGACCTCCCGCGCCTTGCCGTAACCGACACCGACCGTGCCGTTGCCGTCGCCGACGACCACCAGCGCGGTGAAGCTGAACCGCCGGCCACCCTTCACGACCTTGGCGACACGATTGATCGAGACCACCCGTTCCAGGAAGTTGCTCTTCTCGGTAGGAGTCTCCTGCCGGCGGCTCTCGCGGCGCTCACGCTTCTCGCTACCCGCCCCTCGACGTTGTGGTGTCGCCATTCAGTCCCGTCCCATCCTCAGCCAGCTCTCAGTCCTGCTTCGCGATCCGTTCACAGCCGCAAACCGCCTTCCCGAGCACCGTCCGCCAACGCGGCCACCCGACCGTGGTAGCGGTAGCCAGCTCGATCGAAGACGACCGTGGTGATGCCGGCGGCTTTCGCCCGTTCGGCCAAAAGCTGGCCGACCCGGCGAGCCTTCGCGGTCTTGTCCCCGGCGAACGTACGCAGCTCCGGTTCGAAGGACGCCGCGGCTGCAAGCGTGTGACCCCGGGTGTCGTCGACCACCTGCGCCTCGATGTGGCGGGCGGAACGGTGGACGACGAGCCGCGGCCGCTCCGGCGTCCCATTGATCTTCTTGCGCACCCGGAAGTGGCGGCGGAGTCGTGCCGCCGCCCGAGTGGAACCCCGACTGGCGCGTCGGCTCAAGAGCTGCGCCTGTGGCATGGTTACTTCCCAGCCTTTCCGACCTTGCGACGCACGTTCTCACCCTGGTAACGCACACCCTTGCCCTTGTAAGGCTCGGGCTTACGCAGCTTGCGGATGTTGGCCGCCACCTCGCCGACCTTCTGCTTGTCGATCCCGTGGACGACGAACCGCGTCGGAGCTTGGACCTCGAAGGAGATTCCATCCGGTGGGCGGACGACGACGGGATGACTGAACCCGAGGGCGAATTCCAAATCCGACCCCTTGGCCTGGACCCGATACCCGGTACCCACGATCTCCAGCGTCTTGGAGAAGCCCTGCGTCACCCCTGTGATCATGTTGGCGATCAGAGTGCGGGTGAGGCCGTGCAGTCCGCGGGTGCGGTTCTCGTCGTCCGGGCGGTGAACACGCAGCGTGCCGTCGTCCGCTCGCTCCACAGTGATCGGGTCGGCGACGGTATGCGTGAGGGTCCCCTTGGGGCCCTTCACGGTGACCTGCCGACCGTCGATCGTCACCTCGACACCCGCGGGTACGGGAATAGGAAGCCGTCCGATCCGTGACATCTCGTCTCCCTACCAGACGTACGCGAGCACTTCGCCGCCCACGCCCCGCTTGACGCACTGACGATCGGTGAGCAGCCCGTTCGAGGTGGAAATGATCGCGATACCGAGCCCGCCGAGAACCCGCGGCACATTGGTCGCCTTCGCGTAGACCCGGAGGCCGGGCTTGCTCACCCGGCGTACCCCCGTGAGGGAGCGTTCGCGGTTCGGCCCGTACTTCAACGTGATCACAAGGGATTTCGCCGTCTTGTGACCGGGAACCGGTTCGACTCGGAAACCGGCGATGTACCCCTCCTGCTGCAAGATCTCGGCGATATTCGCCTTGATCTTCGAGTAGGGGATCGCCACCGTTTCGTGGTACGCGGCGTTCGCGTTGCGGATACGGGTCAACATATCCGCGATCGGATCCGTCATCATCGCTGCTGTTCGGCCTTTCTCGCCACGGTTTCCGCTGCGGCGGACCTGCGGCGTCCCGTCGCCATGCCTTTCCTCACCAACTCGCCTTGGTCACACCGGGCAACTCGCCGCGGTGGGCCATCTCCCGAAGACAGATACGGCAGAGCCCGAACTTGCGGTACACCGAGTGCGGTCGGCCGCACCGGTTGCATCGGGTGTAAGCCCGGACGGCGAATTTCGGCCGCCGCGCTGCCTTGATGATCAATGCTTTCTTGGCCATCGTCAATTCTCCCGGAACGGAAAGCCGAGGTGGCGCAGGAGAGCCCGCCCCTCTTCGTCGGTACGAGCCGTCGTCACGATCGTCACGTCCATGCCACGGAATCGATCGATCTTGTCTTGGTCCACCTCGTGGAACATCACCTGCTCGGTGAGCCCGAAGGTGTAATTGCCGTGACCGTCGAACTGCTTGGGCGACAGCCCACGGAAGTCGCGAATACGGGGCAGGGCGAGGGTGAGCAGCCGGTCCAGGAATTCCCACATTCGATCACCGCGGATCGTCGCGTAGGCACCGATCGCCATTCCGGCACGCAGTTTGAACTGAGCGATCGATTTCCGCGCCCTGGCGATGGCGGGCCGCTGCCCGGTGATGGCGGAAAGGTCTCGGACCGCGCCCTCGATCAATTTCGCGTCGCGGGCGGCGTCCCCGACACCCATGTTCACCACGACCTTGACGAGGGTCGGGACCTGCATCACGTTGCGGTAGCCGAATTCCTCTTTCAGGGCGGGAACCACCCGCTCCCGGTAATGCTGCTTGAGCCGGGGAATCGGCCCGGCCGACGTCGGCTTGGTTTCGGTCGTCGTCGTCATAGCGATCCCTAGAACTCCTTGCCGCAACGCTTGCACACCCGCACCGGGCGGGTCTTGCCCGTCGCTTCGTCAACTACCTGTTGCCGTCTCCCGACTCGGGTCGGCCGGTCGCATTCCGGACAGACGACCATGACGTTGCTCACGTGGATCGGAGCTTCCTGGGTGACGATGCCCCCGGTCTTGGCCCCGCGTGTCGTCGACGTCACCTTCGTGTGCTTGCGGATCCGGTTGACACCTTCGACCAGCAGCCGACTCTCCCGCGGGAAAGCCTCGATGACCTTGCCTTTGGCTCCCCGGTCCTTCCCGGAGATGACCTGCACCGTGTCTCCCTTGCGGACCTTCAGGCCGGCCATCACAACACCTCCGGCGCGAGCGAGATGATGCGCATGAATTTCTTGTCGCGCAGCTCTCGGCCGACGGGCCCGAAGATACGAGTCCCACGCGGATCACCGCCGTCCTTGATGAGCACGGCGGCGTTCTCGTCGAATTTGATGTAGGACCCGTCGGGGCGACGACGTTCCTTCGCCGTCCGAACCACCACCGCCTTGACGACGTCCCCCTTCTTCACACCCGCACCGGGCAGGGCGTCCTTGACCGTTGCGATGATGACGTCACCGATGCCCGCATAACGCCGACCGGAGCCGCCGAGCACCCGGATGCACAGGATTTCCCGTGCCCCGGTGTTGTCGGCGACCTTCAGTCGCGACTCTTGCTGTATCACTGCTCGCTCCCGTCACATTCGCATCGGCGCACGCCGCCGACGAATTCCCGCCTACTTCGCCTTCTCCACGATGCGCACCAACCGCCACCGTTTGGTCGCCGACAACGGCCGCGTCTCCATCAGCAGGACGCGGTCGCCGATGCCGGCCTCGTTGCGCTCGTCGTGCGCCTTCAACTTGCTGGTGCGGCGCATGACCTTGCCGTACAGGGGGTGTTTCACCCGGTCTTCGACGGCGACCACGATGGTCTTGTCCATCTTGTCGCTGACGACGACCCCTTCGCGTACCTTGCGAAACCCTCGACGCTTCGGTGCGGTCGTTACGGTCTGTTGTTCACTCATGCCGCGCCCTCGGTCTTCTCTTCCTTCACCGTGATGCCGAGCTCCATCTCTCGCATGACCGTGTAGATACGTGCGATGTCCCTGCGCACGGCACGAAGCCGGCCGTGGTTCTCCAGTTGACCGGACGCGAACTGGAAACGCAGCTTGAACAATTCGTCCTTGGCTTCGCGCAGCCTGCTCTGCAATTCGTCCATCTCCAGGCCGCGCAGCTCTTCAGCCTTTTTCGTCACGACGCCTCCACTTCGCGACGAACGAACCGACATTTCATCGGCAATTTGTGCATCGCGCGTCGAAGCGCCTCGCGGGCGACCGGCTCGGGAACTCCGGCGAGTTCGAACATCACCCGGCCGGGCTTGACGTTGGCGACCCACCATTCCGGGGACCCCTTACCGGACCCCATTCGGGTCTCGGCGGGTTTCTTGGTGAGCGGCCGATCCGGGAAGATCGTGATCCACACCTTGCCGCCACGGCGGATGTGTCGAGTCATGGCGATACGCGCCGATTCGATCTGCCGGTTGGTCACGTAGGCCGGCTCGAGCGCTTGGATGCCGTATTCACCGAAGACGACACGGGTCCCCCCTTTGGCGACACCCGTTCGCTTCGGGTGATGCTGCTTGCGGTGCTTGACCTTACGAGGAATGAGCACGGCTCACTTCTCCTCTCCCTCAGCACCCTCGGCCGCGGCAACGGCCTCGGACTCCGATGCGGGCGCGGTAGCCGCTGGACTGGAGGTAGTAGCGCGTTCGTCGGTAGCCGCGACCGCCGCTTCCTCGGAGCTGGCCACCGCTTCCTCAGAGCCGGTCGGCGGTGTCTGCGGAGAAACGCCGGGAGCGGCTTCCGCGATTTCCCGCTTGGCGGTGCGCTGCCGGGTCGGTCGGGTCTGTACCCGCGGCGGAATCCGCGCACCATCGTGGTCTCGGCCTGCGATGACCTCACCCTTGTAAATCCACACCTTGACGCCGATCCGGCCGAAGGTGGTCCGCGCCTCGTAGAAGCCGTAGTCGATGTCTGCGCGAAGGGTGTGGAGCGGCACCCGGCCTTCGCGGTAGAACTCCGTGCGGCTCATCTCGGCGCCGCCCAACCGGCCGGCGACCTGGACCCGCACCCCCTTGGCGCCGGCTTTGAGCGCACTCTGCATGGCCTTGCGCATGGCCCGGCGGAACGACACCCGCTGGCTGAGCTGCTCGGCCACACCCTGAGCCACCAGCTGTGCGTCGATCTCGGGGTTCTTCACCTCGAGAATGTTGAGCTGTACCTGCTTCTTGGTCAGCTTCTCGAGATCGGCCCTGATCCGGTCGGCCTCGGCGCCCCGTCGTCCGATCACGATGCCGGGACGCGCGGTGTGGATGTCGACCCGGACCCGATCGCGCGTGCGTTCGATCTCGACGCGGGAGATACCCGCCCGTTCCATGCCGCGCGTCATCATCCGGCGGATCGCGACGTCCTCTTTCACGTAGTCGCGGTACATCCGGTCGGCGTACCAGCGGCTCACGAAATCCGTCGTGATCCCGAGCCGGAACCCGTGCGGGTTGACTTTCTGGCCCACTTAGCGGGTCCCTCCTTCGTCGTTCGAACTGCCGTCACCCTCGGAGCTGCCTGCGCCTTCGTCCTTCGGTTTGCGGGCGGCGGGCCGGCGAGATGGGGTCTTCTTCGGCTTCTCGCTCACCTGCGAAGCCCCGGCACTCTCCTCGGCCGCCTGGCTCGCCGGGGTCTCGGCGGACTCCGCGACGGACGTCTCGGTGAGCGGCGCGGCTTCGGCCGCAGCCTGCTCCGGCTCGGACGGCGCCGCGGCCGCGGGCTCCGTCACAGCCCCAGCAGTCGTGCGGGTCGCGCCGATCGTCCGGATCATCGGACGACGATGCCGACTCCCCTTGGGGATCGCCCGCCGTGCCGCCCGGCTCTCGGCCTCGGCCGGCCAGGATTCCACGTGGATCGTGATGTGACTCGTGCGCTTGCGAATGCGGTAGGCCCGACCTTGGGCCCGCGGACGGAAACGCTTGAGGGTCGGGCCTTCGTCGACGTAAGCCGTGGAGACGACCAGGTCTTCGACATCCAGCCTTTCCCCTTGTTTGGCCGCCTCCTGTTGGGCGTTGGCGATCGCGCTCTCCAGCAGCTTGTAAACCGTGGCACTCGCCGCCTGCGGGGCGAAGCGGAGCAGCGCGAGCGCTTCGTCGGCAGGCAGGCCTCTGATCATGTCCACGACCCGCCGCGCCTTCATCGGAGTGATCGTCGAGTAGCGGAGGCGCGCGCGGGCCCGAATGACCGGTCCGGAAAGCGATGCCGTCGAACCAAGCGGACTAGCCACGCCGAGACCTCCGATCTTCCTTGACGTGCCCACGGAAGGTGCGGGTCGGAGCGAACTCGCCCAGCTTGTGCCCGATCATCGCCTCGGTGATGAAGATCGGAACGTGTTTCCGCCCGTCGTGGACGGCGATCGTGTGCCCGATCATCTCGGGAACGATCATCGAGCGACGCGACCACGTTTTGATCACGTTCTTGGTGCCCTTGGCGTTCTGCGCCTCCACCTTTTTCAGCAGGTGGTCGTCGACGAAGGGCCCCTTCTTCAGGCTGCGCGGCATCGCGGAGAGCTCCTAGCGCTTCTTGTTGGACTTGCGACGACGAACGATCAACTTGTCGCTCGGCTTGTGCTTGCGACGAGTGCGCCCCTCGGGCTTGCCCCACGGACTCACCGGGTGACGCCCACCGGAGGACTTCCCTTCTCCACCGCCGAGGGGGTGGTCGATCGGGTTCATCGCCACGCCGCGGACGCTCGGGCGCTTGCCCTTCCAACGCATCCGCCCGGCCTTCCCCCAGTTGATGTTCGATTGTTCGGCGTTGCCGACCTCCCCCACCGTGGCCCGGCACCGGACGTCGACGTTGCGAATCTCCCCGGACGGCATCCGCAACTGGGCGTACATGCCTTCCTTCGCGACCAGTTGGACGCTCGCCCCGGCCGACCGTGCGATCTTCGCGCCGCCTCCGGGACGCAGCTCGATCGCATGGACGACGGTTCCCACCGGGATGTTGCGCAGCGGCAGGTTGTTGCCGGGTTTGATGTCGCTTCCCGGCCCGGACTCCACCACGTCGCCTTGGGCGAGGCGAGCGGGAGCAAGGATGTAGCGCTTTTCGCCGTCCGCGTAGTGCAGCAAGGCGATCCGGGCGGTGCGGTTCGGGTCGTACTCGATGTGTGCCACCTTCGCCGGAATGCCGTCCTTGTCGGCCCGCTTGAAGTCGATCACCCGATAGGCCCGCTTGTGGCCGCCTCCTTGGTGCCGGGTGGTGATCCGGCCGTGTGCGTTGCGGCCACCCTTCGAATGCAAGGGGCGCACGAGCGACTTCTCGGGATGGTCGCGGGTGAGCTCCACGAAGTCGGCGACGCTCGCGCCGCGGCGTCCCGGCGTCGTCGGCTTGTATTTCCGGATACCCATTGCTCGCCTTCCTGCTTCAGCTGACCGGCGGACCGAAGATGTCGATCCGATCGCCCGCAGCGACGGTCACGATCGCACGCTTGGTGTCCTTGCGCTTGCCCCATCCGCGCCGGGTCCGCTTGCGCTTGCCCTGCCGGTTCAAGGTGTTCACGTCGAGCACCCGGACGTTGAACACCTTCTCGACGGCGATCTTTATCTGGCTCTTGTTGGCGTCCGGCGCAACGAGGAACGTGTACTTGTTCTGATCGAGTAAGCCGTAACTCTTCTCAGAGATCACAGGTGCGAGCAGTACGTCACGCGGATCGGCGCTCATTGGTTCTCCTCCGACTGTTCCGTCCTGCGACCCGTGAACGCAGCCAACGCCGCCTCGGTGAAGACGACATCGTCGCTGATCAAAACGTCGTAGGCGTTCAACTGATCAGGAACGCTCAACCGCACGTTCGGGAGATTTCGCGCGCTCTTCCACCCCGCTTCGTCGCCGCGATCGACTACGAGGAGCACCGAGCGATCGCTCGTACGGAGCACGCCACGCAGCGCCGTCAGGGCCGCCTTGGTCGACGGCGTCTCGCCGTCCACCACCTGCGGGATCACGTGGACGCGACCGGCCCTGGCTCGGTCCGACAACGCCCCCCGCAGCGCAGCCGCCTTCATCTTCTTCGGGGTCCGCTGGTCGTAACGGCGGGGCGTGGGACCGTGCACCACCCCACCACCGGTGAACTGCGGAGCTCTGATCGACCCCTGGCGGGCTCGTCCGGTGCCCTTCTGCCGGTACGGCTTCTTGCCACCCCCCGACACCTCGCCTCGGGTGCGGGTGGCATGCGTCCCCTGCCGGGCGGCGGCCAGCTGGGCAACCACCACCTGGTGGATGAGCGGCACGTTGACCTGGACGTCGAACAGCTCGCCGGGGAGCTCCACGGTTCGGTCGGTGCCGGCAACGGCAACGGTCGTCATGCGCCACTCCCTCCGTCGACGCCGCCCTTAGCCGCGGTGTGCACGTACACGAGGGTTCCGTTGTTCCCGGGGACCGCCCCCTTGATCAGCAGGAGGTTCTCCTCGGGCTTGACCGCCTGGACCGTCAGGTTCTGGACGGTGACCCGACGCCCTCCCATGCGGCCCGCCATGCGCAGACCCTTGAAGACCCGCCCTGGGGTGGCACAGGCCCCGATCGAACCCGGGGAACGATGCTTGCGCTCGGTTCCGTGCGAGTCGGGCAAGCCGCGGAAGTTGTGCCGCTTCATCACCCCGGCGAAGCCTTTGCCCTTGCTGGTCCCGACGACGTCGACCCGCTGCCCGGGGGTGAAGATGTCGACCGTCAGTTCTTGCCCGAGGGTGTACTCGGTGGCGTCGGCGGTGCGTACCTCCGCCAGGTACCGGCGCGGCGTGACGCCGGCTCGCCGGAAGTGCCCGGCCAACGGCTTGTTCACCTTGCGCGGATCGATCGCTCCGTATCCGATCTGCACCGCGGCGTACCCATCGGTTTGCGGCGTCCGCACCTGCGTGACGACGCACGGACCGGCCCGCAGCACCGTGACCGGGACGACTCGACCGGCCTCGTCGAAGACCTGGGTCATGCCGAGCTTCTCGCCCAACAACCCTTTGATCTGCTTCGCCATCGTGAGTACGTCCCCCTACAGCTTGATCTCGATGTCGACACCTGCGGGAAGGTCGAGGCGCATCAGGGAGTCGACCGTCCGCGGCGTGGGATCGATGATGTCGATCAGACGTTTGTGCGTGCGCATCTCGAAGTGCTCGCGGCTGTCCTTGTACTTGTGAGGCGAGCGAATGACGCAGAAGACGTTCTTCTCGGTGGGCAGCGGGACCGGTCCGGCAACGCGCGCTCCGGTACGCGTAACCGTTTCTACGATCTTGCGTGCCGAGCTGTCGATGACCTCGTGGTCATAGGCCTTGAGCCTGATTCGAATCTTCTGTCCGGCCATCGTGGTCCCTCGTCCTTCGTCGTGGAAAGCTGTCCTGCGAGCCGCGATCTGCGTGCTGCGGCGGCCGAGGAAGATCCCCGGCCGCCGCACTCAGCTACTTGATGATCTTCGTAACGCTACCGGCGCCGACGGTGCGGCCTCCTTCACGGATCGCGAAACGGAGGCCTTCCTCCATCGCGATCGGCTGGATGAGCTGCACCCGCATCGTGGTGTTGTCACCTGGCATGACCATCTCGGTGCCCTCGGGCAGCGTGACGACGCCGGTGACGTCCGTCGTCCGGAAGTAGAACTGGGGCCGGTAGTTGTTGAAGAACGGGGTGTGACGACCACCTTCGTCCTTGGAGAGCACGTACACCTGAGCTTCGAACTCGGTGTGCGGGGTGATGCTCCCCGGCTTGCAGACGACCTGGCCGCGCTCTACTTCCTCACGCTTGGTGCCCCGCAGGAGGATACCGATGTTGTCACCGGCCCGGCCCTCGTCGAGGAGCTTGCGGAACATCTCCACGCCGGTGACGGTGGTCTTGAGGGTCTTCGGATGGATGCCGACGATCTCGACCTCGTCGCCGACCTTGACGATGCCGCGCTCGACCCGACCGGTGACCACCGTCCCACGACCGGTGATCGAGAAGACGTCCTCGATCGGCATGAGGAACGGCTTGTCGATCTCACGAACCGGCTCGGGGATGTAGTCGTCGCACGCCTTGAGCAGCTCGAGGATCGACTCGGCCCACTTGGGGTCGCCCTCGAGCGCCTTGAGCGCCGAGACGCGGACCACCGGGACGTCGTCACCGGGGAACTCGTACGCGTTGAGCAGCTCCCGCACCTCGAGCTCGACGAGCTGCAGGATCTCCTCGTCGTCGACCATGTCGGCCTTGTTCAAGGCAACCACGATGTAGGGGACGCCCACCTGCCGCGCAAGGAGGACGTGCTCCTTGGTCTGTGGCATGGGGCCGTCCGCGGCCGAGACGACGAGGATCGCGCCGTCCATCTGCGCCGCGCCAGTGATCATGTTCTTGATGTAGTCGGCGTGACCGGGACAGTCGACGTGCGCGTAGTGCCGCTTGTCGGTCTGGTACTCGACGTGCGCAATCGAGATGGTGATACCGCGGGCCCGCTCCTCCGGCGCCTTGTCGATCTGTTCGAACGGCGTGAAGGGGTTGAGGTCCGGGTTCTTGTCGTGCAGGACCTTGGTGATAGCCGCGGTCAGCGTCGTCTTGCCGTGGTCGATGTGACCGATCGTGCCGATGTTGACGTGCGGCTTGGTCCGCTCGAACTTCGCCTTCGCCACTGGATGCTCCTTGGGATGGGTTACTTCGCCGTACGACGGACAGTTGGCCTCCCCGAGTCGATCACTCGCCTCGGGCCTTCTTGATGATCTCCTCCGCGATGTTCCGCGGAACCTCCGCGTAGGAGTGGAACTCCATGCTGTAGCTCGCCCGGCCCTGCGTGCGACCGCGCAGGTCACCTACGTAGCCGAACATCTCCGACAGCGGCACCAGGGCACGGATGACGCGGGTGCCCCCGATGTCGTCCATCGCCTGGATCGTGCCGCGTCGGCTGTTGAGATCACCGATGACGTCCCCCATGTACTCCTCGGGGGTTCGGACCTCGACCGACATGATCGGTTCGAGGAGGACGGGGTCGGCCCGCCGGGCCGCTTCCTTGAACGCCATGGATCCGGCGATCTTGAAGGCGAGCTCCGAGGAGTCGACCTCGTGGTACGCGCCGTCCTGCAGGGTGACGACGACGTTGACCATCGGGTACCCAGCGAGGACACCGAATTGCATCGCCTCTTGGCATCCGGCGTCCACGGCGGGAATGAATTCCCGCGGGATACGGCCACCGGTGATCTTGTTGATGAACTCGTAGCCGGTGTCGCCGTCCGTTCCACCACCCGGCTCGAGATCGATCACAACACGAGCGAACTGGCCGGCACCACCGGTCTGCTTCTTGTGGGTGTACTCCACACCCTCGACCTTCTTGCGGATGGTCTCGCGGTAGGCGACTTGAGGCTTCCCGACGTTCGCCTCGACGTTGAACTCCCGCTTCATCCGGTCGACGATGATCTCGAGGTGGAGTTCGCCCATCCCCGCGATGATCGTCTGACCGGTCTCCTCGTCGGTGTGGACCTGGAACGTCGGGTCTTCCTCGGCGAGCCGCTGAATCGCGGTCGAGAGCTTCTCCTGGTCGGCCTTGGTCTTGGGCTCGATCGCTACATTGATCACCGGGGTCGGGAAGGTCATCGACTCCAAAATGATCGGATGCTCGGGGTCGCAAAGCGTGTCTCCGGTCGTGGTCTGCTTCAGGCCGACGACGGCGACGATCTGACCCGCGCCGACGGATTCGATGTCTTCCTGCTTGTTGGCGTGCATGCGCAGCACGCGACCGATCCGTTCCCGTTTCCCCTTGGTCGCGTTGAGCACCGACGAACCCGACGTGAGCCGCCCGGAATAGATCCGCAGGTAGGTGAGCTTGCCGAGGTAGCGATCGCTCATGATCTTGAATGCGAGCGCAGTGAACGGCTCGTCGTCGCTCGGCTTGCGGTGGATCAGGACCGACTCATCGCCGGGCTGGAACCCCACGACGTCCCCGATGTCCAACGGACTCGGCAGATACTCCACGACGGCGTCCAGCATCGGCTGCACACCTTTGTTTTTGAACGCGCTGCCGCACAGCACGGGGGTCAGCTTGTTCGCAATGGTGGCCCGCCGAATCGCGGCGCGGATCTGCTCGGCCGTGGGCTCGGTGCCCTCCAGGAAGAGCTCCATCATCTCGTCGTCGTGCTCGGCGAGGGTTTCGATCAGCCGGTCTCGCCACTCCCGAGCGGCCTCCAGATGGTCGGTAGGGATGTCGAGCACGCTGTAGTTCTCGCCCTTGTCGTCCCCGCTCCACAGCAGGCCGCGCATCTCGACGAGGTCGATCACGCCGCGGAAGTCCGACTCCACTCCCCAGGGCAACTGCACGACAAGGGGAACGGCTTGCAGCCGATTCGTGATCATGTCGACCGTGCGGTGGAACTCGGCGCCGACCCGGTCCATCTTGTTGACGAAACAAATACGCGGCACCCGGTAACGGTCGGCCTGCCGCCAAACGGTCTCCGACTGCGGCTCTACTCCCGCGACTGCGTCGAACACGGCGACCGCTCCGTCGAGGACCCGCAGGGAACGTTCGACCTCGACCGTGAAGTCGACGTGGCCCGGAGTGTCGATGATGTTGATCTGGTGGCCCTTCCAATGGCAGGTAGTCGCGGCCGAAGTGATCGTGATCCCGCGCTCCTGCTCCTGGGCCATCCAGTCCATGGTCGCCGAGCCTTCGTGGACTTCACCGATCTTGTAGTTGATCCCGGTGTAGTAGAGGATTCGCTCGGTCGTAGTGGTCTTGCCCGCGTCGATATGGGCCATGATCCCAATGTTGCGGACCTTGGCCAGATCGGTCATCAGAGTCGTGGGCACGGTCGTGAAACTTCCTCGTCGTCGCGGTCTACCAGCGGTAGTGGGCGAAAGCCCGGTTGGATTCGGCCATCTTGTGGGTGTCCTCGCGTCGCTTGACGCTGGCTCCTAGACCATTGCTCGCATCGAGCAGTTCGTTGGTGAGCCGCTCGATCATCGTCTTCTCCCGGCGGACCTTGGAGTACTGCACGAGCCACCGGAGCGCCAGCGCGGTGCTGCGCTGCGGACGCACCTCCACCGGCACCTGGTAGGTTGCTCCTCCGACCCGCCGGCTCCGCACCTCCAGGGTCGGGCGCACGTTGTCCAGGGCACGACGCAACGTGATGAGCGGGTCGGTGCCCGTCTTGGCGCGGCACCCTTCCAGCGCGCTGTAGACGATCCGCTCGGCAAGCGACCGCTTGCCGCGCTGCAACACCTTGTTGATGAGGGCGGTGACCAACGGCGATCCGTAGACCGGGTCGGGGGCAATCGGACGCCGAGGGGCTGGACCCTTGCGGGGCATCAGCTCTTCTCCTTCTTCGCGCCGTAACGACTCCGTCCTTGCTTCCGGTTACGCACTCCTTGGGTGTCCAAGGCACCACGAATGATCTTGTAACGGATGCCGGGCAGGTCCTTGACACGACCGCCACGAACCAGCACGATCGAGTGCTCCTGGAGGTTGTGACCGATGCCGGGGATGTAGGCGGTCACTTCGACCCCACTGGTCAGCCGCACCCTGGCCACCTTCCGAAGCGCCGAGTTCGGCTTCTTCGGAGTGGTGGTGTAGACGCGGGTGCAGACGCCACGCCGCTGGGGCGAGCCCTTGAGCGCAGGCGTCTTGGTCTTGCTCGCCTTGGCCTGCCGGCCCTTGCGGACCAACTGCTGGATCGTCGGCATCGCTGCCTTTCTCGTCGCGCCGTTTGCGGTGTTTCGCCGGGAGTAACCGCTTGTTCACCGTATCGCCGGACCACGCGGTCGGGTGTGTCGGGCGCCGGCCACACCATCAAAACCCTTGGCGGATCGACGGGGGCCGCGCCGCGGACGACGCCCGCGCGCAGCGCAAGCGAACAGGCACCCCAAGCGGGGCACGAGCAGCTAGGTTACCGACCCGTTCCGGAAAGGTCAAAACCGGGGTGCCACCACGATCCCGTACAGCCATGGTCGAGTGCCCGCGGTGGCTCAGGAACGTCGCTCAGCGACCCTTCCCGTGAATCACGACATTTGGGTAACAGAGCTCGCGATCTCCGCGATGATCGCCAACACCCAGCCCACCACGGATACCCAGCCGAGGACGACGCCGGCGATCGCCATGCCCCGCCCGGCGGTGCCACTCTGTCGGATACGAGAAAGGGCGATGTATCCGAAGATCAGAGCGAGTAGACCGGTGATGATCGCTAACCCCGGGAACCAGAAGAATAGGCCGAGGACGAGCGAGGCGATCGCGAAGCCGTCGGTCTTACGTACCGCCAGCGACGGCACCGGGTGCCCGTACACCGGCGGGGGAGGCCACGGCGCAGGCCACCCTGGGTTCGGCGGTCCGGACAACGCCCAGGGTCCCGTCCAGTTAGGAGGCGCCGACACCTGAGGACGATCTTCGGGCGGCTGGTCGCTGGTCATGGCATTCCCTCCCGGGACAGGCCGCCCTTCGCGGCGGTAGGCCAGGAATTTAGCGGGACCCTACCTCAGGGCGCCATCGAATTTCGCGACCGGACCGCTCAGCGGTCGTAGCCGCCGTAGTCGTATTCCTCCAAGGGAACGGCCTGCCCGGAGCCCTGCCCGAACGTCGGGTAGGTGCCGTCGTACGCCGTGTCGTAGCCCGAGCCGTACGCCTCGTAGGACGGCATGGCGTACGCCGCAGCCTTCGCTTCCTCGGTGGGTTCGACGCGGATGTTGCGGTACCGCTGCATGCCGGTCCCCGCGGGGATCAGCTTGCCGATGATCACGTTCTCCTTCAGCCCGAGGAGCGGATCCGACTTCGCGTTGATCGCTGCCTCGGTGAGCACCCGAGTCGTCTCCTGGAAGGAGGCTGCCGACAACCACGATTCGGTGGCCAGCGACGCCTTGGTGATCCCCATGAGCACGGGCCGCGCCGTCGCGGGCGTCCCGCCTTCGGCAACGATCCGGCGGTTCTCCTCCTCGAACTTGGGACGCTCCACGAGCTCTCCGGGAAGGAACTCCGTGTCGCCCGATTCGAGTATGTTGACCCGCTTCAGCATCTGCCGAACGATGATCTCGATGTGCTTGTCGTGGATCGGCACACCCTGAGAGCGGTAGACCTCCTGGACCTCCTGCACCAAGTGCACCTGAACCGCCCGAGGCCCGAGGATCCGCAGCACCTCGTGCGGATTGACCGTCCCCTCGATGAGCTGGGTTCCCACGTCCACGTGGTCGCCGTCCGCCACACGGAGGCGTGCCCGCTTGGACACCTGGTAGGAGACCTCGTCGGAACCGTCGTCCGGGGTCACGACAATCTTGCGAGCCTTATCGGTCTCTTCGATCTTGACGCGCCCACTCACCTCACTGATCGGCGCGACACCCTTCGGGGTCCGGGCCTCGAAGAGCTCGACGACTCTCGGCAGACCGTGGGTGATGTCCTCACCAGCGACCCCACCCGTGTGGAAGGTCCGCATCGTGAGCTGAGTGCCCGGTTCGCCGATCGACTGGGCCGCGATGATGCCGACTGCCTCACCGACGTCGACGAGCTTGCCGGAGGCCAGGGAGCGGCCGTAGCAGACCGCACAGACGCCCGCCTTCGACTCGCAGGTGAGGACGCTGCGCACCTTCACCTGCTGGACGCCGTGGGCGAGCAACTCACTGATCGTGAGGTCGCCGATGTCGGAGCCCTTCGCCGCGATCACGCGCCCGTCGACCACGACGTCCTCCGCCAGCGTGCGGGCGTACACACTGGTCTCGACCGTCGGGGAGCGCTGCAGGGTGCCGTCTTTACCCGGCGTCCCGATCCGCATGGTGATGCCGCGTTCCGTGCCGCAGTCCTCCTCGCGGACGATGACGTCCTGGGAGACGTCGACGAGCCGCCGTGTGAGGTAACCGGAGTCCGCGGTGCGCAGCGCGGTGTCCGCCAAGCCCTTACGGGCGCCGTGGGTGGAGATGAAGTACTCCAGCACCGACAGGCCCTCGCGGAAGTTCGACTTGATCGGACGCGGAATGATCTCACCCTTCGGGTTGGCGACCAATCCCCGCATACCGGCGATCTGACGGACCTGCATCATGTTCCCGCGGGCCCCGGAGTTGACCATCATGAAGACCGGGTTGTCCTTCGGGAAATTCGCCTCCATTTCGCGGGCGACATCCGCGGTGGCTTGGGTCCAGATCTCGATGAGCTCCTGACGACGCTCATCGTCCGTAATGAGACCGCGCTCGTACTGGCGCTGCACTCTTTCGGCCTTGGCCTCGTACGACTCCAGAATCTCTTGCTTGCGCGGCGGCATGACGACGTCCGAGATGGAAATGGTCACGCCGGACTTGGTCGCCCAGTGGAAGCCGAGCGCTTTCATCTCGTCCAGGCAGGCCGCGACCATGACCTTCGGATACCGCTCGGCGAGATCGTTGACGATCGTCGACAGGTCACGTTTGGTCAGCTCGTAGTTCACGAAGCGGTAGTCGGGGGGAAGGGCTTCGTTGAACAACACCCGACCGAGCGTCGTCTCGACGAGCAGCGGGTCGCCGGGATTCCACCCTTCCGGGGGCGCCCAGGAGCCCGTGCCGTCGTCGATGCCCGGGAGATCCTTCAGCCGGATCTTCACTTTCGCCTGGACGTCGAGTTCGCCGAGGTCGTGAGCCATGATCGCCTCAGCGTCGGAGGAGAAGACCCGACCTTCGCCCTTTGCGCCCGGCTTGATCGTGGTGAGGTAGTAGATGCCCAGGACCATGTCCTGACTCGGCATCGTGACCGGACGCCCGTCCGCCGGCTTGAGGATGTTGTTCGAGGAGAGCATGAGGATCCGGGCCTCGGCCTGCGCCTCCGCAGACAGCGGGAGGTGCACCGCCATCTGGTCGCCGTCGAAGTCGGCGTTGAACGCCGCGCAGACCAACGGGTGGATCTGGATGGCCTTGCCCTCGACGAGCTGCGGCTCGAACGCCTGAATGCCCAGGCGGTGGAGGGTGGGAGCCCGGTTGAGGAGCACCGGATGCTCCTTGATCACTTCTTCGAGTACGTCCCAGACCATCGCGTAGCGCGCCAAGCCACCGGTGGCCCGCTCGACCATCCGCTTGGCGCTCTTGATGTTCTGCGCGTGGTTGAGGTCCACGAGACGCTTCATGACGAACGGCTTGAACAGCTCGAGGGCCATCACCTTCGGGAGACCGCACTGGTGGAGCTTGAGCTGCGGTCCCACGACGATGACCGACCGACCCGAGTAGTCGACCCGCTTGCCGAGCAGGTTCTGACGGAACCGGCCCTGCTTGCCCTTGAGCATGTCGGAGAGCGACTTCAACGGGCGGTTACCCGGACCGGTGACGGGACGCCCTCGCCGTCCGTTGTCGAAGAGCGCGTCGACCGCCTCCTGCAGCATCCGCTTCTCGTTGTTGACGATGATCTCGGGAGCCCCGAGGTCGAGCAGTCGCTTGAGCCGGTTGTTGCGGTTGATGACGCGGCGGTAGAGGTCATTGAGGTCGGACGTCGCGAAACGCCCTCCGTCGAGCTGCACCATGGGTCGCAGATCCGGGGGGATGACTGGGATGCAGTCGAGCACCATGCCCATGGGCGAGTTGCGCGTATTCAGGAACGCGGAGATCACCTTGAGCCGCTTGAGCGCCCGCGCCTTCTTCTGGCCGCGACCGTTGCGGATTTGCTCCCGCAGGGCTTCCGCTTCGGCTTCTAGGTTGAAGGACTCCAGGCGCTCCTTGATTGCTTGAGCGCCCATGCCGCCGCGGAAGTACTTGCCGAAGCGATCCCGCAGCTCCCGGTAAAGGACCTCGTCACCTTCGAGGTCCTGGACCTTGAGGTTCTTGAACCGCGTGAAAACCTCGTCGATCCGGTCGATCTCCCGCTGCGCCCGCTCGCGGATCTGACGCATCTCCCGCTCGGCCGCGTCGCGCACCTTGCGCTTCGCGTCGGCCTTCGCCCCCTCGGCCTCCAACGCCGCGAGATCCTCTTCGAGCTTGCGGGCCCGCTCCTCGAGCTCGACGTTCATGCGGTTCTCGATCTCCTGCTTCTCGACGGAGATCTGCGCTTCGAGACTCGGGAGATCACGGTGACGAGCTTCCTCGTCGACCCAAGTGATCATGTATGCGGCGAAATAGATGACCTTCTCGAGGTCCTTCGGCGCGAGGTCGAGCAGATAACCCAAGCGGCTGGGGACGCCCTTGAAATACCAGATGTGGGTCACCGGCGCGGCCAGCTCGATGTGCCCCATGCGCTCGCGGCGCACCTTGGAGCGGGTCACCTCCACACCACAGCGCTCGCAGATGATGCCCTTGAAGCGCACCCGCTTGTACTTGCCGCAGTAGCACTCCCAGTCCCGGGTGGGACCGAAGATGCGCTCGCAGAACAGGCCGTCCTTCTCGGGCCGCAACGTGCGGTAGTTGATCGTCTCGGGTTTCTTGACCTCGCCGTGCGACCACTGACGGATGTCGTCGGCGGTCGCTAGGCCGATACGCAGCTCGTCGAAATTGTTGACGTCGAGCACCTGGATTCCTTCTTTCCGTCGCGCGCTGCGAATTCGTCACCCAGTGCAGGGCATATCGATCACGATCGTTCGGAGATTCGGCCGCACCTAGATTTCCTCGACGCTGCTCGGTTCGCGCCGCGACAGATCGATACCGAGCTCTTCGGCGGCGCGGAACACCTCGTCGTCCGTCTCACGCATCTCCACGGTCATCCCGTCACTGGAGAGCACCTCCACATTCAGGCAGAGCGCCTGCATCTCCTTGACCAGAACCTTGAACGACTCGGGGATGCCCGGTTCGGGGATGTTCTCGCCCTTGACGATCGCCTCGTAGACCTTCACCCGGCCGAGCACGTCGTCGGACTTGATAGTGAGCAGCTCCTGGAGGGCATAGGCCGCGCCGTAGGCTTCCAGCGCCCAGACCTCCATCTCCCCGAACCGCTGACCACCGAATTGAGCCTTACCTCCGAGTGGCTGTTGCGTGATCATCGAGTACGGGCCGGTGGACCGCGCGTGAAGCTTGTCGTCCACCAGGTGGTGGAGCTTCATGATGTAGATGTAACCCACGCTGATCGGCTCCGGATACGGCTCGCCGGTCCGACCGTCGAAGAGCCGAGCCTTACCGTCGGGACCGACCATCCGCAACCCGTCGGCGTTCGGCAGCGCACCTTCAAGGAGGCCTCGGATCTCGTCCTCCTTGGCGCCGTCGAAGACCGGGGTCGCGACGAGGGTGTTCGGAGCGGCCTCGAGAGCACCGATGTCGCTCAACCGCTTGCGCCACCCCTCCGGCTGCCCATCCATCTCGATCTTCCAGCCGGACTTTGCCGCCCAGCCGAGATGGGTCTCCAGCACCTGTCCGACGTTCATACGGCCCGGGACACCCAGCGGGTTCAGGATGATGTCCACCGGAGTCCCGTCCTCGAGGAACGGCATGTCCTCCTCGGGGAGGATTTTCGCGATGACACCTTTGTTCCCGTGCCGTCCGGCGAGCTTGTCGCCGTCCGTGATCTTACGCTTCTGGGCGACGTAGACCCGCACGAGTTCGTTCACGCCGGGAGGCAGCTCGGCGTCCTCCCGAGTGAACATCTTGACGTCGATCACCTTGCCGGACTCGCCGTGCGGCACCTTGAGCGAGGTGTCGCGGACCTCCCGGGCCTTCTCACCGAAGATCGCTCGGAGAAGTCGCTCTTCGGGGGTGAGTTCCGTCTCACCCTTCGGGGTGACCTTGCCCACCAGGATGTCGCCCGGGACGACGTCCGCACCGATCCGGATGATCCCACGCTCGTCGAGGTCGGCGAGGATCTCCTCACTGACGTTGGGGATATCGCGGGTGATCTCTTCCGGGCCAAGCTTGGTGTCGCGGGCGTCGACCTCGTGCTCCTCGATGTGGATCGAGGTGAGGATGTCGTCCTTGACCAGGCGCTGGGAAATGATGATCGCGTCTTCGTAATTGTGCCCTTCCCAGGACATGAATGCGACCAGCAGGTTGCGTCCCAGCGCCAGCTCCCCGCCTTGCGTGCAGGGGCCGTCGGCGATCGGCTGACCGGCTTCGACCCGCTGTCCCTCGTCGACCAGTGGCCGCTGGTTGATGCAGGTGCCTTGGTTGGAGCGACGGAACTTGGCGAGCCGGTATGTCTGGCGGGTGCCGTCGTCCGCCATGATCGTTATGAGGTCGGCGGAAACCTCCTCGACGACACCGGCCTTGGTCGCCGTCACCACGTCCCCGGCGTCCACCGCTGCGCGGAATTCCATCCCGGTGCCCACGAGGGGTGCCTCGGAACGCAGCAGGGGCACGGCTTGCCGCTGCATGTTCGAACCCATGAGCGCCCGGTTGGCGTCGTCGTGCTCCAGGAATGGGATCAAGGCGGTGGCGACCGACACCATCTGCCGAGGAGAGACGTCCATGTAATCCACTGCGGAGGGAGGGACGAAGTCGACCTCTCCCCCGCGTCGGCGCACCAGGACACGGGCCTCCGCGAACCGCCCATCTTCGGTCAGCGGCGCGTTGGCCTGCGCGATGACGTGACGGTCCTCCTCGTCGGCCGTGAGGTAGTCGACTTGATCCGTCACCCGGCCATCGACAACCTTGCGATACGGCGTCTCGACGAACCCGAAGGCGTTGATCCGCCCGTGGGTGGCCAGCGACCCGATGAGGCCGATGTTGGGGCCTTCCGGGGTCTCGACCGGACACATACGCCCGTAGTGACTGGGGTGGACGTCGCGGACCTCCATGCCGGCTCGTTCCCGGCTCAGACCGCCGGGGCCGAGGGCGGACAACCGCCGTTTGTGCGTGAGGCCGGCGAGCGGGTTGGTCTGATCGAGGAACTGGCTGAGCTGGGAGGTGCCGAAGAACTCCTTGATGCTCGCCACAACCGGGCGAATGTTGATCAGCGTCTGAGGCGTGATCGCCTCGATGTCCTGCGTCGTCATCCGTTCTCGGACCACCCGCTCCATGCGGGCCAGCCCGAGCCGAATCTGGTTTTGGATCAATTCGCCGACGGTGCGGAGTCGCCGATTGCCAAAGTGGTCGATGTCGTCGACCTCGAGGATCACGGTCCGACCATCACGGACGATCTCGGTCTGGCCGGCGTGCAACCGCACCAAGTACTCGATCGTGGCGACGATGTCGTCCTCGGTGAGCGTGTTCTGCGTGTAGGGCAGGTCCAACCCCAGCTTCTTGTTGATCTTGTAGCGACCGACTTTGGCGAGGTCGTACCGCTTGGGGTTGAAGTAGAGGTTGTTCAAGAGGCTCTGCGCCGCCTCGTGCGTCGGGGGCTCGCCGGGTCGCAGCTTGCGATAGATGTCGAGAAGCGCCTCTTCCTGGGTGTGCACGTGATCCTTCTCCAGGGTCACGCGCATCGATTCGAACTCCCCGAAGCGTTCGAGGATGCGGGCGTCGTCCCACCCCAGGGCCTTCAGGAGGACGGTGACGCTCTGCTTGCGCTTCCGATCGAGACGGACGCCGACGTTGTCGCGCTTGTCGATCTCGAACTCCAGCCACGCCCCGCGGCTTGGAATGATCTTGCAACCGTAGATGTCGCGGTCGGAGGTCTTGTCGACCGTGCGATCGAAGTACACGCCCGGAGAGCGAACCAACTGCGAGACGACGACCCGCTCGGTGCCGTTGATGATGAACGTTCCCTTGTCGGTCATCAGCGGGAAGTCGCCCATGAAGACCGTCTGGCTCTTGATCTCACCCGTCGAGTTGTTGACGAACTCCGCTGTGACGAAGAGCGGAGCCGAATAGGTGAAGTCGCGCTCGCGGCATTCGTCGACCGTGTTCTTCGGCGGCTCGAAGCGGTGGTCGCGGAAGGAAAGCGACATCGTCCCCGAGAGGTCCTCGATCGGACTGATCTCCTCGAAGATCTCCTCGAGTCCGGACGTCGTGTTCACGTCCGTCCGCCCGGCGACGAGGGCGGCCTCCACCCGGGCCTTCCACGCGTCGTTGCCGACGAGCCAGTCGAAGGACTCGATCTGCAACGCAAGGAGATCGGGAAGGTCGAGCGGTTCGTGAATCTTGGCGAAGGAGATGCGATGGGGAGTACCAGCTTGATTGATCGTCATCGATGTCTTGCCCGAGGCGGCCAAGTGACGTTCCTTCCAGGGCTCGCGATCTACCGTAGGCACGCGCGACCGGGGACCGGTGATGACGGCTCCGCAGGCAGCGCAAAAGAGCAGTGTAGCGAATACGCCCACTGCTGTCGAGCGCCCGATCCGGACGCTTGATCAAAGCTATTCACAGTCAATGCGAGCATGCGCACACGCACGCCTCCACGTCAAGCGCCGAGGGGAACTTTCTGGACGCCGTTCGCCCCTCCCCGTCCCCGGTAGCCCACCAGGGTCGGTCAGGCCGGAAACGAACGAGCCAGCGGCTACTTGACGGTGACCTTGGCGCCGGCGCCCTCGAGTGCAGCCTTGGCCTTCTCCGCGGTCTCCTTGTTGACCTTCTCCAAGACAGGCTTCGGCGCACCGTCGACGAGGTCCTTGGCTTCCTTGAGTCCGAGGCTGGTGAGCTCGCGAACAGCCTTGATGACCTGGATCTTCTGGGCACCGGCCTCTTCGAGGATCACGTCGAACTCAGCCTGCTCCTCGACCTCCTCGGTGGGGGCCGCCCCGGCCGCGGCGGGCGCGGCCGCTACCGCGACCGGTGCCGCAGCGGTGACCCCGAAGGTCTCCTCGAAACGCTTGACGAACTCGGAGAGCTCCAGAAGGGACAACTCCTTGAACGCCTCGATGAGCTCATCGGTGCTGAGCTTCGCCATCGGTGACACTTCCTTTCTCGATCGATGGTGGGACTGGTGCGGCGCGACGGGTCACGCCTCGGCTTGCTTGGCGCGCAGCGCGTCCGCAAGACGAGCGACCTGCGCGAGGGGAGCTTGAAAGAGACCGGCCGCGCGAGCCAGGAGGGCGTTGGCGGCACCGGCGACCTTGGCGAGCACGACTTCCCGCGACTCCAGGTCGGCGAGCGCGGTCACCTCGGGAGGGGTCAGCAATTTCCCCTCGAGGACGCCACCCTTGATCACAAGAGCAGGGTTGCTCCGCGCGAAGTCCCGTAGACTCTTCGCCACTCGAACCGGATCACCGGTGACGAACGCCACCGCAGACGGCCCTTGGAAGAAAGATTCCAATTCGGCGAGTCCGGCCTCGCGGACTGCCAACGTCGACAGGGTGTTCTTGACGACCTTGTACTCGGCGTTACCGTTGAGCGCCTTTCGCAGCTCGGCGAGTTGAGCCACGCTGAGCCCCCGGTACTCGGTGAGCACGGCGGCGGTCGACGTCTTGAAACGCTCGGTGAGCTCCGCGACGGCGCGCACCTTCTCCGGCTTGGGCATGGCACTCCTTCCTCGTCGGCCACGTCCCAAAACGGCATCGAAAAGAAACTGCCCCGGCGCGCAGCGCACGGGGCTTGGAGCACACAGCTCTCTACCTGCGCCTGCGCGGGTCGCCGTACCGTCGTACGGACCTTCGGGCTGCTCCTGCCGATGCGGGAAGCGGCCGACCAGCGGTCTTCGGCGTCCCCAACCTTACGAGGTGGACTGCCGCGGGTCAAAACCGGGGTCGAACCGACCGCTCACGCGGCAGCGGTCTCCTCGGCCAGCAGGTTGCGCACCCGGTTCGGGTCGACGGGAATCCCGGGGCCCATCGTGGTCGAGAAGGTCACCTTCTTCAGATAGCGGCCCTTGGCGGTTTGCGGCTTGAGCCGCAGGACTTCGTCGAGAACGGCCGCATAGTTCTCGACGAGCTGACGCTCGGTGAAATTGGTCTTGCCGATGACGACGTGCAGGTTGGCCTGGCGGTCCACCCGAAAATCGATCTTGCCGGCCTTGATGTCGGAGACGGCCTTGGCCACGTCGTTGGTGACCGTGCCGGTCTTCGGGTTCGGCATGAGTCCACGAGGACCGAGGATGCGACCGAGCCGACCCACCTTGCCCATCAGATCGGGAGTCGCGACCACCGCGTCGAAGTCGAGGAAACCGCCGGCGACCTGCTCGATCAGCTCGTCCGCCCCGACGTAATCCGCTCCGGCCGCCCGAGCCTCCTCGGCCCGCTCACCGGTCGCGAAGACCAGCACCCGCGCGGTCTTCCCCGTACCGTGGGGCAGGTTCACCGTGCCACGGACCATTTGATCGGCCTTGCGCGGGTCCACTCCGAGCCTCATGGCCACTTCGACGGTGGCGGGGACCCGCATCGTGTTGGTCTCCTTCGCCAGCCTCGCCGCTTCGAGGGGCGAATACAGCCGCGTACGGTCCACCAATTGCGCCGCCGCGCGGTATTTCTTGCCGCGTTTCATCCTTCGTCTCTCCTCCCGAAGGTCGTGGTCCGCGGGTCCGGCCGACCCTCCCACTCCCGATTCATGGTTTCGGACGCCGACGGGCGCCGTCCGTGGGGCATCGTGCCCGTCAGTCCGCGATCGTCACTCCCATCGAACGCGCCGTGCCGGCAATGATCTTCTCGGCAGCCTCGATGTCCCTGGCGTTGAGGTCGGGGAGCTTGGTCTGCGCGATCTGCCGAAGCTGTTCCCGGCTGAGGGTCGCGACCTTCGTCCGGTGGGGGACGGCGGAGCCCTTCTCGATCCCCGCAGCCTTTTT
>JAIMAI010000017.1 GCA_023512015.1 Acidothermus sp. | reverse complement strand
GTTGCGATTCGGCGGGGCGCATCCTGGTCAACGGGGTCCCGTTGGACGAGGACTATCTCGCCTCCGGCCGCCCTGCCGAGCCCGCGACCACCGCGGTGAACCTGGTCGGGCCGGGGAGCCGGTTCGACATCGTTGTTCCGCCGGGCAGGGTCTGGGTCGAAGGTGATCATCGGGATGACTCGGCGGATTCCCGGGCGCATCTCGGCGACCCCGGCGGGGGCACCATCCCCGAAGACAAGATCATAGGGCGGGCTTTTGTCGTGGTCTGGCCGGTGTCCCACTGGCGGCTGCTCTCCATTCCGCGCTCCTACCACGCGCTGCCACCGCCGTCCAATGCCGTGGCGGATCAGCCGGTGGCTCCGGCGTCCTCGCCGCTACCGCTGCTCGTCGGCGGAGGGGCCGTCCTGCCCCTTGCCGTGTGGCGTTTTCGCCGCCGGCGCTGGAGGAGCGTGCTCGACGAACGCACCCCGACCCGGTCTTAGAGTGGCGAACCATGCGGCGGACGACGGCAACCAGCCCCGCTGGCCGCCGACCCGGAGTCGACGCGGGGGTGGCTCGCGCCCGCCCGCACTCGCAGCCGGGCCATGGTCGCGTGGGCTCCCGCCCGGGTGGTGACCGCCACAGCGCACGACCCGATCTCTTCGCCTACGAGCGCGCCCTGGCTCGGGCCGGCTTGACGCCGGTCGCGGGTGTGGACGAAGCAGGTCGCGGCGCCTGCGCCGGCCCCCTCGTCGTCGGTGCGGTGATCCTGCCGCCGCGGCGTCCTGCGGCGCTGCGGGGGCTGGCGGATTCCAAACAACTCACCCCGGCGGCGCGGGAGCGGATGTACGACGCCATCGTCCGTACCGCCTTGGCGTGGTCGGTGGTCGTCGTCCCAGCAGCCGAACTCGATCGCCTGGGTTTGCACGTCGCGAACGTCGAGGCGATGCGCCGCGCGGTCGCCGACCTGGCGGTTCCCCCGGCCTACGTCCTCACCGATGGCTTCCCTGTGGGCGGGCTCGCCGCGCCCGGACTCGCGGTACCCAAGGGAGACGAGGTGGTGGCCTGCATCGCGGCCGCGTCGGTGATCGCGAAAGTGACCCGGGATCGGATCATGGTGGAGCTGCACGACAGCTTCCCGATGTACGACTTCGCCGGGCACAAGGGCTACGTGACGGCAGCTCATCGGGAGGCGCTCGCCCGCTACGGGCCGTGTCCGCACCATCGGCGGTGCTTCGTCACCGTGCGCAACGTCGCCGGGCGGGCCGTCGTGGAGATCGACGAGATGCCGGATCGAGAGGCCGATCGGGCCGTCGAGCTGCGCGACAATGAGAGGGTGCATCGTGCCATCACCCAGCCGCTGGAGATCCGATGAGCGCTGAGGATCTCGAGAACTACGAGACCGACATGGAGCTGCAGCTCTACCGGGAGTATCGGGACGTCGTCGGGCTCTTCCGCTACGTGATCGAAACAGAGCGGCGTTTCTACCTGACCAACGAGTACACCCTCGACGTTCGGAACGTGGGGGGCGAGGTCTTCTTCGAGATCACGATGTCGGATGCCTGGGTGTGGGACATGTACCGACCTCAGCGGCTGGTGAAGAACGTGAAAGTCGTAACGTTCAAGGACGTCAACATCGAGGAATTGGCCAAGAGCGACCTGCAGATTCCCGGGGCCGGCTGAATTCTCGCCGGTTGAATTTCCGCCGTTTGACTTCCGCCGGTTGAATGTCGGTCGTTTCGGCCGCTTTTTCTCCACAGTGCGCGTTGCCGCGCTTTCCCGTGGCCCGCCCCGCCGCGTTTTCTTAACGATCGCCCGGCTACGTTTTCCCCAAGGCTCCGGTAGCTCGTCCACAGCCGCCGTCGCGTGCGTCGCCCTCTTCGTCGTCCGGCTCCAGGCTGGACGGCGGAGGTGGTCAGCGTGGACAACACCCCGCGAGGGCTCGGGGTTTTCGGTGAGGACCTCGCCGTGCGTTACCTGACGGGCCGCGGAATACGGGTCCTAGCACGAAATTGGCGATGCCGCGAGGGCGAGGTCGATATCTTCGCCCGAGACGGCGACGTCCTCGTCGTCTGCGAAGTGAAGACCAGGCGGAGCACCGCTTTCGGCGCCCCGGTCGAGGCCGTGACGGCGAGTAAAATCGCTCGCCTCCGGCGGCTGGCGATTCGGTGGCTGGCAGAACAAGAGCCTCAGCAGCATTTCGCCGCGATCCGTTTCGACGTGGTGAGTGTTTTCCAACCCCCTCAAGGTCCGCCGTTCATCGAATACTTGGCCGGGGTCTGCTGATGGTGGCCCGCACCTGGTCGGTGACCCTGACCGGGCTCACCGGACATCTCGTTGCCGTCGAAGCCGATCTGGCTCCCGGATTGCCGGGATTCACCTTGGTCGGTCTTCCCGACGCCGCGCTCTCCGAGGCGCGCGACCGGGTACGGGCCGCGATCCTCAATTCGGGGGAGCGCTGGCCTCCGCATCGCATCACCCTCGGATTGGCTCCGGCCGACCTTCCCAAACACGGATCCGGTTTCGATCTGGCGATGGCCGTCGCCGTTCTCGCGGCTTCCGGCGCCATTCCGGCCGACGCCGCGCGCGCCTGCGTGTTCCTCGGAGAACTCGGCTTGGACGGCGCGGTGCGACCGATCCGCGGGGTGTTACCCGCCGTCCTCACCGCCGTGGAGGCAGGTCAGGCCCGGGTGGTGGTCGCCGACGCCAACGCCTGTGAAGCGATGCTCGTCCCCGGAGCCGAGGTCTGGGGGGTCGGTTCGCTTGGCGAGACCATCGAGGCGCTCCGCCGGGGTACGCCCCCTCGGCCCGCCGCGCCTCGGACGCCGACCATGGCCCCGCTCGGTGACGGCTCGGCTCGACTCGATCTCGCCGACGTGCTCGGGCAGCCGACCGGTCGGCGTGCGGTAGAGGTCGCCGCCGCCGGGGGTCACCACCTCTTCCTCCTCGGGGATCCCGGGACCGGAAAGACCATGCTCGCGGCACGTCTGCCGGGCCTGCTTCCCGACCTCGAACACCGGGAGGCGTTGGAAGTCACTGCGATTCACTCGGTAGCCGGGCTGCTGCCCGCCGCTGCGAGCCTCATCACCCGGCCCCCGTTCCGCGACCCGCACCACTCGGCGTCCGTCGCGGCGTTGATCGGAGGAGGGAGCAGGGTCGCCCGTCCGGGCCAGATCTCGCTCGCCCACCGTGGGGTGCTGTTCCTCGACGAGGCACCTGAATTCCCGACCGCCGCGCTCGACGCGCTGCGCCAGCCGCTGGAGTCCGGACAGGTCAGCCTCGCCCGCTCCGGAGGAACCGCCACTTATCCGGCACGCTTCCTTCTCGTCCTCGCGGCCAATCCGTGCCCCTGCGCGGCCTCGGCACCCGCTCGGTCCTGTACGTGCAGCCCGTCGACGCGGCGGCGGTACCTCGGCCGGCTCTCGGGTCCGCTGCTCGACCGGGTGGACATCCAAATTCGGATGGATCCGGTGAGCCGCACGGAGCTTCTCGCCGATCGACAGAGCGCCGAGAGCACCGAGGTGGTGGCCAAACGCGTGGCCCTCGCCCGCCAACGCGCAGCCGAACGGCTCGCCGACACCCCGTGGCGGTCGAACGCCGAGGTGCCCGGGCCGGTGCTGCGCGAACGTTGGCCGCTGGGCCGCGCCGCCTTGGCCTCGGCGGAACGGGCCTTGGACGCAGGCCGACTGAGCGCCCGCGGATTGGATCGCATCTTCCGATTGGCCTGGACCCTCGCCGATCTCGCCGACCTCCCTCGCCCAGGCCGTGAGCAGATCGACGAAGCGCTGTACCTGAGGATGGGGTGTCCGGGATGAGCGCGGGCCCGCAGCCGCAGACGCGAAAATCCGACGTTGATCGCGAAACCGATCGATTGGCGCGAGCTCTTCTGTCACGGATCACCGAGCCCGGCGACCTCGCGTTGGCGCAGCTCCTCTCGCGGTACTCGGCGTCAGAGATCGTCGAGGACCTGCGCACCGGGCGCCTGACGACGAAGGCGGCCACTCACTGGCAGGCTCGGCTTCCCCACGCGCATCCGGAGGCCGATCTGGCTGCGATCGTGCGGCTGGGTGGGCGTTTTCTCGTCCCCGGCGACGACGAGTGGCCGGAAGTTCTCGACGATCTCGTCCACATCGGCGGAGGGTACGCAGCGCCGCCTCTCGGCCTTTGGGTCTGGGGACAGCCCCATTTGGCCGATCTCGCTCGGCGGGGGGTCGCCGTCGTGGGTTCCCGCGACGCCACCCCTTACGGCGTATACGTTGCGACGGAACTCGCCAGGGAACTCGCCGAGCGTGGCTGGTGCGTCGTGAGCGGTGCCGCGTACGGCATCGATGGTGCCGCGCACCGCGGAGCGCTCGTCGGGGGTGGGCCGACCGTGGCCGTCCTCGCCGGTGGCGTCGACGTCCCCTATCCCCGCGGGCATGTCTCCTTGCTGGCGCGGATTCGCGAATCTGGGTTGATTGTGAGCGAGTGGCCGCCGGGGTCGGCGCCTATGCGCTACCGGTTTCTCGTCCGCAATCGCGTGATCGCGGCCCTGACCCGCGGCACCGTCGTCGTCGAGGCGGCCGCCCGCAGTGGTTCGCTCAACACCGCCAATCGTGCTCGCGAGCTCGGCCGCCACGTCATGGCCGTGCCCGGGCCGGTGACGTCGGCTCTTTCCGCTGGGAGCAATGCCCTTTTGCGGGAACCGGACGTCGTCTGCGTCACGGGCGCCGCCGAGGTTCTCGAGCTCGTCGGTCCATTGGGGACCTCGGCCGAGTCCGAGCAGGTGGGCCCGATGCGACCGCGTGACCAGCTCGATCCGCTTGCCACGCGGGTGCTGGACGCGGTTCCGGTTCGCCGCGCCGCGGGTCCGGCGAGCATTGCGGTGGCTGCGGGTCTTGCGGTCTCCGACGTCTTGCGGGCTCTCGGCACCCTTGCCGCCGGAGGATTCGTGGAACGGATCGACGACGGGTGGCGGGTGGTCCGCTGACCAAATCTGCGCGATGCGGCAGCCGACGACCCGCACGCCGGGTATCTTCAGCGGTTGTGACCACCCAGGTGGCGGAGCCGACCTTTGCCGAGGCGATCGATGCGTTCGCCCACCACCTGAGGTACGAACGGGCGGTGTCGGCGCGGACGGTCGCCGCCTACCTTGCAGATCTTCGAAATCTTGTAGATCACGCGTCGAGGCTCGGCTGCTCCACGCCGTCGATGCTTTCGATCAACGTGTTACGCAGTTGGCTCGCCAAACTCGACAGCCTCGGAAAGGCCCGCACGACGATTGCCCGGCGTACCGCTGCGGCGCGGGTTTTCACCGCCTACTGCGTGAAACGCGGCTGGATCCTCCAAGATCCGGGACTGCGGCTGGCGACTCCCAGAGTCGTCCGCCCCCTTCCGCAAGTCCTGACCCAGGAACAGGCGCGCGCCCTGCTCGATCGGGCGGCGGTCATCCCTGGTTCGGAGGGCAGCGAGACCCACGGGTCCGATGAGCCGACCACGACCGACTCTCGATTGGCTCGTGCGCGCGCTCTCCGCAACGTCGCCATCCTCGAACTCCTCTACGCCACCGGCATACGGGTCGGGGAGCTGGTCGGGCTCGATCTGGACGACGTGGACCGTGTCCGACGACTCGTTCGGGTACTCGGCAAAGGGAACAAGGAACGGACCGTCCCGGTCGGCGTCCCGGCACTGGTAGCCGTGGATCGCTGGGTGGCCGAGGGCCGACCCCTACTGGCGGGGTCGGGGAGTGGCACCGCGCTGTTCCTGGGCCTTCGGGGTCGCAGGATCGATCCCCGCGAAGTACGCCGGGTCGTGCACCACGCGGTGCGGGGGGTGGAAGGGGCGGCCGACATCGGACCGCACGGTCTGCGCCACAGCGCCGCGACCCACCTGCTCGAAGGCGGCGCGGATCTGCGAAGCGTGCAGGAGATACTTGGTCACGCTAGGCTCGCTACGACGCAGCTGTACACGCACGTGTCGATCGATCGGTTGAGGGCAACGTATGACCGCGCGCATCCCCGAGCCTGACGGCGTCGCGACGGGCCAGGGCGGCGCGCGACCCAGTTCGACCGGCGCCGACCTGAAAAGTTTCGGGAGCGGGCAGCCGAGCGAAGCGGACTTGGGGACGACGAATAGCGGCGGTGAGATGGGAGACGCGGAGGATCTGGAGCATCTGCGTGCGGCCGAGGAGGCCGCGAAGCGCGACGCCGAGGATGCCGCGAAGCGCGATGCCGAAGAGGCGCTTCAGGAATTGTGGCGGCGGTTCAAGGAGACCGGCGACCCGGAGCTACGCGAACGTCTGATCTTGCACTATTCGCCGCTGGTGAAGTACGTAGCCGGTCGAGTCGGGGTCGGGTTGCCACCGAACATCGAGCAAGCGGATCTGGTTTCGTACGGCATCTTCGGCCTCATCGACGCCATCGAGAAATTCGACCTCGACCGATCCATCAAATTCGAGACCTATGCCATCAATCGGATCAAGGGTGCCATCATCGACGAACTCCGGGCCATCGACTGGATCCCGCGGTCCGTTCGGTACAAGGCCCGCGAGGTCGAAAAGGCCTACGCCGCTCTCGAACACAAATTGCATCGAACGCCGACCGAAGCAGAGGTCGCCGAGGAACTCGGCATCTCGCTCGACGAACTGCACACCATTTTCAGTCAAGTCTCCTTCGTCAACGTCATCGCACTCGACGAGCTGCTCAATGTGGGAAGTGATCGCGGCGACCGCCTCTCCTTGGTGGACACCCTGGAAGACACCCGAGCCGAGGATCCGGTCGAGGCGTTCGAAACCGAAGAGACCAAGTATTTGCTCTCCCGTGCCATCAACGCCCTTCCCGAAAGGGAAAAAATCGTCATCACCCTGTATTACTACGAAGGGTTGACCCTCGCCGAGATCGGACAGGTGCTCGGCGTCACCGAGAGCCGAATCTGTCAGATGCACACCAAAGCGGTGCTCCAGCTTCGAGCGAAACTGGCCGAGCAGACCGGCGACTGAGGCGGCAACAGCTTTTATACTTCAACGCGCAGGCCTGCCGAACCGTTTCCCACGCGTTCGTGCCCGGTGACGTCAACGACGTATCAGACGTCGTCGACCCCGACTCCTTTCGTCGGCCGGAGGTCGGTTCTTGAAAGCACGTTGTCGCTCCCGCCATTGGTGGAGGCGTGCCGGCAATTCGGAGAGCGCGGTCTGCCAGGGCCGGGCGCGCACCACCACCTGGATCGAGCCCGCGGCGAGCCAACCCGCTTCGAGTACCAATCCCGCGAGACCGGCGACTCCTACGCCGGCGAGCCACAGCACCGGACGGGGGAGTTCGAGAGCGAAGAAGGATCGGCTCCACGGCACGACGAGCGCCAATACCAACAGACCGATCATCGATGCGACCAGCCACTGGCGGGGCCGGGTAGCCGGGCGGGCCAGGATCGACAAAATCCACAGCCCAATGCCCGCGAGGACGAGCGTGGCAACGGTACGGGCTTCCTCCAACGTGGTCGTGGGCTCGGAGCGCGCGAGTGAATACGCGCCGAACGTCGCGGCGGCGGCCACCAGTCCCGCGGGGACGGCGAAACGCAACACCCTGCCGACGAAACCGGAGCGGGCCCGCGTGGCATTCGGGGCGAGTGCGAGGAAGAAACTCGGGATCCCGATGGTGAGCCCGCTGACCAGGGTCAGGTGTCGGGGCAGGAAAGGGAACGGCAATTGCACGACGCCGACCGTGAGGGCGAGCACCGTCGCGTAGACGGTCTTGGTCAGGAACAAGTTGGCTACCCGTTCGACGTTCGCAATGACCCGGCGTCCTTCCGCAATCACCGCAGGGAGGGCGCTGAAGGCGTTGTCCAGGAGGACCAGCTGGGCAACGCCTCGGGTGGCCGCCGTACCGGACCCCATCGCGACCCCGAGGTCGGCGTCCTTGAGAGCGAGGACGTCGTTGACGCCGTCCCCGGTCATTGCGACGATGTGACCCTGCGCCTGCAGCGCCTTCACCATGGCGCGTTTCTGGTGCGGAGTGACCCGTCCGAAGATGGAGGCCTTTTCCACCGCGGCCCGCAATTCCTCCCCGTCGGTGGAGGGCAGCGTTCGGGCGTCCACTGCTTCGCCCAAATCCGCCAGGGCGAGTTGGCGTGCGATCGCTTCCACGGTGCGAGGATGATCACCTGAGATGACCTTGACGCGGACCCCCTCGGACGCGAGGTAAGCGAGGGTGTCGGCCGCGTCTTCCCGCAATTCATCGCGGAGGACGACGATGGCGACCGGCGTCAGGGGACCGTGGTCGGCGAGCACACCGTCTGCGTTTGCTGCGAATTCTGGCGAACGCAGCGGCAGATGTTGCGCTCGTGCCAGCAGCAGCGTTCGCCGACCGGTTTCGGCCAGCTCTTCCACCGCGGCCCCCGCCTCGCGCGCGGCAGGACCGTCCCCGTTCCGCAGCAGCACGTCGGGGGCGCCGAGCAGCCAGACGCCCCGCTCGCCGAAATCCGCACCGGAGAATTTACGGGCGGAGGAAAAAGCGAGCACGGAGCGGGCGTTCCAACTCGTCGCGTTCTGCCCTTCCGGGCGCTCTTCGGCGGCGACTCGAATGGCCTCGATCGTCGCGTTGGGGCTGTGGTCGCTACGGACCAGGGCGGCCAGCGCCGTCCAACTCTCCGCGGCGTCTGCGTTCCCCAGGAGCCGCAGATCTTCGAGCCGCAATTTGCCGGTGGTGAGGGTACCGGTCTTGTCGATACACAGAACGTCGATCCGCGCGAGACCCTCGACCGCCGGCAATTCGCGGACGACGACCCGCCGCGCCGCCAGGCGGATCACCCCCATCGCGAACGCGATGCTGGTCAGCAGCACCAAACCTTCGGGCACCATGGTCACGGTTCCGGCCACCGAACCACGGATGGCGTCCGGCAGGTTGTGGTTGTGGACCAGTTGGCTCCACGCGAGCAACACAGCGACCGGCACCAGCACCCAGGTGATCACGCGGAGGATGCGGTTCGTGCCGTCACGGAGTTCCGAGCGCACCAGGGTGAAGCGGCGAGCCTCAGCGGCCAGCCGGGCACCGTAGGAGGCCGCACCGACCTCGGTCGCGCGCATGATGCCCGCCCCGGCGACGACGAAGCTGCCGGACAAGACGCGGTCGCCTGGCCGCTTGGCCACCGGATCGGATTCGCCGGTGAGCAGGGACTCGTCGACTTCCAGCCCATCGGTGGTGACCACTTCGCCGTCCACGACGATCTGTTCGCCGGTTCGGAGTTCGATGACCTCGTCCGCGACGACTTCGCGGGCGGGGATCGAGTGTGATGCGCCGTCCCGGCGCACCGTGACCCGCGGCGCGGTGACTACGGCGAGCCGGTCGAGGGTGCGTTTTGCCCGCAGCTCCTGGAAAACCCCGATCGCGGTGTTGACCACGAGGACGATCCCGAACAGCCCATCTTGGATCGGTCCGACGATCAGAATGATCACGAAGAGGGCGCCGAGGAGTGCGTTGAATCGGGTGAACACGTTGGCACGCAGGATTTCCAGCACGCTACGGCTGGTCTGCTCGACGCCCTGGTTGATCAAGCCGCGAGCCCGGCGGTCCGCGACCTCGGCCGTGCTGAGGCCATGCGGTTCGGAGGCGCCGGTGTCGCTCGCACCAGCGCTTTCCTTCGACGTCGAAAGGCTCGCGGGTGGGGTGAGCGGGACCGTGTCGGCTACCTCGGCCTTTGGGGGATCCTTGGGCGTGTCGGATCCCGCTTCGACCGCGTGATCGAAGCGATTGCCGTGCGGCGTCGACGGTAGGGGGCTCATCGCGAGAACCTCGGCCCGACAGGTGCGGTCTCTCGCAGCGTAAGGGTCGAACCCCGTCCTTCGGCAGAGCCGGTGGAATCGTCGGGTCGAATTCGCCGCATGCTTGCGCTCAGCTCCGGTAGCGGCGCGAACGCAGCAATGTGATCACCAAGCCGACCGCGGAGACCCCTGCCAGTGTTTGGACGGTGTGCCGGCCGACGTCCCGATGGTCGATCGGTTCTGCGCCGGGTGACGCACGGCTTGTAGCCGACGCCGCTCGGCGGACGAATACCGCGGTAGTCGGCTCGCGAGAGGGTGGCGAGCGGAGCGTCTCGTTGCGCGAGCGCAGCGCCTCTTTGGAAACAGGCATTCGGGCGGCTCCTTCAGGGAGCGCGGCGCCCCATATGGGGAGCAGGCGCACCCAGGCCAGCAGCGCAAGCGGGTCGAGATAGGTGTCCGCCCGCAGTACCCCCCAGTGCAGGCACGTACCGGGTGGTCCGCAGTGATCTGCTTCCTGCGCGACCACGGCGATGGGATCACCGCGTTTCACTCCCTTCCCCGAGGGTGCGGTGGCCCTCACCGGCTCGAAAGTGAACCGCAACTCGCCCGCCTGGACGACGACCACACCCCGACCGGCGATCCGGCCGACGAAGACGATCCGTCCGTCGGCCGGCGCGAGCACGGGTTCGCCCGACCTCGCGGCGAGATCGACGCCTCGGTGGCCGGCTAGCCAAGGCTGGGTCGGCGGCGCGAACCCGCGGATCACTTCGACGTGCGCGAGGGGCGACGTGATTGGCTCGGCGGCGCGTGCGGAGGGGGCGGATGCCGCCGTCCCAAGAACGCTCACCGTCGCGCACGCCAGCACGACGAGCGCAAAGAGCGTGGTCGCCCGTTTTCTCTCACGGCACGGCATGTCGGCATCCTTTCGGCGAGAGGCATGCGGCGGGCTGGCGAAGCCGGTCCCTGTGCATCACGGAGCGCGGGGTTGGGGACAACCTGGGAGCACATGAAGGGATCACCCTCGCGGCGCAGGGGTCACGGTCGTCTCGAAGAAATCACCCTCGCGGCGCAGGGATCACCCTCGGCTCGCGGCATGCGCTGCCGTCCCGTACACTGCGCCCGGGGCCCGCGTCGACGAGGCGCCGCTCGTCGGCGGCCACGTCGCGGGCCACTTCGCACGCCCGAGATGCCGTCGGCATCACATCCTCGGTGCGTCCGTCGCCACGGACGCCAAGGTCGGGCGTCAGGGTGGCCGCCGTCCGGCGGTCACGAGGAACCGAGGAGGCGCCGGGTCAGGCGCCGGGAGGGAGCAGCGGCCATGGCCGTCGTCACGATGAAGGAACTCCTCGGCGCGGGGGTGCATTTCGGTCACCAGACGCGCCGGTGGAACCCCAAGATGAAGCGCTACATCTTCACCGAGCGCAACGGCATCTACATCATCGATCTTCAGCAATCCTTGTCGTACATCGAACGCGCGTACGAATTCATCAAGGACACGGTGGCCCGCGGCGGCAGCGTGCTCTTCGTGGGGACCAAAAAGCAAGCTCAGCAGGCTATCGCCGAGCAAGCCACCCGAGTCGGGATGCCGTACGTCAACCAGCGTTGGCTCGGCGGCATGCTCACCAATTTCTCCACGGTTTACAAGAGGCTCCAGCGGTTGAAGGAGCTGGAACTCCTGGAGCAGAACGGCTCGCTGTTCGGGCAAGCAACGAAGAAAGAAGCGCTTGCCCTGCAACGCGAGAAGGAGAAGTTGGAACGCACCCTCGGTGGCATTCGCGACATGACCCGGCTCCCTAGCGCGGTCTGGATTGTCGATACCAAAAAGGAGCACATCGCGGTCGACGAGGCGCGCAAGCTCGGCATCCCGGTGGTCGCCATCCTCGACACCAATTGCGATCCCGACGAAGTCGATTACCCCATCCCGGGCAACGACGACGCCATTCGCTCGGTGAGCCTGCTCACCAGGGTCATCGCGGATGCCGTCGCCGACGGCTTGATGGCGCGCGCCGCAGCGCGGGTCGGTGAACGTGCTCCTGAGACCGAACCCACGCCGGGACACGAACTCGGCGCCGACGAACCGCTCGCCGACTGGGAGCGTGAGCTGCTCGCCCGTCAGGGGGTGGACGTCGACGAGGTAGGCGCCTGACCGGCCCTGCGCAACGCTTCCCGGCGCGCATGCCGACCGCGCGTCCCCCATAGCAGATGTCCGCCGAAGAAGGAATTCCGAGAATCGCACGACGAAGAGGACGAAATGGCTGCGTACACCACTGCGGATCTGAAGCGCCTGCGGGAAATCACCGCGGCGGGGATGATGGACTGCAAGAAGGCCCTCGAGGAAGCGGACGGCGATTTCGACAAAGCCGTCGAGCTGCTGCGCATCAAGGGGGCGAAGGACGTCGCGAAACGCGCCGAACGCACGACCGCCAACGGACTGGTGGGAGCGGCGATCCAAGACGGTATCGGCGTGCTCGTCGAGGTACGGTGCGAGACCGACTTCGTCGCCAAGGGCGAACGCTTCCAACAACTGGGAAGCAGCGTCGTGCAGGCCGCCTTGGCGACCGACACCACGGATCCCGATCGGTTGCTCGACGCTTCCGTCGACGGCAAGACGGTGCGCGAACTCATCGAGGAGAACAGCGCCGCCCTCGGTGAAAAAATCGAACTGGGTCGTTTGGCGCGCTTCACCGGCGCAGGCTTGGTGAGTTACCTGCACAAGACGAGCCCCGACTTGCCCCCACAGATCGGGGTGCTCGTGGAATTGTCGGCCCCCCAGCCCGAGGTGGGCAAGGACGTCGCCCAGCACATCGCCGCATTCGCCCCCGCCTACCTCACCCGCGACGACGTCCCGGCCGAGGTGGTCGAGAGCGAGCGGAGGATCGCCGAGGCGACGGCACGCGAAGAAGGTAAGCCGGAGCAGGCCATTCCCAAGATCGTCGAAGGTCGGGTGAATGCCTTCTACAAGGACACGGTTCTCTGCGAGCAGGCTTTCGCCAAGGACCCGAAGAAATCCGTGCAGCAGGTTCTCGACGAAGCGGGGGTGCGCGTCGTGCGATTCGCCCGGTTCCGCGTCGGGCAAGCTTGAGCCGAGACCCGCGGAAGGAGGGATCCGTGCCGGACGACGACCACGCAGCCGGGGCTCGCCCCGCGTACCGCCGGGTGTTGTTGAAGCTGGGCGGAGAGATGTTCGGCGGTGGTCAAGTGGGGGTGGATCCGGACATCGTCGCGTCCATCGCCCGGCAGATCGCTGCAGTGGTCGCGGAAGGTGTCCAGATGGCGGTGGTCATCGGCGGCGGGAATTTCTTCCGGGGCGCCGAACTCGCCGTCCGCGGCATGGACCGAGCCCGCTCCGATTACATGGGCATGCTCGGCACGGTCATGAATTGTCTTGCCCTGCAGGATTTCCTGGAGAAACTCGGCGTGGACACCCGCGTGCAGACCGCGATCACCATGGGTCAGGTTGCCGAGCCCTACATCCCGCGGCGGGCCATCCGGCACATGGAGAAGGGGCGAGTGGTGATCTTCGGGGCGGGGCTCGGCGCTCCCTACTTCTCCACCGACACCACGGCGGCGCAGCGGGCGCTCGAGATCGGCGCCCAGGTCGTGCTGATGGCCAAGGCCGTGGACGGGGTCTACGACGCCGATCCCAAGACCAACGCTGATGCCGTCCGGTTCGACCACCTCGACTACGACGAGGTGCTCGCCCGCGACCTCAAGTTCGCCGACGCTACCGCGATCTCGCTGTGTCGGGACAACAAGATGCCGATCATCGTTTTCAACTTGTTGGAGGAAGGCAACATCGCCCGCGCCGTCCACGGCGAGAAGATCGGCACTATCGTTTCTAGCGGGGACGGCGAACCAGCGCGGCGGCAGATCACGTCGCCGGCTCGCTGACGGCAACCGAGACCTCGAAGGAGCGTGCCGTGATCGACGACACCCTGCTGGAAGCCGAAGAGAAGATGGAGAAAGCGGTCACCGTCGCGAAGGAGAATTTCGCGGCGATTCGCACCGGGCGGGCTCATCCCGCGCTCTTCGCGAAAATCACCGCCGATTACTACGGTACGCAGACGCCCCTCAACCAACTCGCCAGCTTCACCGTCGCGGATGCCCGACTCATCGTCATCCACCCCTACGACAAGGGAGCGCTGCGGGCCATCGAGAAGGCGATCCGCGATTCCGATCTGGGCGTCAACCCGACCGACGACGGCTCGGTCATCCGGGTGGCGATTCCTCCGCTCACCGAGGAACGCCGCCGCGAGTACATCAAACTCGCCCGCCACGAGGCCGAGGAAGCCCGGGTGGCCATCCGTAACATTCGCCGACACGCCAAGGAAGCGCTCGACAAGGCGCAGAAGGACGGCGACGCCGGTGAAGACGAAGTCCGCCGCGCGGAAAAAGAACTCGACGAACTCACCCACAAATACGTGGCGCAGGTCGACGAATTGCTCAAGCACAAAGAGGCCGAGCTTCTCGAGGTGTGAGGTGCGGCGCGGTTCGCCGGCGACCGACGTCGCACGGAGCATGTCGACGGGCGGGGTGCCCGGAGCCCGTCGGACGGGGCGCAATCTCGGTGCGGCGACGGTGGTCGGCGTCCTGCTCGCCGCAGTGGTGCTTGCTGCGCTTTTCGTCGATGTCCGAGTTTTTTCCGCGCTGGTCGCGGTGGCGGTAGTCGCGGCGATCACGGAGTTCGCCGTGGCCCTTCGGACGGCCCACGTGGGCCACGTCCCCGCCGTCGCGCTCGCCGGGGCCGGATACATCGCCGGTTGCGCCGCTTTCGCCGTGCTGCTCGCGGATCGCCGTCCGGCGTACGTGGCCGCCGTATTGGCGGTGGTCGTCGCCAACGACGTCGGCGGGTACGCGGTCGGCGTCCTCGTCGGACGTCACCCGCTGGCTCCGCGCGTTTCGCCGAAGAAATCGTGGGAAGGATTGGCCGGCTCCCTTGCGACGGGGACGGCGGTAGGGGTGGGCGTCGGTGTGCTCGTCCTGGACCGGGTCTGGTGGGAAGCGGCCGTCGGCAGCGTTCTTCTCGTGATGGCGGCGACGGCGGGGGATTTGGTGGAGTCCTGGGTCAAGCGGCGGATCGGGGTCAAGGACATGAGTCGTCTGCTTCCCGGCCACGGCGGATTGCTCGACCGCATCGATTCCATCCTGTTGGCGATGCCGGTCGCTTGGGTGCTGCTTGTTCTCGGCTGAACGGCGCGTCCTCTCGCTGCGGGCAGTAACGCCGGTCGGCCGTCAGGCGTCGATTCCGGGAGCCGGGAAGCGGCTGGTCAATTCGCGCACCTCGCCCGCGATCCGCTGTTCCGTCGCGGCGCAGGTGTCCTCATCGCCTTTGGCAAGGGCGCTCACGACTTCGTCGATCCACGCCGCGATCTGGCGCATCTCGGCCGGTCCCATACCCCGAGTGGTGACCGCCGGAGTCCCCAATCGGATGCCGGAAGGGTCGAACGGTTTGCGGGGATCGTACGGAACGGTGTTGTAATTCACTTCCAGCCCCGCGCGGTCCAATGCTTTGGCAGCCGGTTTTCCGGCCACCCCTTTCGAGGTGAGGTCGACCAGGATCAGATGGTTGTCCGTGCCGCCGGAGACCAGGTCGAACCCGCGGGCGAGCAATTCGTCGGCGAGAGCCGCAGCATTGGCCACGATTTGCCGCGCGTATTCACGAAATTCCGGCTGCATGGCTTCGCGGAGGGCGACCGCGATGGCTGCGGTCGTGTGGTTGTGCGGCCCACCTTGCAGACCCGGGAAGACCGCTTTGTCCAACGCCTTCGCATGTTTCGCGTCGCACATGAGCATGGCGCCCCGCGGCCCGCGCAGGGTCTTGTGGGTGGTCGTCGAGATGATTTCGGCATGTCCGACCGGCGTCGGGTGGACACCGCCGGCGACGAGTCCGGCGATGTGAGCGATATCGGCGACCAGGACGGCGTCCACTTCACGGGCGATTTCGGCGAAAGCAGCGAAATCGATGATGCGGGGGATCGCTGTACCGCCAGCGAAGATGAGCTTGGGCCGCTCCTTCCGCGCGAGGTCACGGACTTCGTCGAAATCGATGCGGCCGGTGTCCCTGCGCACCCCGTATTGCACCGAGCGGAACCAGATCCCGGTCGCCGAGACCGACCACCCGTGGGTGAGGTGGCCGCCCATGGGCAGAGCCATTCCCATGACGGTGTCGCCTGGGGACAGCAACGCAAGGTAGATGGCGAGATTGGCCGGCGACCCCGAATACGGTTGCACGTTGGCGTGGTCCACCCCGAAGAGTTGTTTCGCCCGCTCGACCGCGATCGTCTCGATCTGGTCGATGAACTGCTGGCCCTCGTAATACCGTCGCCCCGGGTAGCCCTCGGAGTACTTGTTGGTGAGCACGGTCCCGGTCGCTTCCAGGACCGCCCGCGAGACGTAATTCTCCGACGGGATCAATCGGATTTTCTCGGACTGCCGTCGTTCTTCGCTGCGGACCAGCTCCGCGATGTCGGGATCAACGGACGAAAGAGTCGCCAGATGCGGATTCATCATCACTCCTCGACGCGTTCCGCGGCCCGGCCGCGTGTCGCCTGAGGCGCGCCGCGCCGTCTGCATCTCCCGGGGGCGCGCTGGTGCCACGATGCTATCGGACGCCGGCAACGGCCCCTCCGGTCGCCGAACCGTCGAGGTCCGGCCGGTCCTTCAAGGCGCCTCACTTCGCCGAGGTCTGCGAGACTGGTCTGCGATGAGCGCTCCCGTGGATGAATCTGCTTTGGTGCCGCCGGCGAACGCCGGTCGCCCTGCGAAGGGTCGGGGTGTGGCGCCCCCGCACTTGGCGGATTTCACCCTCGCGGAGCGTCGAGCGTGGGTGAGTGAGCTCGGTCATCCCGCTTTCCGCGCCAACCAGATCTCGGCACACTATTTCGCCCGCCTGGTCGACGATCCCTCGGCGATGACCGACTTACCGGCATCGGCTCGGCGCGAACTGGTCGCCGTCCTCCTTCCGGTGCTCGCCGAAGCGGTCCGGGAGGTGAGCTGCGACCGCGGGCTCACCCGTAAGACGCTCTGGCGACTGCACGGCGGTGCGTTGGTCGAATCGGTGCTCATGCGGTATCCGCGGCGCCGAGCCCGACTCGCGGCTCTCGGAGCCGAGGCGGACGAGGGGACGGTTCGGGAACGGGCGACGGTCTGTGTCTCCAGCCAGGCCGGCTGCGGAATGGGTTGCCCTTTCTGCGCAACCGGCCAAGCGGGTTTGACCCGCAACCTCAGCACGGCTGAGATCGTGGCTCAGGTGGTGGCCGCCGCCCGGGCGCTGCGTAGCGGCGCGGTCCCCGGTGGTCCCGGCCGGCTGACCAACGTGGTGTTCATGGGCATGGGGGAGCCGTTGGCCAATTTCACCGCGGTGGTGAACGCGATTCGCCGGATCAGCGCTCCTCCCCCGGAAGGGCTGGGCATCTCACAGCGTTCGATCACCGTCTCCACCGTCGGGTTGGTGCCGGCGATCGATCGGATTGGTGCCGAGCGGTTGTCGGTGACCCTCGCCGTCTCGCTTCATGCTCCGGACGACGCGCTGCGCGACCGGCTGGTCCCGGTCAATCGTCGATTTCCGGTCGACCAGGTTTTCGCCGCCGCCGCCCGCTACGCGCAGCGCACCCGCCGTCGCGTGTCCGTCGAATACACGCTGATCCGCGACATCAACGACCAGATGTGGCGGGCGGAGATGCTCGCCGACCTGGTCCGCGACCATCTCGGGCCGCTCGGCCACGTCAATCTGATCCCGCTGAATCCGACTCCCGGTTCGCCGTGGGTAGCCTCGTCCCCTCAGGTCACGACAGCCTTTGCGCGTCGCGTCGCCGCGGGCGGGGTGACGGTCACCGTTCGCGATACCCGCGGCCGGGAAATCGACGGGGCGTGCGGCCAGCTTGCGGCGTCGGCGTGAAGTCGCTGTGAACTCGCTCAGCTGCTCCGCTTGATGATTCCGTCCGCGAGCGCGTCCGCCGCCTCGCTGAGCCGCATCCCCACGACGTCGATGCGGCGCAGCAATTCTCGACGCTTCATGGTCTCCACGTTGAACGGCTGGTTGAACAACTCCGCAAGCTCCATCGCGTACGAACGCCGTACTTTGTTCGCCGCCTTCTTCGCCGCGACCGTCGTCAGCCCGGCTTGGTGGGGACGCTCCGCAAGCTCGCTCGCCGCCTCCCGCAGAGTCCCCAGCCCTTCCAGGACGGCGTCCAGCACGGGGGTGACCGATTCTTGGTCACCCAGGCCGTAGAGGTCGGTTTCACGCACGAAATCTCGGAGCCCGTCGAGGACGTCGTCCACCAGGCGCGAGAACCGGAAGAGGTCTTCGCGGTCGATCGGAGTGGTCAATGCCGCGGCGAGCGCAGAGACCAACTCGGCACGCTTGCGATCCCCCTGGTGCTCGAGGTCGCGCATTTCTTCACGGGCGGCGTCGGGGGAGACCTCGCCGCGGGTCATACGTCGGGCCAATTCGGCACCGCGGATGGCGGCGTCGATCTGGCCCACGAGGATGGAGACGAGCTGCTCGTCGAAATGACCGAGGAGATCGCCGAGGAGTCGGGGGAGTCGTCGACGGCGCATCAACCCGCGACGGCGTGCACGAGCCCGGCCACTGCCGACGAGACCGCGATGCTGGCGGGCAGCGTCACCACCCACGCCATCCCGAGCCGGCTCACTGCTCTCCATCGCACCCTCCTCGATCCTTCGCTCGCCCCCGAGCCGACGAGCGACGCGGCCAACGACTGGGTCATGCTGACCGGCGCGTGTGCGAGCGCGCTGCCGAAGGCTGCGGCTGCTGAGGCCGTCTGCGCCGTCATCGCATGCAGCGGACGCACCCTGAGCAGCTCGGCGCCGAGACGTGATGCCAGCCGAGGCAAACTAGCCGCCGCCCCAGCGACGAAACACAGGCCTGTGAGCCCGAGTGTAAGCGCGTCCGCCTTGATATGGCCATTACCGCTTTGCGCGACCGCGAAAACCGCGAGCATCTTCTGCCCGTCGTTGGCGCCGTAGGCGAGCGCCAGCAGCCCGTAGCCCAGCAACGTACCGACGCGCATCACCAACGGCATGTGCTGCAAGGGCGGGGCGTGGCGGAGCATCCGAGCAAGGCCGAGCCCGACCAGGCCTCCGAAAAGCGGTGAGAGCAATCCGAAGACGAGTACCCGTCCCACCGTCGTCCAGGCAACCGGAAGACCGTAGCCGAGTCCCGCACCTGCGATCCCGCCGATCAGCGCGACCGTCAGGCTGGTGGGCCGGCCCATAGCGGTCAGCACTCCTACCACCAGCAGTGCCGCGAGCAGGCCCAGGGCGAAAGCGGTGCGTCCGCCGTCCGCTTTGAAGGTGACCAGACGGTGGGAGAGGGTCGCGGCCACCTCGGTCCCGAAGAGCAGCGGGGAGATGAGTACGCCCGCCACGAGGACCAGCAGCGCTGTCAAAGGGCGAAGGAAGGAGACCCGCAGGCCGGAGGCGACGATGGCCGCGCCGTCGTTGGCGCCGGTGACCACCGCGAAGAGTGCGGCGATCGTGAGCCATCCCGCCTCCACCTGTGTCGTCGACTCCTTATCGTGTTTGTCGTCATCACGTTCCTCGCCCCCGTCATCGATCGCATTTTTCGCGGCGGCGCGTTTCAGACTTTGCCGATCGGCAGCAAGGTGCGGAATTCTTCAGCCAGATGTACCGGCTTGGTCAGCATCGATTTCGGCAGTTCGGAGAAGAAGCGTCGTGGGTTGCGAAGCGCTCGGGTGGCCATACGCCGAGGCTTGGTGCGCACCCGCTGCAGGAGATCCTCCAGGTATTCGATCCACAAGGCAGGATCGGCACGACGCAACGTGGCTCCGCAATTGGTGCACCGTGAGGCCACTAGAATGCGGCCGGCGTAACGCAGTTCGTGCAGGCTCGGTTCCGCACAGCGGCCGCAGCTCAGTTCGGCGAGGTACACGGTCGCCGTCCACTCAGGTGCCGCGTGGCCTTCCGAGCCCATCTCGATCCTCCTTGTTGCCGTTACCGCATCACGTAATGGGTTACCGCGAGAACTCGTTCGGCGGTGAACAAGTCCTGCGGATACGTCACTTTGATGTTTCGGTCATCGCCCGGGATCGTCTGTACCACGGTGTCGGTGAAATGCTCCACGCAAGAAGCGGTATCGGTACCGATGAATCCTTCGCGCGCGGCGGCGTGATAGGCGGTCAGTACCGCGCCGGTCCGGAATACCTGCGGAGTCTGCACGCGCGCGACGGGAGCGTCGTCCATAACGGGCTCGATGAGGCCTTCCTCACCGAGGGCAACGACGTCCGGCGCGGGGAGTGCCGGGATGGCCCCACCGACCGCGTAGGCCACCCCGATGAGCCGACTCACCAAATCGGGGGAGATCAGCGGTCGTGCCCCGTCGTGGACGACGAGGACGTCTGCATTGATACCTCGCTCCTCGATAGCGCGAAACGCGTTGTATTCGGACTCGTGCCGGGACTGTCCACCGTCGACGAGAAGAACAGGGGCATCTGGGACCTCTCGCTCCAGCACGGCGGCGGCGAAAGCCCGCTCGTCACGGCGTACGGCAACCACGATTCCCGTGACGTTCGGGACGCGGGCAAGTGACTCGACCGACCACGAAATCACCCGCCGTCCGGCGAGCGGGAGATATACCTTGTTTTGAGCTGCACCGAAGCGACTCCCATTCCCACCGGCGAGTACGACGGCGACAGCCGATGGTTTCTGGGAAAGCATGTCTGTGAGGTTAGCATCGGTCCGGCGCGCTGATTCGTGCCCCGGCACGCGGATGCAGCGAAGAACCGCCCGGATCGGGCGGGTGAGCTCTGGTGCAATCCTCGCTCCGGCGGCAATCATCGCGGGCAGCACCATCACTGATCGGTATAGGGTCGCGGGCCCGCCCACTGTTCGGGGGGCGTGGCGAAGAGCTGCGCTAATCGGTCGAGGAGTCGCGCTGCGTCCGCCCCGTCGGCGACCCGATGGTCGACGGTGAGCCCAACGGTGCAGACGGTGCGAACCCTGAAGCCATCACCCGTTGCCACCAGCGTAGGTCGCACCGCTCCGAGGGCGAGAACCGATGGCTGCGGAGGAGTGAGCAACGCCTGGAACATGTCGACCCCGAACGTCCCGAGATTCGACACGGTGGTGACCGCTCCCTCGAGTTCGGTTGCGGTGAGCTTCCCCGAGCGCGCACGGTCTACGAGGCCACGCACCTCTGATTGGAGGCTCGTCAGGGAGATCGTGTCCGCGTGGTGCACGACCGGGGCGAGCAGGCCCACCGGCGTGTCGACGGCTATGGCGACGGCGATGTCGTCCGTCGGCGAACCCGGGCCGTCGTCGAGCCAGGGGGTGGTCAGATCACCGTTCTCCCGCAGCGCAAGAGCGAGAGCCTTCACAAAGAGGGTGGTCCACCCGATCCCCTGTCGTGACCTCGCGACGGTGTCCACGATGATGTCGCGGAAAACGGTGAATTGGGGGATCGCTGCGCTCTGCTGCATACGATGAGCGATCACAGATCGCAGCCGCGTTCGTCGGTCGCGCAACGCGTCGGCAAAGGCGGCGGTGTCCGGTGTGTTCTCGGGGGCCCTCGGAGGGCTCGTCCGGTGGCGCTGCGCGGCACGTTCGACGTCGGCAGGTGTGATCACACCGCCTCGCCCGGTCGGGGTGACCGTCTCGAGGTCGATCCCGAGCTCTGCGGCCAGCCGGCGGGCTCGCGGTATCGCGGGCCGGGGTCCCTTGCGCGACGGCGGCGTCGCTTCGTACTCGTCGGGTGCGGTCGACTGCGGGGGAGCGGCCGATTCCTCGACTCGGTCGGGGGTCGAAGGGGGAAGGATGTCGGCGAGGATGTCCTCGGTCTCCGAGGAAAGGTAGGCGATCGGCTCGCCGACGGCGACTTTCTGACCGGGTGCCGCGACGATACGGGCGAGGACGCCGTCGGCCGGTGCTTCGACGTCCATGTCCACCTTGTCGGTGGCCACTTCGCAGACGATGTCGCCGGCGCGGACGCTGTCACCTTCGCGTTTGTGCCAGGCCAGGATTTCGCCGCTCTCCATCGTCATCGACATTTTCGGCATCCGCAGCGGGAGGTCGGCCATCTACGACTCCATGACCAGTTCACGGGCGGCTTTGACGATATCCGGGACCTGGGGGACGGCGGCACGTTCGAGCTGGGGGGCATAAGGAATCGGGACGTCGAGACCGCAGAGTCGCCGGATCGGAGCGACCAACGAGTAGAGAGCGTCGCATCCCGCCACTAGAGCCGCGATTTCCGAGACGAAGCCCCCGGTCAGCGGGGCCTCTTGCACGAGAAGAAGCCGCCCGGTTCGGCGCACGGCTGCGAGGATCGTGGCGGCGTCCAATGGCTTGATGGTGCGCGGATCGACCACCGTTGCGTGGATGCCGTCGGCGGCGAGCTCATCCGCAGCTTGCAGGGACCGCTCCACCATCACGCTCGTCGCGACGATGGTCAGGTCGTCTCCGTCACGGTGCACGCGCGCCGCACCCAAGGTCTCGCGGACGGGCTCAGTCGGCACCGGGCCCGACGACTTGTAGAGCAATTTGTGCTCGAGGAAGATGACGGGGTTGGGGTCGTCGATCGCTGCGAGCAGGAGTCCTTTCGCATCGGCGGGGGTGGCGGGAAGCACTACCTTCAGGCCGGGAACGTGCGCGAACCACGCCTCCAGGCTCTGGGAGTGCTGGGCGGCTGCCCCGGTGCCCGAGCCTCCCGGCGCGCGGAGCACCATCGGCACGCTCGCTGCACCCCCCAGCATGTAATGGATTTTCGCAGCTTGGTTGACGATTTGATCCATCGCTTGAGCCGTGAAATCCGAGAATTGGATTTCGACGACGGGTCGCATCCCCGCGAGGGCGGCCCCTACCGCCGCCCCAACGATGCCGAGTTCCGAGATCGGTGTGTCTCGTACCCGCTCCGCTCCGAATCGTTCGAGCAAACCTGTAGTGACGCCGAATGCGCCTCCGTAAACGCCGATGTCCTCGCCGAGCAGGAAGACGCGCTCGTCGCTTTCCATGGCCTGGGCCAACGCTTCGCGGATGGCTTCGGCATAGCTGCAGGTGCGGGTATCACTAGCGGTTCGTTCGATCGTCGTACTTGCCACCCTGACCTCTTGAATTCGTTGTCTCACGCGTAAACGGCGTCACGCAGTTCGTCCGGGCGCGCGTCGGGCGCGGCGTGGGCCCGAGCAATCGCGTCGCGTACGGCGTCACGAGCACTCGACCGAATCGTCTCGATCTCGGATCGATTGAAGGTCCCCGCCGCTTCGACGGCCGCCTCGAAACGACCGATCGGATCGCGGCTCTTCCACTCCTCGATTTCTTCTCGGGTTCGATAGAGGTTCTTGTCACTCTTCGAATGCCCTTTCCAGCGGTAGGTGATGGCTTCGATGAAGGTCGGGCCCTCCCCAGCGCGCGCACGTTCGACCGCCACCACTGTCTCGTCGTACACGGCTTGGATGTCGTTGCCGTCGACGGTGACTCCCGGGATGCCATATGCGGCGGCACGTTGGCTGATGCGTGGGATACGAAACGCGCGGCTCGTCGGCATCGACATGCCGTACTGGTTGTTCTCGCAGACGAAGACAACCGGTAAATCCCAGATCGCTGCGAGGTTGACTGCCTCGTGAAAAGCGCCTTCGTTGGCGGCGCCGTCGCCGAAGAAACTGGCGACGACCCGGCGGGTGCCTTGTAGCCGCTGCGCAAGACCGGCTCCTACCGCGATCGGAATTCCTCCCGCGACGATCCCGTTGGCCCCCAGGTTTCCGCGGGCCACGTCGGCGATGTGCATCGATCCCCCTCGCCCCCGGCAGTACCCGGTCTCCTTGGCGAGCAACTCCGCCATCATTCGCTCCAGGTCCGCACCCTTTGCGATGCAGTGGCCGTGGCCTCGATGGGTAGACGTGATCAGATCGTCGTCGGCGAGGGCGAGGCAAACACCGGTGGCGGTTGCCTCTTGTCCGATCGACAAGTGCATGGTTCCGTAGATCAAACCCCGTGCGAAGAGGTCGTCCACGGCCTCCTCGAAGCGCCGGATCGTCCACATAGTCGCGAGGGCTCGTCGGGCCAACTCGGGTTCCTGACAAAGCTTCGTAGTCATCAGCCCTCGCAATCATCACATATGTTCAGTAGCGTCACATCTTTCCTTCATGGATAGCACGGCCGGCCCTTCCCTGTAAAGTCAGCCGGTCACCACGAGCCGGGTGAAAGCGGTGCCCTCAGTGACGGGAGATCTCACGCAGCACTTTCCATTCGCGCAGCAGCTTCATCGGCTGTCGGGCCAGCGCGAGCGGGAGGCGAACGACGAACCCCACCGGGTCGCGCACAGCTCGGCGTGCCGTTCGCGTCGGCTTGCTGAGGAGACGCTGCTCGAGATCGCGGAGGTACTCCGCCCATGCCTCCCGCGAATCACGGGCGGTGATGGTTCCGCAGCGGGTGCAACGGATATCAGCGATAAGTCGGCCGGCGTAGCGGACGACGTGCAGGGTTGGTTCCGCGCAGTTCGCGCAGGTCAGAACGGCGCGGGCCTCTTCGGACACGAGATCACCTCCCTCGGCCGGCGTCTGGTGGCCGCAATCCGCCTCCTGTGGTCGGCTCAGTGCAAGGCGTAGTGGGACGTCGCGAGCACCCCCTCCGCCGCGAACAGATCGAGGGGAGAGCGGATGGCGACGTTGCGGGTGTCGCCTGGCACGCCGCGAACCCTTCTCCCGCAGTACCGTTCCATCGCTTCCGCAGTCGTGCCGACGGCGAAGTGTTCGAGTGCCGCCCGACGACAGGCGTGGAGGAGTTCAACGGCGCGGAACGCCTGCGGCGTCTGGATGTGAATGCGGTCGTCTCGCCCGAAACGCAACGGCGTCCCCATTCGGTCGATCCAGACGAAGTCGTCGAGCCCGATGTAGGGAACGGCGGCCCCGAAGTGACGTGCGGTCGCAATCACCTCACGGACCAAATGCGGCGGAGCCAGCGCAAAAGCAGCATCGTGTACGACGATCAGGTCGTACGCGCCGCGGGTGATCGCATCGGCGAGAACCTCGACTCCATTTGCCAGCGAGGCCTGAACCGCAAAACCGCCACTTGCGAAGATGCACGGGACGTCACCGAGTTCCCGCGACAACAGTGCTCGTGCGTTGTCGGCGTCCGCTGGGTCGATCACGATGACGATTTGGGTGACGCCGGTGTCGTCCAACAATGTCGCGACCGCTCGGGAGAGTAAGCGGCGTCCGGCGAGGGAGAGCAACGCGATGTCGGGGCCGAGCCGTGGGCCTGCGACGCGTCCTCCGGCCAGGACGACGGCGGCGTGAGAAGAAGCAGGACGTCTGCTTTCAAGCGGGAACGGTAGCTTCATGGTTCACGGCCAGTGCCGCTTCGTGATTGCGAATCAACGCATCCTGCAGGGCGCGCATGTTGACCACAACGGAATCGGCGACCAGCTCGACGTCCGAATACCGCAACGGGGTGTCCACCGGAATATCGCGTACGACACGTGCGCCATCGACGAGCCCGAGAGGGAGCAGTTCCTCCCGGCGCGCCACCGTGGCATCTTCTGCGAGTCCGTACACCGTGTAGCCCCCGATGTGGTCGAGGAATTCGCCGGCACGGAGCGGCCGTTTCGCCACGGCGACGACTTCCGCCGTCCAAGTGGTGGGAGCGAGATCTACCTGGTGGTCGAGGACGGCGGCGGCCACCGATAGCGGTGCCTCGATGCTCGCCAGGTGGAACGGCCGGTAGAACGCGTAGTACGGTCCGCTGCCGCATTTGAGGTAATCGAGCTCTTCGAGCACGGTAGGCACATCGGTGTGGACGACGACGAAGACTCCGGGGGCAACCGGGCCGGTTGCGTAGTCGACGATTCCGGGACGTTCGACCACCCCGCCGTCTGCGCGCAAGCTGAAAACTCGCGGCAAATCTTCGACGGTGCTGTACGGTCCGTGTAATCCACGCCGACTCACGGACAACCCGGTTGCGTTTGCCAGGGCCACCATCTCGATCATCGCCTTGGACCCGTCGACGAAGCTCGTAAGCATCTTCGGATTCATGTTCTTTGCCTTGGCCTCGGAAGCGAGGGCGTCCGGCGTGGCATGGACGTCGAGAGGGTTGTTCTTTCCCTTTCCAGCGCAGATGACCTCGAATGAAAGATCGCGTGCATAGTCGACCAGGCGCTTGGCCTCAACAGGTTCGTCGCCCCGACAGACGGTGTAGACGAGGCCTGCACTGCGGGCGATCGAGGCGAGCAAGAGTCCGACCGTCGCGTCGGTTTCCACGTTCAGCATCGCCACATGCCGTCCCCCGAGCAGGGCTTGCATGGCGACCTTGGCACCTACCTCGGGGACGCCCGTCGCCTCGACCACGACGTCGACCGGTAGCGCGGTCAATTCTTCGGCGGACGTCGTCACGACGTGCCCACCGTTGTCGACGGTTCGGCACAAGCGCTCGAATGGCAGATCTGGACCGGCTACGTCTTCGACTCCGACGGCCGCGAAGACCGACTGCGCTCGCGCGGCCACCACATCGGCGATCGCCACGACTTCCATTCCGGTGATGCGGCTCACCTGGGTGACGTAACCACGTCCCATCTGGCCTGCGCCGACGAGACCGACCCGGATCGGGCGACCGTACTCTGCCTGACGGGCGGCTAGGCGTTGCGTATATCCCACCAGTGGCTCCTCAGGATGCCGGTCTCCGAACCGGCTCGGTTCAGGGTTCTCGGTTGTCGGCAAGGACGGCGTGAGCGGCCGCTTCGTCGCAGATGAGGACGTCGATGAGGCGGCCTTGCAAGGCCGCTCGGATCGCCGGTCCTTTTACCGCGCCGACAGCGACTCCTGCGACTACGGGAATCGCGCGAAGATCGTCGAGCTCAACGGCGAGAACGCGGTCGTGGACGGCGGATCGAATCTCGTTCCCGGTTTGATCGAAGAACCGCGCGCAAATATCGCCTACCGGCCGGGCGGACTCGAACTCCGCGCGTTCGGCGGGACTGAGCCGGAGCGCTTCGATGATCTCGGCCGACGAACCGATCCCGACGGCGCCGATCCCGACGCAGGCGATGTCGGCGTGACGAGCGGCATCGAGGGCTGTGGCGATGGCAGGCTCACGCAATAGAGCCCGAAGAGCCGGCGCGGACTCGAAAAGGGCGGGGGCGTGAAGGTAGCGGTAACGGCACTCGAGCTTGTCGGCGAGCTGGCGCACGAGTTCTTGACCGCTGACGTGCAGCGTCAGCGCCGACAAGCCACCGACCAGTTGCACGATTTCCACGTCCTCGGTGGGAGACGGCTGCATCGCACGGACCATCGCCTGGAGGGTGCCGCCCCAGGCGAGGGCGATACGCAAGCCACGGGTCAGACGCTCTGAGAGCCATTGCGCGGCGAGATGGCCTACGTCTGCGAGGGGGTCCTGATGCGCCCGAGGAGCGAGCACCCTCGCTTCGAGCCCCGGAAACCGCGCGGTGAGCTCTGCCTCCAGCCGGTAGGAGCGCTGGGTCGGCTCGTTGATGCGGATCTCGACGATGCCCTGCTCCCGAGCTGCCGTGAGGATCCGGGACACGTTCGAGCGGGTGGTACCCAAGACCTCGGCGATCTGTTGCTGCGACAGACCGTCGATGAAGTACATCCGCGCGGCCTTGATGAGCTGCTCACGGTCGCGTGCCGGTCGCACCAAACATCACATCCGTTCGGTTACATCACATCCGAGCCATTTCTACCACGGCTGGTTGACGTGGCGCAATGGCATGGGCTGGACTCAGACGACCCTCGGCCGATTGACAGCTGTGGTTGTCGTCGGCAAGAATACTCACAGCAGATATGTAAATGCAACTACGTGCGAAAAGGCTGTCATGCGCCGAGTGCGCTTTCTCAACGGTGTCCGGACGGTCGGAGGGGTGCAGTTCGTCGTCCAGGACGGCCCCTGTGGGCTCGTGTGTGACGTGGGAGTCGTCGGGAACCCGGCGATCGTACGTCGAGAGGCCTTGTTCAACCCGTTGTTGCCCCCAAGATCCGATCTCGTGCTGATGGATTACCTCAGGGCAGGAATGGCGCCCCTCGTCGAAGGGCTCTACGACCCGGCCCTGCTGACCGATTCGATCAGTGGTCTCACCGCTCCCCTGCGACGACCGGGACGACTGCTTGAAGATCATCCACTCGTCGATGACGTGGATCCGAACCAGTTAGCCGTGTTCGTAAGCCATCTCCACGAAGATCACATGCAGTTGCTTCCTTTTCTCGCACCGGGACTGCCGGTCTTCGTCTCGCCTCCAACCGCGCGGTTCCACGCCGCTCTGGTGGCGGCCGGCGTGCTTCCGTCGACGAGGGCTCGGTTGATCCCGCTCGCTCCCGGGTCGGTCGAGAGGTTCGGCGGTCTACAGATCGAAGTAGTGCCCGTCGACCACGACGTACCGGGGAGTGCCGGCGTCCTGGTCACCACACGGGGCGGACGACTGGCGTACACGGGCGACTGGCGGTTACACGGTTGCCATCCCGAGGAGGTCACCGGCTTCGCCGCGCGGTGCCGCGGGGTCGACGTTCTCGTGACCGAGGCCTCTACCGCTGTGGCGCCCGATGCTCCTGCGACTGCCTTGCCCAACCTCACCGAACGTGAGCTCGTCGAGCGGTTCGCAGACCTTGTGGTCGAGGCTGAAGCTGGTGTCTACTGTTCGTTCCACGAGCGCAACCTGGAACGGCAGGCAGCGATCCGTCGAGCAGCTCGCGCGGCGGGCAGGGTGCTCGTGCTCAGCCGCCGTACCTACGCGATCTGGCACGCCGCAGCCGAGCAGGGTTTCGAAGATTTGGCCTTGGGACCCGACGTCGCGGTGTGGGCCACCGACGGCGATCCCGCGGCCGATCGCTATCAGGTGCCTTCCGACGCTCCGATCGTCACATCGCGTCAAGTCGCTGCCGATGCTGCGGCGTTTGTCTGCGAAATTCGCCGCTACGATCGGCCGCTGCTCCTCGAGCTCGGTGCCGGGCATGACGATCTCTACGTCTACTTGAACGGGTATCCGCACGGACCAGCCGATCCGGGATGGGAGGTCCTGATGACGTGGGTACGCCGGCTGGGACTTCGGTTCGTGGGGCTCTCGTCGCACGGGCACGCTCTTCCGGACGCGCTTCGCTGGCTCGTCGAGGAGATTCGACCGGCGGTCGTGGTGCCCGTGCATACCAATGCGCCGGAGTGCTTTCCCCCGGTCACGGTGCCGGTGTGCCCCGTCCGCCGGGGCGAGGCGTTGCCTCTGCAGGTCTCGGCCGGGGCAGAGGTGGGTTCGTGAAGCCTGCAGCGATCCTCCTGGACTACGGCGGGGTCATCGCCGATGTTCAGCGGGACGATGGCGGCTATCTGTTGATCGCGGCTGAAGTCGAGCGGCGCTTGGCGGAACACGGGCTTGCCAACGCTCTGTCCCGCGACGAGATCGAGGCAGATGTACGTGCTGGCGTCGCCGCATACGAGGCGTGGAAGCGAGCACAGTCGCGTCGGATGAGGCCGCGGGAGATGCGGCATCGAGAATTCTGGGAGCTCGTTGCCGCAGACTGGCCGGCTGCGGCGCGCCGGGCGGTGATGATCCACGCTGTCGAATTGTGTGCCTGCGTAGACTCGACGATTCTCCATCGACCGGCGAAGACCGACGCGGCGGAGGTGCTGCAGGCCCTCCGGGCTCGAGGCATCAGACTCGCGTTGGTCTGTAATGCGCTCTCGGCCGAAGCAGCGCGGCGCCAGATGCGCCGGGACGGGCTGACCGGGTTACTAGACGCCGAGTGGTTTTCCGATGAGGTGGGTATCCGCAAGCCGAATCCGGAGTTCCTGTTGCTGGCTGCGGCTTCTGTTGGAGTCGCACCCGAGGCTTGCTGGCTGGTTGGTGACACCTACGATCGCGACATTCTCGGCGCACGGCGGGCTGGGCTCGGCAAGGCCATCCTCATGGGTTCACCCAAGGGGTCGGAACTTCACCCGCGGGCCGTCGTCGAGGATGTGAGGGTGAACTCGCTGCGCGAACTTCTCCTTCTCGTGGATCGCGAGTAGGCGGCTCATTTTGATCACGCAATGCCAGGTCACGGGCTGGATACGTTCCAGAAACTTCAGCTGGAGGGACTTGACGGACGCTTACGACCTGGCGTCTAATCTACACAAGTGCATGACAAAACTCACAATGTTGCACTAATGCGAGGAGGACTCGATGAAACGAACGCTGGCCGCGGCGGCTGCCTTCGTCGCCGCGATGGGTCTGGCGGCATGTTCCTCTGGGAAATCGAGCGGCGGCTCGCCCTCCGCGGTGAGCACGCCGTCGGCTGCGGCTAGTTCGAGCGCTGCCGCTTCCCCGTCGGCGGCTGCAAGCGGCAAGATCACGGTTTACGCGGCTCTTACCTCTGCCAACGGAAAGGCCCTCGCTGACGCCTTCCACGCCAGCCACCCCAACGAGACCGTCGAGATGGTCACCGCTGGGACGGGTGCACTGGTCACGCGAATGGAGACCGAGGCCAAAGCCGGCGGAGTGCGGGCAGATGCCATCCTGCTCGCCGATCCGACCGTCATGCCCCAGCTCGCTTCGGAGGGCATTCTCGGGAGCTACGTGCCCGCGGCGGCGAGCCAGCTTCCGGAGACGATGAAGGGTGACGGGTGGTTCGGCGCGTTCAACTTCTACAACGTGATCATTTACCACACCGGTACGACGCCGGTGCCCAAGGACTGGTCGGATCTCACGAATCCCGCCTACAAGGGCAAGATCGAAATTGGTGATCCTTCTTATTCCGGGACCACCCTCGCCATGGCCGCGGAAGTACCGAAGCTCGCGGGTGCGGATTTCTTCACCAAGCTGAAGGCTAACGACGTCAAGATCGTACAATCGACGAACACCGTCGGCAACGATGTAGCCAGCGGCGCTAGGGCCGTAGGCATCACCCTCGACTCCGTGTACCGTCCACTCGCCAAGAAGGGCTCGCCCGTTCAGATCGTCTGGCCGGCGAGCGGGGCGATCCCGGTGCCGGCTCCGGCAGGAGCGGTCAAGGGTCACGAAGACAACCCCGTGGTCAAGGACTTCCTCGACTGGCTCCTCACATCAGAAGCCCAGCAGCAACTGGTCTCGCTCGGCTATGCTCCCGCGCTCGGGAGCTCGAACGCGGTTCCGGTGGACGCGAAAGTCGTCACCGTTCGCTACCAGGACCTGGTCTCCCAACGCAGTGCCATCCTGGACGCATTCAAGAAGGTGTTCGGCTGATCGAGCCAACGGGCTGATACGCGATGACCACACGAACGGCGTTCGGCGCCGCCACCGAGGTGGCGGCGCCGACGCATCCCGCCCCTCTCCCACGCCTCGTACGTCGGCTGGCGGGCGAGGGCATCTCATGGGTTGTGGTGGCCGCCGGTATCGCAGTGCTGGTGGCATGGCCGATCGGACGACTGCTCTACGAGGCCGTACGGACACCCGGCGTGTTCCACCAAATCTGGGCCGATCCGGAGATTCTTCGGGCAATTCGAGGAACCGTCGTCACCTCCCTAGGAGCAACGGCCATGGCCCTCCTGGTCGGTGGAGGTGCTGCGATCGCGTTCTGGCGGTTGCGGGTCGCCGGACAGCAATGGTTGACCGCCGGCCTCCTATTACCGGTCTTGGTCCCACCGTTCGTGAGCGCCCTCTCGGTGACGCAGGCGTACACCGCTGCCGGCCTCCTCGATCATTTGCTCGGTATTCGTGCTGATTGGCTCTTCGGTCCGGCGGGGACGACGCTCGTTCTCGGCGTGCAACAGGTTCCGATCGCCTTTCTCGTTCTCGCTGCGGCGATCCGCACTCGGGGAGGTGCGGACGCCGAACGGGCGGCTCGCGCGGCAGGGGCGAATCCTCTGACGTGTTTGTTCACGATCACACTTCCTCTGTTGCGTCCTGCGCTTCTGGCTGCGAGCGCCCTGTGCTTCATCGCCGCGGCAAGCGATTTCGGTGTACCCGCGGTGCTCGCCATTCCAGCGCGCTATCCCACCGTCACAACCGAGATATATCGGGCCATGTCGTTCTCGAGCTCGGGTCTGGCGAGTCCGGTTGCGCTTTCCACATTGCTTATCGTCGTTGCGCTCGTCGTGTTCGCAGTGGCCGGCCGCCTGACGAATCGGATCACGGCAACCGGTCGGCATTCCTCACCCTTGGTGGTCCGTGGGCGTCCGTGGCACGGGGTGGTCAGCGTCGTGTTGGCCGGGTATCTCCTCGTCGCGAATGTGATTCCCTTCCTTGGGTTGTTGAGCGTCGCATTGACCCGCGTCTACGGAGAGAGCCCGGTACCCGCGCACTGGGGCTTGGACCACCTTCGAGAAGCAGTCAGTGGAGCAGCCGGCGGTGCCTTGGCACGCAGCGCGTTGCTCTCCCTGGCCGCAGCGAGCGTACTGTGCGTGGCCGGTGTATTGGCGGGATCCGTCGCCCTGCGACGGGGCGGTCGCATCGTCAGCACTCTCATCGCTATCCCGTACGCCGTCCCAGGTTCGGCCGTCGCCGTTGCGATCCTGCTCGCTTTCGGGAGGTGGTTCTACGGTGGTCTGGTCATCATCGAGCTCGCGTACCTAGCGCGTTTCTGGGCACTAGCTCAACAGCCCATTGGGGCAGCCCTTAGTCACATCGGCCCCGACCCTATGCGAGCAGCTCGTGCATGCGGGGCTTCGGCTTGGCGCGCATGGTGGACGGCGATCTGGCCGAGCATTCGCCCATCGGTGTTTGCAGGGTGGCTCCTCGTCTTTCTCACCTGTCTGCACGAATTGACCGTGTCCTCGCTGCTGTATGTCCCCGGCAAGGAGACGATCGGGGTCGTCGTGCTCAACGCCGAGCTGGCCGGCGATCTAGCTGCGACGTCGGCCATTGCACTCGTGCTGACTCTCGTCGTGCTGGCATGCGCGGTTCCGCTCTTCCTGTCACGTCGGTTGCGAGGGGCACTCGGATTCTCAGCCGGAGGTATGTGGTGAAGGCATTACGGGTCGAGGAGTTGACCGTTCGTTACGGCACAACCGTCGCCTTGGAGAACGTGACGCTCGATGTCGAAGAAGGAGAAATCCTGGCAGTTCTCGGCCCGTCCGGCTCCGGGAAGACGACCCTGCTCGGCGCCATCGCGGGTTTCATCGATGTCACGGCAGGCCGTATCTGGATCGCTGACCGGCTGGTCGCTGCAGCCGGTCACAGTATGCCGATCGAGCGGCGGGGGGTCGGCGTGGTTTTCCAGAACTACGGTCTGTGGCCACACCTGGACGCCCTCGATACGGTGGCGTATCCGTTGCGACGTCAGGGATTTAGTCGGCACGAGGCCAGGGCTCGGGCACGTGAATTGTTGTCGCGAGTCGGGTTGGCGGGTTTGGAAGGACGGCGTCCCGCGTTACTCTCAGGGGGTCAGCAGCAACGGGTCGGGTTGGCTCGGGCGCTCGCCTGCAAGCCAAGGATTTTCCTTTTCGACGAGCCGACGGCGAATCTCGACAGTGGGTTACGGGCGGGTTTGCAGACGCAGATACGCGAGCAGCAGCAGCAGACCGGAGCAGCCGCCGTCTATGTCACCCATGACCCCCTTGAAGCGTTCGCAGTGGCCGATCGCATCGCTGCGATCAGAGACGCGCGGTTGGTGCAGGTAGCCACACCGCGGGAAATATATGCGCGCCCTGCCGACGAATGGATTGCGCGACTCACCGGGCCGTGCGCGATTTTGTCTGCACAGGTCATCGACGAGAGCACCATCCGGATCGGCGACGCGGAACTGAGCGGTGTCTCGCTGCACGGATTCGACCGCGACCCCGGCGAGGTGCGACTCGTGGTGCGTCCGGAATGGATCCGGATCGCGGATGACGGCGAGCTGCCGCTCCGTGCGACGGTGCAGAGCGTGACCTTTGCCGGGGCAGAGACCGTGTGCCTGTTGACGACGGCAACCGGGCCCGTGACGGCGCGTCTTGCAGGCGAGGTCGACCTGCACCCCGGTGATGCGGTCTCTTGGACGATTGTCGGTGCGAGCGTCCTCGCCGCATCGATCCGCCCGGTCGTGACGTCGTCCTGACCCCTTTCCGCCGGCAGCCTCGTGGACGCCGGGACTCTCGGCCCGGTTGCATCCCCGGGTACAGAACCTAGGCTGGGCTCATGTCCGCAACGGCCGCGACGGCTGGGGGATCGAACCGCAGGCTGCGCGTCGGGATGATCGGGCTGGGAGAGATTGCCCAGCGCGCGTACTTGCCGGTGTTGGCGACGCGTCGGGACATCGAGCTCGCGCTGTGCACGCGAAACGCCGACATCTTGGAGGAACTCGCCGAGGCGTACCGGGTGGAGCGGCGGTACAGCGACCCGGCGGCCTTGCTGGCCGACACCCCGGACGCCGTCTTCGTCCACGCTGCGACCGGGGCCCATCCCGAACTCGTCGCGCAGGTCCTGGAAGCGGGAATTCCCGTCTACGTCGACAAACCGATGGCCCAGAACCTCGACGACGCGCGACGGCTCGTCGAACTCGCCCGCGAGAAGAATTGCTCGCTGTACGTCGGTTTCAACAGACGTTTCGCGCCGGCATATCGAGCGGTGACCGAAGAAGAATATTCCTACGTCATCATGCAAAAACACCGCATCGGATTCCCCGACGAACCCCGGCGCGTCGTCTTCGACGATTTCATTCACGTCATCGACACTCTGCGTTTTCTGCTGGACGACGCTGTACTTACCGATATCCGCGCGGTGCGGGTCACCGGGGAGCTCGCTCTCGTTGCCATCACGGTCGTCGCTTCCGGCCGCAGCGGAATCGGCTTGATGAACAGGGACGGCGGGTCGAGCGAGGAGGTGTTGGACGTGCACGGTCCCGGCCTGCGGCGCACCATCAGAGACCTGGTGGAGGTCGTCGAGGATCGGGATGGACGACGCACCGTGCACCGCCTCGACGAATGGACCCCGGTCGCGGTGCGCCGGGGGTTTGCCGCGATGTGCGATTTCTTCCTCGACGCGGTCCGGGTCGGTTACCGGTTGGACGCCGGTGACGCGCTGGCCACACACGAGATGTGCGAAAAGGTCGTGCAGGCAGTGACGTGAAACCACAAGACGAGTGAGGAGGGCTGCCATGGTCGTCCACTTGCGAGTGAGCGTGGCCGACCGGCCGGGCATGTTGGCGCGTGTCACGGCGGCTCTCGCCGACGCGGGAGCCGACATCAAGAGCATCACCGTTCTCGAACGTGTCGGCGACCGGGCCGTCGACGACATCTACATCACCTGGTCCTCTGGGGATTTCACCGATCTCGCCGCCCGGCTCGAGGGGCTCCGGGGGGTGCGCGTGCTCGGCATCCGGCGCACTCGGCAAATCCCGGGTGCTTTTCCGGACCTCGACCTGCTCGCTCAGGTGCTCGCCACGGGCACGCGGGGTCTGGACACCCTCGTCGACATGGCCGTGGCCGCCTTCGACGCGGATTGGGCCGCGCGCATCTCGTATCCCGGCGGTTCGCCGCAAATCGCCTACTGGAGCGGCACCGCATTGGACGACGTGATCGTCCCACCGGAGCGGTTCGTGCGGGCCACTGCTTTCGAACGGGAGGGCGTCCCCTTGGTAGCCGTTCCGCTCGACCCGTTCGACGCGGCGCTGGTGTGCGGGCGGGGGAGCACACCAGCTTTCCACCGCGTGGAGGTCGAACGCATCGCTCGGGTGACGGCCTTGGCGGTGGGCCTGGCCCGCCCTGTGGGGTTCGCGTCCCACTAAGGTGGCCTTGACCAAGCTAGTGAGTGACCACTAACTTGACGGTTCCCAGGGACGCCGTCGGGGGCGTGGGCACGGGTCGCGAATTCCGTGAGGTCGCGGCACCCGGAGGTGGCCGTGTTCGAACGACTCGGTGCGGTGGTGTTCCACCGCCGTCGGGTCATCGCCCTTATCGGTCTCCTGATGTTGATCCTTGCCGCGCTCTGGGGCGGCGACGTCACGAAGCGACTCTCCAGCGGCGGGTATTACGACCCGCACAGCGAATCGGTACGGGCGGCGAACGCGATTTCCGACGTCCTGCACTTGCCGTCGTCCGATGCCACGGTGCTCTTCAGCGCGAAGGAGCCGATCACCGCTCCGGGGCCGACCCGGGCCATCACGAGCGCGCTTCGGTCGTTGCCGAAGACGGTGGTGCCGTCGTACGTGAGTTACTGGAACACCGGTCAACGCAGACTCATCTCCACCGACGGGCGGGCCACGTATGTCGTGCTCGAACTCGCCGGTTCCACGGACGCCGAGAAGGGCGCTGCTCTCCAGGTCGTCAAACAGCGCCTCGCGACCTTGGCCGCGGACGGCATCAGCGTCGGCTACGCGGGAGCTCAGCCGCTGAACAAAGAAATCAGCGGTCAGGTCAGTCGCGACCTCAAGCGGGCCGAGGCGTTGTCGCTCCCGGCGACCCTCGTCCTGCTGTTGGTCATCTTCGGGAGTGTGGTCTCCGCCGCGCTCCCGGTGGTGGTCGGAATTTGCGGAATCATCGGGGCTTTCGCCATCCTGCGATTCCTCACGATTTTCACCAACGTCTCGATATTCGCCCAGAACCTGGTGACGATGCTCGGGCTGGGTCTTGCCATCGATTACGCGCTTTTCATGGTCAGCCGGTTCCGCGAGGAGATGACGGGTACGGACGACGTCGCGACCGCCGTCCGACGCACCCTGGCGACCGCGGGCCGCACGGTGGCGTTCTCCGGCGTCACCGTGATGGTCTCCACTGCCTCGCTCACCCTCTTCCCGGAGGATTTCCTCCGGTCCATGGGGTACGGCGGGGTGGCGGTCGTCGCTCTCGACGCGCTTGCGGCGCTGACCGTGCTGCCCGCGATCCTGGCGATGCTGGGACGTCGGGTCGATGCGCTGCGGCTGCCGTGGTTCGGCCCTCGTCGGCGGACGGCGGAGGCCGGCCCGGCGGAGGCCGGCCCGGCGGCCGCGGCACGCGGATTCTGGTACCGGCTGGCGCGTTCGGTGATGCGTCGTCCCGTCCTGTACGCGCTTCCGATCGTCGCCCTGCTCGTCTTCATGGCGCTGCCGTTCCGGCACGTGACTTTCGGCGGCTATACCGCGAAGGTTCTGCCCGCGGACGCTCCCGGGAGGATCGTGAGCGAGACGCTGGCGCGTGATTTCCCGGGCAACGAGACCACTCCGATCCAAATCGTGGTGGAGGATTTCCCGAATCCGGTTTCCCTGCAGGACTACGTCTCGCGCATCGCTGCCGTACCGGGCACGGTGGAACCGCACGTGGTCGCCGTCCGGGGAAACGACGCCCTGGTGGAAGTGGGTTATCACGGCGACGGCATCTCCAGCGAGGCCCGCCACACCCTCGGCTTGGTTCGCGCGGTGGCGCCGCCGCCGGGAAGTCACGTGCTGGTCGGGGGGCTCACGGCTTTCCTCGTCGACCAATTGCACAGCATCGGCAGAGTCCTCCCGTGGATGCTGGCCGTCATCGCGGTGGCCATGGCCGTGCTGTTGTTCCTCGCGTTCGGTTCGGTCATCCTGCCGCTCAAAGCGATCGTCATGAACACCCTGTCCATCGCGGCGTCTTTCGGGGCGATTACCTGGATTTTCCAAGAGGGGCATCTGGCCCGGCTGCTCGATTTCAGTCCGCTGGGGTATCTGGACGCCACCGACCCCATCCTGCTGCTCGCCGTGGTTTTCGGCCTCTCGATGGATTACGAGGTTTTCTTGCTCAGCCGCATTCGAGAGGAGTGGGATCTTTCAGCCGCGCGCCGATCCGAGGGCACCGACCCTGGGGAGCGCAACACGGCCGCCGTTGCGATCGGGCTGCAGCGCAGCGGTCGCATCATCACCTCCGCAGCCCTCTTACTGATCGTCGTCATCGGGCTCTTCGCGACGTCGCGGATCACCACGCTGAAGCTGCTCGGCGTGGGGATGGCGTTGGCCATCGCGGTCGACGCCACCGTGGTGCGGGCACTTCTGGTGCCCGCGGTGATGCGCCTCCTCGGGCGGGTGAACTGGTGGGCTCCCGGCCCGTTGGCCCGCTGGTGGGCGACGCACGGTCTTCGGGAACGCATCGAGGCACCCGAGGCCGAACCGATCGCGGCAGGCGGGCGGGCCGATCATCGGTGACAATGGCGGGGTGAGCCAGTCGCCGCAGTCGAGGCAGCCGCACCCCCTCCTTCCCGGGCAGTCGCCCACCGCGCTGTGGCAGCCCTCGACTCCCCGGCCGCTCGTGATCCTCGGCTCGACGGGTTCGATCGGCACGCAGGCGCTGGACGTCGTCCGCTCCCACCCCGGGTATTTCCGGGTCGTCGGGTTGGCCGCCGGAGGGGGTCGACTCGATCTCCTCGCCCGGCAGGCGGTCGAGTTCGGCGTGGAAGTGGTGGGCGTGACCGGCGCCGACGCCGACCAGGTCGAAGCCGCGCTTGCGGCGGCTGCCGCCGCGGCCGGGCAGGCCAGTGCCCCGAAGGTCCTCACCGGGCCGGATTCCGCCTGCGAGGTCGCGGCGTGGCCCTTGGACGACGGCGTGGTGCTCAACGGGATCACCGGCTCGATCGGCCTTGCTCCGACCCTCGCTGCTCTGCGGGCCGGGCGCATCCTGGCCCTCGCCAACAAGGAATCGCTGATCGTCGGCGGTCCGCTCGTCACCTCGATCGCTACGCCGGGCCAGATCGTCCCGGTCGACTCCGAGCATTCCGCGCTCGCCCAGTGCCTGCGGGCGGGACGGCGGGAGGAAATCCGCCGATTGCTGCTCACGGCCAGCGGCGGGCCTTTCCGCGGACGGCGACGCCGCGATCTCGTGGGAGTGAGTGCGGCCGAGGCTCTGGCGCATCCGACCTGGCGGATGGGCCCGGTCATCACCGTGAATTCCGCGACCTTGGTGAACAAGGCGCTGGAAGTCATCGAGGCGCATCTGCTTTTCGACGTGCCGTTCGATCGGATCGACGTCGTGGTGCATCCCCAGTCGGTAGTGCACTCGATGGTGGAATTCATTGACGGGTCGACGGTGGCGCACTGTTCGCCGCCGAACATGCGTTTGCCGATCGCGCTGGCGTTGGCGTGGCCGCATCGCCTCGCGGAGGTGATCCCGCCGTGCGATTGGCGGCAGGCGACGTCGTGGGTTTTCGAGCCGGTGGACGGCGAAACGTTCCCCGCCATCGACATCGCGCGCCGGGTGGGAACCGTCGGCCACACCGCGCCGGCGGCCTTCAACGCGGCGAACGAAGAGGCGGTGAGTGCTTTCCTCGCCGGTCGACTGGATTTCCTCGGGATCGTGGACACGGTCGCCGAGGTGGTCGAGGAATTCCTGGCGGCGGGGGTCTCCCCGGTGCGGGACCTGGACGACGTCCTGGAAGCCGAGACCGTGGCGCGGCGCATGGCGAGGGACGTCATCGCCCGGCGGGCGGGGAGCGCCACGCCATGATGGTGTTGGGGATTATCGCCTTTGTCGTCGCCTTGCTGATATCGGTGATGTTGCACGAGGCGGGGCATTTCGTGTTCGCCCGGCTCTTCGGCATGAAAGCCACGCAATTCTTCGTGGGATTCGGGCCCACGTTGTGGTCACGAAAGAAAGGTGAAACCGAATACGGGGTCAAAGCCATCCCGGCGGGCGGATTCGTGAAAATCGTCGGAATGACCCCGCTGGAGCGGATCGCTCCGGAAGACCGTCCGCGGGCGTTCATCAACCAGCCGGGGCCGCAGCGGCTCGTCGTGCTGGTCGCCGGTTCCGCCGCGCATTTCGTCATCGCGCTCGTGCTGCTCTTTTCTTTCGCGATGGCGTGGCCGACCAAACCCACCGGCTACGCCCAAGTGGGGACGGTGTACCGGTGCGCGATCCCGAACGGCGCCGGGCAGTGTCCGCCGTCCGCGCCTCCCGCCCCGGCCTACGGCCGGCTCCAGGTCGGTGACGTGATCCTCGCGGTTGACGGGCGCGACGTCAAGAAGACCCCGGCCGTCCTGCACGACCCGTCGCTGCCGCCGTCCGGCAAACAGGTGCGCGGGGGAGCGGACGGCGTGGTGGCGCTCACCCGATCGACGAGCGGCCCGGTGACCTTCACCGTGGAACGTGACGGCCGGATCCTGACCATCACCCTGACGCCGGTGATCGGGCCGGACGGCTACCCGCACGTGGGGGTCGCCCCGGTGGATCAGCTGGTCCGGCAGGGGCCGCTCGGTGCCGCGGCGGCCGCAGGGCGGATGTTTGCGACCGGGGTGGTCGATTCGTTCCGGGCCCTCGGTACCGTGCCGCGCGAGCTCGCGACCTTGGTGGCCAATCCGAACGCCCCGAGGGAAATCGGGAACGGCGGAGGCCAGGTCACCAGCGTGGTGGGTGTGGCCCACCTGGCCGGGGAAGCGTTCGCCGCCGAAGGGACGTCGGCCGGTGTCGCGGTGCTCATCAGCGTCATCGCGTCCGTGAACATCTTCGTCGGAGTGTTCAATTTGCTGCCGCTGTTGCCGTTGGACGGCGGACACGTCGCGATCCTCGCCTACGAGAAAGCCCGCGACGCGATACGCCGGTGGCGCGGGCGTCCGGCCGGCGGCCCGGTGGACCTGACCAAGTTGATGCCGGTGACGTACACCGCGCTAGCCTTGATCGTGGGAATGTCGCTCATCCTGCTGTACGCGGACCTGGTCAACCCGGTGGCGAACCCGTTCCAGTGAACCGCCGAGGACAGGGAGGACGCCGCGAGCGCACACCGGCGCATTCCCGGGGAGAATGGACGAAGACGAGGTGAGGAGCGGCCGTGACCACGATCAATCTCGGCGTCCCAGAGGTTCCCGCGAAGAGTCCGTTGGCTCCTCGGCGGAAATCACGTCAGATCAACGTCGGAGGAGTGTTGGTCGGTGGGGGCGCACCGATCTCGGTGCAGTCCATGACGACGACGCTCACCGCCGACGTCGACGCCACGCTGCAGCAGATCGCGGAGCTCGCGGCCGCCGGTTGCGACATCGTGCGGGTGGCCTGCCCCAGTCAGGACGACGCCGACGCGCTTCCGATCATCGCGAAGAAGTCGCCGATTCCGGTCATCGCCGACATCCACTTCCAGCCGAAGTACGTGTTCGCGGCCATCGAGGCGGGGTGTGCCGGCGTCCGGGTGAATCCCGGCAACATCAAGAAATTCGACGACAAGGTCAAGGAAATCGCTCAGGCCGCAAAGGACCACGGGACGCCGATTCGCATCGGGGTGAACGCCGGTTCGCTCGATCCGCGGTTCCTGCAGAAATACGGCAAGGCCACCGCTGAAGCGCTGGTGGAATCCGCGAAATGGGAAGCGAGCCTTTTCGAGGAACACGATTTTCACGACATCAAGATTTCGGTGAAGCACCACGACCCTATGGTGATGGTCCAGGCCTACCGGCAACTGGCGGCGGAAACCGATTATCCGCTGCACCTCGGGGTGACGGAGGCCGGTCCGTTGTTGCAGGGCACCATCAAATCGGCGGTGGCGTTCGCGATTCTGCTGTCGGAGGGGATCGGTGACACGATCCGAGTGTCGCTTTCGGCGCCGCCCGTCGAGGAAGTGAAGGTGGGTATCGGAATTCTGGAGTCGCTCGGGCTGCGGCAACGCAAGCTGGAGATCGTTTCGTGTCCGTCGTGCGGACGCGCCCAGGTCGACGTCTACAAGTTGGCCGAAGAAGTGCAGGCCGGTCTGGAAGGATTCCCGGTACCGCTGCGGGTCGCCGTGATGGGATGCGTGGTCAACGGGCCCGGCGAGGCGCGGGAAGCCGACCTCGGAGTGGCCTCCGGAAACGGCAAGGGCCAGATTTTCGTGCGCGGCCAGGTGGTCAAGACGGTACCGGAATCGCAGATCGTCGAGACGTTGCTCGAAGAAGCCATGCGACTTGCCGAGGAGATGCAGGCCGACGGCGAGCACGCCGAGTCCGCCGGAACACCGTCCGTCGTGACCATCGCGTAAGTACTCACGTCGGCGCCGGCGCCGGATCCCAGCCGGTGTGGGCGGTCCAAGAGTGCTCGGCAACCCGGGAGGTGCGGTGGTTCGGGGATTGCCCGTCCGGGTGCTCGACGACCGCGACGTGGCCGTCGTCCGGGATATTCTCGACCGGGATCCGGTGGCGAACGTCTTCGTGGCGTCTCGGGTCGCGAGCTGCGGGGTGGACCCTTGGCGCCTGGGGGCGGAAATTTGGGGGTACGTGCGCGATGGCCGGATCACTGCGCTGTGTTATTCGGGGGCGAATCTCGTTCCGGTTGGCGCGGATGCCGAAGCGTGCGAGGCGTTTGCGGAAAAGGCCCGTCGTCAGGGACGGCGGTGCTCTTCTCTCGTCGGTCCCGCTCAGCAGGTCGCCTGGCTGTGGGCCGCTTTGGAAGGCGATTGGGGCCCGGCCCGTGATGTACGGCCCAACCAGCCGTTGATGGCGATCAGCGATCCGCCGCGCATCCCGCCGGATCCGTTCGTGCGCCGCGTGCGTCCGGACGAACTGGAGCTGCTGTTTCCGGCATGCGTGGCGATGTTCGAGGAGGAGGTGGGAGTCTCCCCGGTCGAAAGTGACGGTGGGGCGCTGTATCGGGCCCGAGTAGCGGAGCTCATTTCGCAGGGGAGGGCTTTCGCCCGGATCGAGGACGGGCGGGTGGTCTTCAAAGCCGAGGTGGGGGCGGCGACCGCAGAGGTGTGCCAGGTGCAGGGGGTGTGGGTCGAGCCGTCGTTGCGCGGCCGCGGCCTTTCGAACGGCGGAATGGCGGCCGTGGTGTTGCTCGCCCAGCGGCACATCGCCCCCGTCGTGAGCCTGTACGTCAACGACTACAACCTCCCGGCCCGTGCCGCCTACAAGAAGGTTGGTTTCGCCGAGGTGGGCACTTTCATGTCGGTGCTCTTCTAGAGCCCGTCCGACTTGTCGCGAATGTGGTGGTTGGCCCGAGCCACCCACGCGACGCGAGCATCATCGGGCTTAAAAAAGATGGCGCCCCCCTGGGGGGCGCCGGGGGCCCGTCATGCGGGTTTCCCTGCGCAGACGACGTCTGCTTATCGGAAAAAGCCGGACGCCGCCGCCGGTCTACAACGAAATTGAGTAGACCACAAGGGGTCCTCTTTGTCAAGATGATTTCAGCCAGCAGCGGTCTTGGTGATCGCACATGATCCGAAAGGGGAGGGCATGGTGGCGGTCCGGCAGCCAGAGTCGTACATCCTTGGCATCGACTTGGGCACGAACTCACTCGGCTGGGCGTGCATCAAGATTGACCAGAACGGCGAACCGATCGGACTACTCCGTACGGGGGTGCGCATTTTCAGGGCTGGTACCGAGGGTGACATCACCTCTGGAAAGGATGAGTCCCGCAAGGCCAAACGGCGAGCGGCGCGTCAAGCCCGCCGCCAGCTTGCGCGGCGGCGCCGCCGGGCGCTGCGGCTCTTTCACCTGTTGCAGAAGGCAGGACTCCTGCCGGACGGCGACACGCCGCACGAGGTAATACAACGTCTGGACAAAACAATCTTCGACGCACGGCTCGACCAGCCCGGATTTCCTTACGACCAATTGGTCTCGCGTCTTCCGTACGTGCTCCGTGCGGCTGCTCTTGATCAGCGTCTTGAGCCGCACGAAATCGGGCGAGCGCTGTACCACCTCGCGCAGCGGCGAGGCTATCTCAGCAACCGACGGGAAGACGCCAAGGAACGGATCGGCCCTGTTCTCTCCGGCATCGCCGAAATCGAGCGGAGGATGAAGGAACGCGGAGCGCGGACCCTCGGTGAACTCTTCGCGCTGACCGATCCGCACTCGGAACCCATTCGCCGAGTGTGGACCAGTCGCGCCATGTACTTGGATGAGTTCGACGCGATCTGGGAAGCCCAGCGGGCATACCATCCCGCGTTGCTCTCCGACGAGCTGAAGCTTCAAGTCCGGCGGGCGATCTTCCATCAGAGACCCCTCAAGAGTGTCAAGCGCTATATCGGAGAATGCGAGCTCGAACCGGGCCGAAAGCGTGCTCCTCGAGCACTTCCAAGTGCTCAGAGGTGGCGCTTCCTGCAGGTGATCAACAATCTTCAGTTGATTTCGATCGAGACGGGGGAAAAACGCCCGCTGACCAGTGAGGAGCGCCTACTCCTCGTCGACGAACTGGATAGAAACGGCAAGCTTACGTTTGCGAAGATGCGCAAATTACTTGGACTCGACAGCCGACGGTGGACGACGAACCTAGAAGAGGGCGGCGCTCGAGAACTGCAAGGAGATGCTACCGGAGCGCGAATCCGCAACGTCATAGGTCGTATGTGGGACGACTTCGACCTGACACAGCGCGACGAGCTCGTTGATGAACTCCTTTCTGTCAAAAAGGAAGAGACTCTTGTCCGCCGTCTCATGGTGCACTGGGGACTCACGGAAGAGCAGGCTCGCGAACTTGCCAGCCTCGCGCTGCCTGATGGTTACGTGGCTCTCTCACGAAAAGCTATCGCTCGCGTCCTTCCCTACCTAGAGCAAGGCGTGCCGTACCCGACGGCTCGTCTACGTGCATATCCGGACGCCGACAAGCCGCGGCGCTCCTTCGAGCTCCTGCCACCTCTTGTGGGTAAGGGAGCTCGTCATCTTCCGCAGAGTCTACGCGCGATCACTAATCCGATCGTCGCGAGAAGTCTGAATCAGGTCCGAGTGGTTGTGAACGCGATTGTCAGGGAGTATGGCAAGCCAGCGTTTGTCCACGTGGAGCTTGCACGTGACCTCAAGAAGAGCAAAACTCAGCGTGAGGAGATTGCGAAGGAACAGCGAGATCGGGAAAAGGAGAGAGAACGAGCGCGCGAGAGACTTTTGAAGGAGCTTGGCTTGCAACAACCGAGTGCTCAAGATATTGAGAAGGTTCTGCTAGCAGATGAACAAGAGTGGCAATGCATTTACACGGGACGCTCTTTCGGAATGAGTGAACTGATCAATAGTGGTGCCCTTGAGGTCGATCACATTATACCATGGTCGTGGTGCTTCGATAACACGCGCGCCAACAAGGTCGTTTGCCTTGCGTCAGCAAATCGTGAGAAGGGAAACCGTACTCCGCGAGATGCGTTCGGTGGGGACATCCAACGTTGGAATGAGATACTCGCGAGAGCAGAACGACTACAGCAGCACACCGGATCGCTGGGGCGGAAGAAGTTCGAACGCCTCCAATGGACCCGAGAAGAGGTCGAAAACCGGTACAGTGACTTTGCTGAGCGGCAGCTCAACGATACGCGCTACGCGGCGCGTCTTGCAGCCGACTACATCGGGCTGCTTTTCGGTGGCCGGATCGATGAGAACCACCGGCGGGTCGTCAAGACGCTTTCCGGCCCGATAACGGCAATCCTGCGTCGTGAGTGGGGGCTGAACGGTATTTTGACGATGGCGGGTGGCGAAGCGACGGATCGCAAGAGTCGGGACGACCACCGCCATCACGCGATTGATGCAATTGTCATAGCACTCTGTACCGAAGCGATGGTGCAACGTCTTGCGCGGATGGCCCGTTCGCGGGAATCGCAAGGCGATATGGGTACGAGATTGCTCGTCGGCTTAGACGCACCGTGGCCAAGTTTCCGCTCTGATGTGGAGGCTGCCATCAAGGAGGTGGTGCCGTCGCATGAGCTCAGGCGCAGAGTACGAGGAGCTCTTCACGAAGAGACCAACTACGGTGTACGTGGCGACGTCGTCTACGTTCGAAAGAAGATCACGAGTTTGACACCCCGCGAGGTGGGAGAAATAGTCGATCCCCGCGTTCGTACGACCGTGGAAACTTGGCTTGCGTCGCACGGCCAGACTGATCCACGCCGGCTGGGATCGGCACCTCCCCCGCTGCTGGTGTCACGCGATGGGAAACCCGTGCCGATTAAGAAGGTGCGCATCCGTGTCCGATCGAGTACTGTAAGGCAGGTAGGTGCGGGCGAAAGGTTGCGCAACGTCGAGCCTGGTAGTAATCACCACGCCGAGATCTTTGCACTCCCTGAGGGAAAGAACGGCCGTCCACGGTGGACGGGCCGCGTGGTAACACTTCTCGAGGCGTATCACAGAGTCCGGCAAGGTCAGCCAATTGTCGAAAGAGAATGGGCTGGTTCTGAGAAAGCGACCTTTCTCTTCTCACTCGCATCGGGCGATCTGATTCGACTTGCGGGGCAGATATTCGTCGTGCGTTCAATCTGGCTTGACCGTGGAGCTGTGCGGATGCAATTGTCGGGCGTAAGCGACGCACAGCCGACGAGTAAAAGTTCCCGGGCAGGCCTTCAGCCCATGCTTAGCGTTCTTGCGGAGCGCAGCGCGGAGCGGGTAGTAGTCGATCCGTTGGGTCGGGTTCATCCGTGTCGTGACTAGCGATGTTTACTCTTGATCTCGCCGAGGCGGAAGGTACCGTGCGTGTGAAGAACGGCCTCTTCGTGATCGACGCGCCGGATGGTGTTCTCTTCTCTGCCCCGCCCAGTGAAGTTGACGTGATTATCGCATCGAGTCCTCATCTGCGCTTGACGCTGTCGGCGCTCGCGTTGGCGAGTCAACAGGGCGTTTCAGTGGTCATCTGCGATGAGAAGTATCTGCCGGTGGGTATGTTGCTGCCGCTTGAGGGAAACGCGGTTCAAGCGGAGCGTTTCGCTCGTCAGGCGGCGGCATCACGGCCGACCAACAAGCAGCTTTGGAGACAGATCATCCGCGCGAAAATTTCCATGCAGGCCCGCCTGTTGCAGCACGTCCTTGGCGACGATCTCGGCTTATTAGACCTTGCCAAGAGTGTCAGGTCTGGCGACCCCACCAACGTCGAGGGTCAGGCCTCTCGACGCTATTGGGCGGCACTCTTTCCAACCGAGCGCTTCTATCGTGCTCGCCGCGGTCCATGGCCGAACCCTCTCCTTAACTATGGATACGCCATTTTGCGCGCGATCACCGCGCGAGCGGTGGTGGCCGCGGGCCTACACCCGTCGCTCGGTATCCACCATCACAGTCGCTACGATGCCTTTTGCTTAGCGAGCGATCTCATGGAGCCGTTCCGACCGCTGGTTGATCGCAGGGTGCTGGAGCTGACGGCTGAGTGCGACGTCGGAGAGATCAAGGAACTCACTCACAGGGAGCGTAAGGCTCTCCTTGAGATCAACTACCAGCGTTTCACGGATGGGAAGGAGACTCGAAGTCTTTCTGACTGGATCTTACGCTCAGTGCGATCAGTAACGGGTGTCTATATGGGGGACAGAGATAGGCTCGACATCCCCCTTCTCGATCTAGATCCCGAATGAGCCTGTCGCCCTACAAGGCCGTGTGGTTGTTCGCGATGTTCGACCTGCCTGTGGATGACAAGGCCGCCCGTCGACGCTATGCGGAGTTTCGACGTCAGCTGATCCAACATGGCTTCTCGATGCTGCAGTACTCGGTCTATGCCCGCTTCTTCCCGAGCGAGGAGGCGGCTGCCGTATCTCGGGGGCAGCTCCGCTCAGCGGTACCGACCCGCGGGCAGGTTCGCTTCCTGACCGTTACCGATCACCAGTTCGGCAAGATGGAGGTGTACTACGGAAAAATCCGTCACCATCCCGAGCGTCCTCCTGATCAAATACAGCTTTTCTAGAGATCCACAAGCGAGGTGCGAGCGGCAAAGGCCCAGCTCAAAGGGCTGGTTCTCCCTTGACGACCAGCCCTGACATTGTAGACCGGCGGCGGCTTCCGGCAATCTCCGACCTGAAATGGCAGCCGTCGTCGGACCGGGTGATTGTAGACCGGCGGCGGCTTCCGGCAATCTCCGACGTTCGCCGCCTGTTTGCGCTACGCGGCTTGATTGTAGACCGGCGGCGGCTTCCGGCAATCTCCGACTCCTCAACCGCAGTGTTGATAGCGGAAAAGAT